>JBKPOU010000129.1:0-21824 GCA_046733255.1 Pseudomonadota bacterium
AGCGATCGAAAACGCCCCGGGGCGTTATGTCCAAGAACATTGAATCGCTGACGCTGCGGCTGGCGCGCTCTGGGGACCGTCTCAAGCTGGAGCATTTGCAGAGGCTCGCATCGCTCGAGCTTCCCGAATATCGGTACGAACTTTTGAAGCACCCCGACGCCATCCATCTTCCGCCGACCCAAATTGCGAACGGCCAGGTGATCGTCGCCGAATGGAACGGCGCTATCGCCGGATTTGCGGCGGAGGTCGGCGGTGAGCTGGATGGAGTGTTCGTCGAGCCGGACCTTTGGGGACTCGGAATCGGCAAAGCACTGGTTGCTGCGGCGACACACCGCGCTCGCCAAAGAGGACTGGCGCTTTCGGTTGTCGCCAATCCGCGCGCCCGCGTCTTTTACGAAAAATGCGGCTTCACGGTTGAAGAGGAAGTCCGGACCCGCTTCGGTCCGGCGCTCAAAATGTCGCGCTAGCAGCTCTCGTAGCGCCAGTGCCGCCTCTTGCCCTCCGAAAGCCATTCGACCGCGGTCGCGATGCGTTTGGTCCGCGTCGAGTCCTGCTTCGCTTCGCTGATCCAATCCAGATAGTCGCGCTGAGCCGACGGTGGGAAACCGTCAAGCGCCGCCTTCGCCTTCGGGGATTTCGCCAGCGCTGCTGCGAACTCGGGATGCATTTCGGGCCGCGGCTTCGGCGCGTGCTTTGCCTTGCGCGGGGCAGGAGCCGACCTCGTCAGTTCCGCGGCCTCGCGGATGAGCCGGTCCAGTTCGTCGTTCGACGGCAGGTCGGCGAGCGAAGTGATCTTGCCGAACTGGCCCATCGCATCGGCGTTCGCCTGCTCCCCCCGGAGCTCCTGCCCGCGCCAGAAATTCAGGGCAGCGTGCTGCTTGAACGCCGCCGTCATCAGCAGAATCTTCCCGTCCAGCGTGTAGGCGGGCGAGCTCCACTTCATCGTCTCCTCCGCTTCCGGGACCGCGGCATGGACCCGCTCGCGCACGTGCTGCAGCACCGGCTTCGCGAAGGGCTGCGCGCGCTCGATATACGCGTCGATGCGGGCGTCGCGGCTCACAGGATACCTCCGCCCAGCATCAGGCGCAGGACGCCGATGATGATGACGAAGATGTTGAGATTGCGGCCCGCAGTCCCGCGGCTCAACGCTCCAATCGCAGCGCCTATGACGGCCAGCGGAACGACCAGCCAGTTCGCCCACCCGAGCAGTGGCAGGAAAGCGATCGCGACGAAGACGAGCGAAACGAGGCCAATGATGATCGAAACCAGGTTGAGCATCGAAATCCTCTCAAAACGGCCGGCGCGGCAGTCTAGCAGGTCGACGTAGTGATTGTGAGAGTTACTCCGGCGCCATTGCGGAGAGTTGCTCCTTCGTCCTCACCATCGCTGCGACATAGAGCGCGAGAGCGGTCCAGATCGAGCCGAACGCGATTGCGTGCCCAGCCGTGAACGGCTCTCGGTAAAGGGCAACTGCGCAGGCGAATTGAAGCGTGGGCGCAATGAACTGGAGCATCCCGAGCGTCGAATAACGCAATCTTCGGGCAGCAGCAGTGAAGAGGATCAGCGGTACGGTGGTCGCAATTCCCGCGAAGACCAGAAGAAGCGCATCCTTGTCGGACGGACCGAAGGCGGGATCGCCCGACGCGACCTGCCAGCCAAGCCAGACCAGCGCCGCGGGAAGGAGAAGCGTGGTTTCCACGGCGAGGCCGGGAGCGGCTTCGACCGGCGCAATCTTCCGCATTAGGCCGTAGGTCGCGAAGCTTGCTGCAAGCGCCAGGCTGATCCACAGCTGGCCGAGCGCCTGGAACGCCAGGACCGAAATCCCGGCGGCTGCGACCGCAACCGCAACCCATTGAAGCCACACCAACCGCTCCTTGAGCAGAATCCGGCCCAGCAGCACGTTTACGAGGGGATTGAGATAATAGCCGAGGCTTCCGGCGAGGATGTGCCCGCTTGTCACCGCGTAAACGTACAGGAGCCAGTTAATTGCGATCAGAAGGGCGGTGACGAAGAGGAAGGCGACGAGACGAGGGCTTCCCAGGATCCGGCGGATTTCGCGCCATTCCCCCAACGCGAACAAGAGCAATGCCAGGAAGGGAATGGACCAGATGATTCGGTGGGCAACGATATTTACGGCGCCGACGTCGGCGATCGCCTTGAAATAAATCGGGAGAATTCCCCAAAAGCCGTAGGCTCCGACGCCGAGCCAGACGCCGCTTTGGGCGCGGTTCTGCGGCTTCCGGGACACGTTCATCCGGCGCGCGCCTAGCGGCTGCAAAGGGGAATTCAAAGTCCTTGGTCAACGCCGCGTTGGTTGCATCCCCGGGCTCCTGCTGGCACCAAAGCGACATGTGGGTGAGGCGATAGCGGTGAAAGGTGCTCGGTACCTTGCCGTGACCTTCGCGGCGGCACTTGTCGCCGGGTGCGGCACGGCGGACCGCCGTCCGCCGAGTACCGCAAGCGTAACCGTCGAAGAGCAGCCGGTCTCGGCCGGCTGGAAGGGCGTCGCGACGGTTGCCGACGAGAGCCGTATCATCCGGCTCGACCTGGCGTGGCAGCAGGCATTGAGGGAAGCCAAGGCGAAGCACTCAAGCGACATTGCGTCGGAAGGCGTGCTCCTCACTCCCAAGACAGCCCTGCCGCGGCCGCAGCCGACGCCCGGAAGCTACAACTGCCGGATGATCAGCATAGGGAACCCCGACAAGAAGGCCGCGGCATTCACCAAGTTCAAGCCGTTCTTCTGCTATGTCCTTTCTGATGACGATGGCGTGCTGACCATCGTGAAGCAGACCGGCAGCCAGCGCCCGGCCGGCCGTCTCTGGGACGATGACGATCCGACGCGCATGATCTTCCTCGGCAGCCTTGCGCTTGCCGACGAAAAAGAGCCGCTTGCGTACGGCGAGGACCAAAATCGAAATATGGCGGGCGTGTTCGAGCGGATTGCGCCGTTCACGTGGCGGCTGGTCATTCCCTGGCCGCAAAGCGGTGCGGACCTCGAGGTCTTTGAGCTGACGCCGGTCGCCGACCAGCCGGAATGAGCGCTGCCGGGCTGCTCGCCGATCCGGCGAGAGTGAGGAGGCTGTTGATCGCCTCTGCAGCGGCCGGTGAATCCATCACCTATTCCGAGCTTCTCAATGCGCTCGGGCATGCCTTCACCCGACCGAAGATGCGGGCTTTGTGCAAGGTCCTCGCGGTAGTGGACGACGATGCCGCCGAGCGCGGCGAGCCGGAACTCGCCGTACTGGTGGTCCGCCAGTCCGACGGCCTGCCGGGCCAGGGCTGGTGGGTCGGAGGCGCAATGCTTCACGGGTACGACGGCCTGTGGACTGGCCCTGAAGCCATGAAGCTGGTCGGGAAGCTGCAACGCCAGGCCTTTGCTTATTGGTCGGAAAGGACGGGTTAGAATTCGCCGTCGCAATCGCTAAGTGCCAAAGATGGCCGACGCCCGCACCTTCATCGTGTCCGACGACGACGACGGGATCCGCCTCGACCGGTGGTTCAAGCGCAACCAGCCGGAGATCAGCTTCAACATGGTGTCGCGCTGGGCCCGCACCGGCCAGCTTCGGCTGGATGGCAAAAGGGTCGCTCCAGGCGAGCGCATCGCTGCCGGGCAGGAAATTCGTGTTCCTCCGAGCGAGGCGCAGCCCGAGCGGCGCGAGCGAGTCCGGCCGAAGCGCACGGTTCTTACCGCCGACGAGGAGGACTATGTCCGGTCGATGGTGATCCACGAAGACGGGGATTCCTTCGTCCTTAACAAGCCGCCGGGGCTCGCGACGCAAGGCGGCACCAAGACAACCAACCATCTCGACCGCCTGCTCGACGGGCTCTCAGATGACTCCGGCACCCGGCCGAAGCTGGTGCACCGGCTCGACAAGGACACGTCCGGAGCGCTGCTCGTCGCTCGAAGCGCGCGGGCAGCCGCGTTTTTCTCAAAGTCCTTTTCCGGGCGGACCGCGAGGAAAATCTACTGGGCGCTGGTCGTCGGCGTCCCTTCCGCCGACGAGGGTCTGATCGATGCTCCTCTCGCCAAGCAGCCGGGCACTGGCGGAGAAAAGATGCACGTGGACGAGGAACATGGCGCGGCAGCGAAGACCCGCTGGCGAGTGATCGACCGTGCCGGCAATCGCGCCGCCTGGGTCGAGCTTCAGCCGCTGACCGGCCGGACTCACCAGCTGCGCGCGCACATGACCGCGATCGGCCATCCGATCGTCGGCGACGGCAAATACGGCGGACCGGATTCCTTCCTCACCGGCGGAATCAGCCGGAAGCTCCACCTTCATGCCAGGCGGCTGAAGATCGATTCGCCGGGCGGCGGGAAGATTGCAGTCACCGCGGACCTGCCGGATCATTTCGCGCAAAGCCTCGAGACGCTGGGCTTCGAAGTCGCTGCCGGCGAGCAAGCCGCCGCTCCTGTTGCAAAGCCGCACCGGCGCGCGAAGCCGCAACGTGCGACGCGGCGGGGCGAACGGCGCTCGCGTGGGGACCGGCCCAGGAAATGACGAAACTGGCGATTTTCGACTGCGACGGGACTCTGGTGGACAGCGGCGCCACGATACACCGCGCGCTTGCCGAGGCCTTCGAAGCCCATGAGCTGGAAATTCCCCCGGCGAGGGACTGTCGCCGGGTGATCGGGCTGAGCCTCACCGAGGCGATGGCCGCACTTGTCCCGGAGGCACGGGAAAGCGACCACCTGATGCTCGCGGAAAGCTACAAGAGATGCTTCTTTCGAGCCCGCCAGGAAGGGCGGGTCGAGGAGCCTTTGTTCGAGGGGATAATCGAGCTTCTCGACGGGCTGGAAGCCGATGGCTGGCTGCTTGCGGTCGCGACCGGCAAGTCCGACCGCGGGCTGCGGCACTGCCTCGAAAGCCACGGCATCCATGCCCGCTTCGTCTCGCTGCAGACCGCCGACCGGCATCCTTCCAAGCCCTCACCGGCGATGACCCTTGCGGCAATGGCAGACGCGGGGGCCTGCGCGCAGAGGACGGTCGTTGTCGGAGACACGAGCTTCGACATGGCAATGGCCGTCGCTGCCGGAGCAACCGCCATCGGCGCCGGCTGGGGTTACCACGATGCGGAGGAGTTGCGGGCCGCTGGCGCTTGCGCGGTGGCAGACGTTCCGTGTGACGTCATGGCGTTGGCAAGGGAGGCGGTGAATGGCTGACGAGGATATCTGGAAACGCCGCTTCTTCGTCTTTGCGGGCGCACGCCTGTTCGGCCTCCTCACCATCGCCGCCGGAGTGGCGATCATGTTCAGCGACATCCTCCGGCCGGGCGGCTGGCCGGTTGTCGGCGGGGTCATCGTCGCCATGGGCCTGATCGACGCCGTGGTCGCGCCGACCCTGCTCCGCAAGCATTGGAGGCAGGTGGACCGGGAGCGCGAATGAAGCGGTTCTGGAAGCAAGCGACCGCGGTACGAGAAGGCGACGGGTGGGCCGTCCAGCTCGACGGCAAGCCGCTTCGAACACCGGCACGTAAAGCTCTTCTGGTGCCGACCGAGACACTGGCACAGGCCATCGTCGAGGAATGGACCGTCGCTGCCGAGACCCTCGATCCGCGGTCGATGCCTCTGACCGGCCTTGCCAATGCAGCGATCGACCGCGTGGCGTCCGATCCGGCCGCATTCGCAACCGGCCTCGCCAATTATGGGGAAAACGACCTCGCCTGCTATCGAGCGCAGAACCCGCCCAGCCTGGTCGCCCGGCAGCAAGAGAGCTGGGACGCGATCCTCGCCTGGGCGCGACGCCGGTTCGATGTGGATTTCTGCACCACCTCGGGAATCATTCATGTCGCGCAGCCCGAAGCGACGACGCAGCGGCTGTCGCACGCGGTCGGCTCGCTCGACGCTTTCCATTTGGCTGGGCTGTCGCCCCTGGTGACGGTCGGCGGATCGCTAGTCGCAGCGTTGGCGGTGCTGGAAGGTCATATCGCCCCCGCCGACGCCTGGAAGGCGGTGACCATCGACGAGCAATGGCAGAAAGAGCAGTGGGGCGCCGATGCGGAGGCCGAGGCTGCGCTGGAAGCGAGGCGCGCGGATTTCATGGCTGCGGCGAAATTCCTGGAACTGCTGGCTTAGTTGTTGGGCCTTTCGACCAGCTCGCGAACGAAAGGAATCAGATAGGGACGGCGATCGGGCTTCAGCCGTTCGGCGGCAATGATCGCGCGGACATCTGCAAGGCAGCGGCTCACGTCCTCGTTGATGAGGACATAATCGTAAGCGTCCCAGTGGCCGATCTCCGAGGCGGCGCGGCGCATCCGGCTTTCGATCACTTGCTCGGTGTCGGTCCCGCGAGCGCGCAATCGGCGCTCGAGCTCGTCCATCGACGGCGGCAGGATGAAGATCGGCACCAGATCGTTGCCGAACGCATATTTGAGCTGCTGCGTGCCCTGCCAATCGATGTCGAAGAGGATGTCGCGGCCGCTCCTCAGCGCCTCCTTGATTGGTTCCTTGGGGCTGCCGTAGCGGTGGTCGAAGACATAGGCCCACTCTGCGAGCTCGTCCGCATCGACCATGCTCTGAAATTCTCGATCGTCCACGAAATGATAATCTATGCCTTCCCGCTCCCCATTCCGGAGCGGACGCGTGGTCGCGGACACCGACATCGTGATCTCGCGATCCGCTTCCATCAGCATTCGCGAGAGGGTCGACTTGCCGGCGCCCGACGGCGAAGAGAGGACGATCAGTAAGCCCCGTCGGGTTCGGTCGGAGCTCTTCGTCTCGGGCAAGTCCATGGCCGCTCTTGCGATGCGCCGTCGCCCTTCGTCAAGGGCTGTTGCTGCAGCGCACAAAATCCCCTTGAAGTTGTGCCATGCACCATTTATGTTGCGCTGCAACAGAGGAGAGTGCGATGGCCGAGAATAACGACACGACCGTTGAAGCAATTGCCGACGCCGTCGAGGTCGCGGCAGAGGTTCCTGCAAAGGCGACAAAGGTTGCCGAAGCAAAATCGAAAGTGGCGCCGAAGCGGATGCGCAAGGCGAAGGCCTCGCGCCCCAAGCCGCAACGCCGCGCCAAGGAAAGGAATGAGAAAGTGAAGAACGACACCACCAAGATGTTCACCGGGTTCAATGCATTTCCGAGCGTACCAGCGTTCGAGAAGCTGTTCGCTGACGCCGCCGGCCGAAGCGAGGAAGCCGTCAAGCGCTCGCGCAAGGCTGCCGAGGAATTCGCCGAGTTGTACCGCGGCAACCTCGACGCGTTCGTCGAGGCCGGCAAGATTGCCGCCACCGGCGCCCAGTCGATCGGCCAGGACATCGCAGCGAAGAGCCGCGACAGCCTGGAGCGGACGGCCAACACCGTCCGGTCGTTCGCCGAAGCGAAGAGCCCGACCGAGCTCCTGCAGCTGCAGAGCGACTTTGCCCGCACCGCCTTCGACCGTTTCGTCGAAGAGAGCTCGAACCTCACCGAGTCGGTCGTGAAGCTCGCCGGCGAGGCGTTCCAGCCCATCTCGAACCGCGCCAGCGCGAACGTCGAGAAGCTCAATACCATCGCTGCCTGACACCTCCTCCCCTCCCGTCAGGCACAGCGAGGCGGCCGCTCCAAAATGGGGCGGCCGCCTTTTTTCTGTCGATCACGCGCCGCTCCTGCCTTGCGGCGAGTTCCGACCGTGCCATATTTATAACCGGCTCATGAACTGGCGTGTGAAAAGCATGGGGGACGGCCCCGGCCGCGGCGACGGCCTCGACGACGATCTCGACGTCGGCGTCGCGACGCGCACCCGTCCCAAGACCAAGAAGCCGTCCAACTACAAGGTGCTGATGCTCAACGACGACTATACACCCATGGAGTTCGTCGTGCTTGTGCTCCAGCGCTTCTTCTCGATGGGAATAGAGGACGCCACGCGGGTCATGCTCCAGGTCCACCAGCAGGGCGTCGCCGTCTGCGGAGTCTTCACCTACGAGGTCGCCGAGACCAAGGTCGCCCAGGTCGTCGATTTCGCCCGCGAGAACCAGCATCCGCTCCAGTGCACGCTCGAGAAGGCGTAGTTTTCCCCTCCCTCGAAGGGAGGAATGTAGGGACGCGTCAGCGGTCGGACAGCCCGGTGCTGGCCGAGCGCTGCGACAGGCTCGCTTCGCTCGTACCCACCCGCGGCCCCTCCCTTGCAGGGAGGGGAGAAGCAGCTAAAGCGCGGGGGTGGACAGCATCTGGATCAAGGGCGGCAATCGCCTCGAAGGGAAGATCCCGATTTCGGGCGCCAAGAACGCGGCCCTGACACTGCTTCCCTGCGCGCTCCTCACCGACGAGCCGCTCACTCTCGCCAACCTGCCGCGCCTCGCGGATGTCGACAGCTTCGGCCATCTCCTCAACCAGCTTGGCGTTTCCACGAGTGTGGCGGGAGTCCGCAAGGGCGAGTTCGGACGGAAGATGACCCTTCGCGCCGACGACATCGCGTCGACCGTCGCGCCCTACGACATGGTCCGCAAGATGCGCGCCTCGGTCCTCGTCCTCGGCCCGATGCTCGCTCGCGCCGGCGAGGCGACGGTCAGCCTTCCCGGCGGCTGCGCGATCGGCGATCGCCCGATCGACCTTCACCTGAAAGCGCTGGAATCTATGGGCGCCGAGATCGAGCTTGCCGCCGGCTATGTGAAAGCCAGCGCTCCGGGCGGGCGCCTTGCTGGCGGGGATTACAGCTTCCCCGTCGTGTCGGTGGGGGCGACGGAAAATGCGGTCATGGCCGCCGTCCTCGCGGCCGGCCGAAGCCAGCTTTTCAACGCCGCCCGCGAGCCCGAGATCGTCGACCTTTGCAACCTGCTCGTGGCCATGGGCGCGCAGATCGAGGGCATCGGCTCGTCGCATCTGGTAGTCGACGGCGTCGAAGGCCTCCACGGGACAACCTACGAAGTCATGCCTGACCGGATCGAGGCCGGAAGCTATGCCTGCGCGGCAGGGATCACGGGCGGCTCAATCGATCTAGTCGGCGCGCGCGCGGACGACATGCAGGCGACGTTGAGCGCTCTCGCGCACGCCGGCCTTATGCTCGAGTTCCACGAAAAGGGGATCAAGGTCAGCGCCGACGGGGCGCTGCGGCCGCTTGCGCTTTCGACCGCGCCCTTTCCGGGATTCGCTACCGACATGCAGGCTCAGTTCATGGCAATGTTGAGCCTTGCGGCGGGCGACAGCTTCCTCGAGGAAACGATCTTCGAGAACCGCTACATGCACGTCCCCGAGCTTCGAAGGATGGGGGCCGAAGTGGACATCCACGGCCGGTCGGCAATCGTTCACGGAACGGGGAAGCTGACCGGCGCCGAAGTGATGGCGACCGACCTCAGGGCGTCGATGAGTCTGATCCTCGCCGGTCTCGCCGCCGAGGGCGAAACCGAGGTGCTGCGGGTCTATCATCTCGACCGCGGCTACGAGCGTCTCGAGGAGAAGCTTTCGGCCGTCGGCGCGACAATCGAAAGGCGGAGTTCCGGTTAAAAAAGGGGGGAATCGGTATGCGTATCCTCGGGTCAACGGCGCTTGCACTCATTCTTGGCGGCTGCGCGGGATATCCGTCCGCCGAACCGATGGAGATGGCGGTCGCGTACCAACCGGCCCCCTTGCCTCCCATGGGATCCGCGCAAGCCGAGACCGCCGCGACGCTCCAGAAGATTGCGGCTCTCAATCCGGTTCTTCAAGCCGTCATCTCGACCGATCCGACCGCGATGGAACAGGCCCGACGGATCGACGAGTCGGGCAAGCAGGGTCAGCTCGCCGGCAAGCCGGTGCTCATCAAAGACAATATCGAAGCGGCGGGGACGATGCCGACGACCGCCGGCAGCCTGGCGCTGGTCGGCAATGTCACCAACCGCGACGCCCCGCTCGTGACGCGCTTGCGCGAGGCCGGTGCGATCATCGTCGGCAAGGCCAACTTGTCCGAATGGGCGAACATCCGGTCGACCGCATCGATTTCCGGTTGGAGCGCGGTCGGCGGGCAGACGCGCAACCCTTGGGCGCTCGACCGCAACCCCTGCGGCAGTTCGAGCGGCAGCGGATCGGCGGTTGCAGCAGGGATCGTGCAGTATGCGATCGGCACCGAGACCGACGGGTCGGTCACATGTCCAGCTTCCATCAATGGCATCGTCGGACTGAAACCGACGGTCGGGCTCGTCAGCCGTAGCTTCATCGTTCCGATAAGCCACAGCCAGGACACGGCCGGACCGATGACCGACAGCGTTCGCCACGCCGCGGAGCTTCTGACCGTCATTGCCGGCACCGATCCCGCCGACCCGGCGACCGCGGAGGCTGACAGCCACACGACCGACTATACGGCCCAGCTCGATTCCGGCTCCCTCAAGGGCAAGAGGATCGGCGTGATGCGATTCGCGTCGACCGAGCAACTCGACCCGACCTTCGAAGGAGCGCTCGCCGTCCTCCGCCGCCAGGGAGCCGTGCTCGTCGACATCAAGAAGTTCGACGACAGCGCGATCGGCAAAAACGAATTCGCGGTGCTGCTGAGCGAACTCAAGGTGGACATGGCCAAATATCTTGCGGGCAGCCCCGCGCCGATCGGCGTGCGGACGCTGGCCGACTTAATTGCGTTCGACACGGCCCACGCGCCGCAGGAAATGGCGCTGTTCAAGCAGGAGATCTTCCAGCAGTCGGAGAAGACCAAGGGCCTCGAAGACGCGGCCTACCGGAAGGCGCGCAAGACGAGCTTCGAAGCGGCAGGCCCGAAGGGGATCGACAGTCTGCTGAAGGCCGACAACGTCGTCGCCCTCGTCGGTCCGACGACCGGCCCGGCGTGGAAGATCGATGCAGTGAACGGCGACCAGTTCAGCGGCGGTGGAGCGGGCAGTCTCGCCGCTGTGGCCGGCTACCCGCATCTCACGGTGCCGATGGGTCTGATCAAGGGATTGCCGGTCGGCCTCAGCTTCATGGGACCGAAGTGGAGCGAGGCGCTGCTTCTGTCGCTCGGCTATGCCTACGAGCAGGCGCGCGGCCCGTTTCCGCAGCCGCGGTTCCTGCCGGCGATCGAGGCAAGTCCCGAGATCGGGCCCGCGCTAGAGCCGCAAGAGCTTCCGTCAGCCCGCCAGCCGTAGGCCAGCAATCGCCGCGACGATCACGAGGATCAACAGGATCCGGATGAGCGACGAGGGCTCGGCGAACCACATCAGGCCGACGGCGACGGTGCCGACTGCGCCGATCCCGCCCCAAACGGCATAGGCGGTTCCCATCGGGATCGAGCGGGAGGCGACTTCCAGCAAACCCATGCTGATGGCGACCGAGACGAGGAAGGCGATCGTCCAGGGAACGTTCCGGAAGCCGTCGACGAAGCGAAGCGAGGTTGTGAAGCCGACTTCGAAAAGACCGCCGACAATCAGCCACACCCACGGCATCTATAAACTCCCCATTCTCCCGCTGGACGGCGGAACATCTCGCGTTAGTGTGCCGACACATGGCCAAACGTGAAGGCATCGGCAACCGGATCGCGCCTCCGCACTTCATTGCGTTCGCGACAGTACTCGTGGCGGTGACCTCGATCGCGGCTTTCTTCCTGTCCTTCTCGGAAGCGTTGATGATCGGCTTCGACGCCGCTGCCGCCCTTTTTCTCTTTTTGTGCATGCCGCTTCTCAAGATCAAAAGCGCGCTGAAGATTGAGAGGCTCGCCGACAAGAACGACGCGAACAGGACCTTGCTGCTTGCCCTGACCGGACTCGTGATGAGCGTCCTCCTGGTCGTGATGGGCGTCCAGACGGTCGGAGGAACGCCCGAACCGTTCACCAAAATCCTCATCCTCGGGACGGTCGTGCTTGCCTGGCTGTTCAGCAATACCGTCTATGCGCTTCACTACGCGCATCTGGCGTACATCCACCCATCCAAGGGATGTTACGGCCTCAGTTTCCCCAACACCCACCTCCCGCTTTACTGGGATTTCATCTATTTCGCCTTCACGCTCGGCATGACCTTCGCAACGTCGGACGTGGAAATCACGAGCGAGCGCATCCGCCGCGTCGTGATCGTCCACACCTTCGCTGCGTTCGTCTTCAACATCGGAATCCTGGCATTCACGATTGGCGTGATCGCAGGCTAGGCGGCGACGTCGATCTCCGGGAGGACGGCGGGCCTGCGTCGCGAGGCGAGCAGGCATCCGCCGACGATTAATGCCGCACCTGCGAGAGTGTAGCCGGTGACGGCCTCGCGAAAGAGAATCCAGCCGAGAGCCGAGGCCCAAAGGAAGCCGCTATATTCGGTGACCGCGAGATAGCCCGCCTCGCCGCGCGCATAGGCCCAGGCGAACAGCAGCGTGCCCGAGGTCGAAAGCACGGCCGCGACCGCGATCCAGTGCAATTGGCCGGAAGGAAGCGCGGGCATGCCGATGAGCGGAAGCACGAGGACCCACGCGGCCATCACGGTCAAGGACTGGAAGAAGTTGATCTCGAGCGGTCTGGCGGCGAGCGCCTGGCGCCGCATCAGCACGATGTTGACCGCATAAGTGAGCGCCGAACCGATAATGGCGAAAGTGCCGAGAAGCGCATCGGGCCCCAACTGCGCCTGCACTTGGCCCGCGACGATGACGATCACTCCTCCGAACGCGAGCAGCGATCCGATAATCGACGACCTACCGATGCGTTCGTGGAGGAACGCAGCGGCCAGCAGAAGGGCGATCAAGGGCGCGATGAACGTTAGCGCGATGGCCTGGGCGAGGTGGACGCGGCCGATGCCCCAGAAGAAGAGAAAGGCCATCACGGTCACGATCACTCCGCGGGCGACGTGGAGCTTGATCGTTTTCCGGGTTGGCCATGCCGCATGGCTCGGCAGATAAAACGTGGCGCTGATCCCGAGATTGGCGACCGCGCGCCACACCGTGACGGCGATGATTCCGATTGCAAGGACGAGGTGCTTCATCACCGCGTCCATGATCGACAGGACACCGACGGCCGCCAACGCGACGGCGAATGCCTGGACGGGATGTTGCGGAACGCGGTTCACCGCGCCGCGCCTATACGATTATTCGGCGGCGTCGAGCGTCGTTTCGCTCGTCTCCGAAGCCTCGATCTCCGCCGCCTTCTGCTCGACCAGCCGGACGATGTGATCGATCATGTCGGCGTCCTTCACATGGTGGTCGGTGATGCCCGACAGATAGACCATGTGCGTGCCGTTGCCGCCGCCGGTGATGCCGATGTCCGTTTCTCGCGCTTCGCCGGGGCCGTTGACGACGCAGCCGAGGACGCTGAGCGACATCGGGGTCTTGATGTGCTGGAGCCGCTCCTCGAGCGCTTCGACGGTGCGGATCACGTCGAACCCCTGGCGAGCGCAGCTCGGACAGGAGACGACGCGCACGCCGCGGCTGCGGATGCCGAGCGCTTTCAGGATCTCGTAGCCGACCCGGACTTCTTCCTCCGGCTCGGCGGAAAGCGAGACTCGGATCGTGTCGCCGATACCGGCCCACAACAGGTTGCCCATCCCGATCGCCGACTTGACCGTCCCTCCGATCATGCCCCCGGCCTCGGTGATGCCGAGATGGAGCGGGCAATCCACTTCGCTTGCGAGCTGCATGTAGGCGGCGACGGCGAGGAACACGTCCGACGCCTTCACCGCCACTTTATACTCGCGAAAGCCGTGGTCCTCGAGGATGCGGATATGGTCTAGCGCGCTTTCGACCAGCGCCTCGGGACACGGCTCGCCATATTTTTCGAGCAGGTCCTTCTCGAGGCTGCCGGCGTTGACGCCGATGCGGATGGCGCAACCGTTCGCGCGGGCGGCGGCGATCACCTCTCGGACTCGCTCCTCCGATCCGATGTTGCCCGGATTGATCCGCAGGCACGCTGCGCCGGCGTCCGCGGCCTCCAGCGCTCGCTTGTAATGGAAGTGAATGTCGGCGACGATCGGCACACGAGATTCGCGAACGATCTCCTTCAGCGCCGCCGTCGCATCCGCCGTCGGGCATGAGACGCGGATGATGTCGGCGCCCGCTTCCTCGCAACGCCGGATCTGATCGATGGTCGCCTCAGCGTCCTCGGTCGGCGTGTTGGTCATCGTCTGCACGCTGATCGGCGCGTCTCCGCCGACGGGGACGGAGCCGACCATGATCTGCCGCGACTTGCGCCGCTCGATGTCTCGCCAGGGCCGAATGGATGACATGAATTCCTCTGCGCCGCGCATATAAGGTGTTCCAGCCCGACCTGAAACCCGTGCCGTTCGCGTTAACTTCCGATGATTCGCGGCAGGTATGCAAAAATGCTACTGGCCGGCGGTGCTCGGGGGCGCTCATGAATAGATGGGCCCGGCGTTCGGACTGGAATCGCGCATCGGCTGAGCCCGCCGGAGATATTCCCGCGCTCCCGCAACACCATTACTTCGCTTTCCTCAGCTACAGCCACCAGGACAGCGGCGATGCCGAGTGGCTTCACCGCGAGCTCGAGCGGTTCAGGGTTCCATCGAGCCTCGCAGGACGGTTGACGGCAAGGGGCGTCGTGCCGAAGCGCCTCACGCCCATCTTCCGAGACCGGCAGGAGCTCGCGGCGGGACATGAACTCGGGGCCGAGATCACCCAGGCGCTCGCCTTGTCCCGATGCCTCATCGTCCTCTGCTCACCGGCGGCGGCTATATCCAAGTGGACGAATGCGGAGATCGAGGCGTTCAAGCGCGCCCATCCGGACGGCTGCATCATCGCGGCAATCGTGGGCGGCGAGCCGTTTGCGAGCGACGTGGAAGGCCGCGAGGAGGAGGAATGCTTCCCGCCTGCGCTGCGGCAGAAATACGACCGGCGCGGGCGGCCGACTGGAAAGCGGGCCGAAACGCTGGCTGCGGACCTTCGCGAAGGGCGTGACGGACGGCGGCTCGGATTCCTGAAGATCGTGGCCGGCATGATCGGCCTTGGTCTCGACGATCTCGTCCAGCGCGAACATTTGCGGCGGCAGCGCCGGCTCGCGACAATCTCGGCCGCCTCGCTAGCCGGAATGGTTGTAACAAGCATCCTCGCGGTCACCGCCATCGAGGCCCGCGATTCCGCTCGGGACCAGCGACGCGAGGCCGAAAGCCTGATCGGCTTCATGCTTGGCGATCTCAAGGACAAGCTCGAACCGGTTGGCCGGCTCGACGCGCTCGACTCGGTCGGGACCCGCGCGCTCGCTTATTACGAGAAACAGAACAAGAGCAGCCTTTCAGACGAAGCACTCGCCCAGCGAGGGAAGGCGCTGACCCTGATTGGCCAGATTGCCATATCGAGAGGCGACCTCGATGGCGCACTCAAACGGTATGACGAGGCGCTCGCCAGTACCGCCGAGCAGGTCCGGCGCCACCCTGACGACCCGGAACGGCTCTGGGATCACGCCCAAAACGTCTTTTACGTCGGAGACATCGCGTACGAGCGCGGACAATTGAACGAGGCGACCGCTCGAATGCGCGAATATAAGCGCCTCGCGGACCGCATGGTGGCGCTATCGCCGGACCGCATGAAGTACCGCCTGGAGGTCGTCTACGCGGATACGAACCTCGGCACGATGCTTATGGACGGCGGCCATTATCGCGACGCTTTGTCCGCATACAGCGGATCATTGCAGGTTGCGGAGGGCCTCGCGGCGGCCGAGCCGGCCAACAAGGACTATCGGACTCACGTCGTCCAGCACCTGGCCTGGATCGCGGACGCGTACGAGGATACCGGCGACCTAGATCGCGCGCTCGCCAGCCGTGAACGCCAGGTTCGACTTCTGACTGAATTGGGCCGGGCCGATCCGGGCGATACGCAAGTGCGGCGGGACCTTGTAACGGCACGACGTTCGATTGGTCGTTTAATGGCGTCGCGGGGCGACCTGGCTGGAGGTGCCCAACAAGTGTCGGCGGCTTTGGCCGCCGGCCAGAGCCTCTTGCGCCTGGAGCCGGACAACGCCGAGTGGTTGCGGGCAACGGTCAATACCGGATTCGATCTGGCCGAGATCGACCTCGCCGCAGGCCGCACCGATGAAAGCGCGCAGACTGTGCGGACAGCCTGCGATGTCGTGGAGACGACGATCAAGCCGGGCGCCACGCTGACCGATTGGGCGGCGAACGCCCGCGTCAAATGCCTGCTCCTGAAGGCTCGCATCGCCCTGCGTAACGGCGATCCGGACCAGGCATTGCCGCTGGCGCTTGCAGCGATCCGACAAACGTCCGCGATACCGAAGGTAAACGATCGCGCGATTTCCGCGATGCGATCGCAGCTGCTTCGAAGCGATGCGCTCGAGATGCTCGGGCGCCATCAGGAAGCCGTCGCGGTGGCTCGAGGCGCCATCGAGGCTCTGCCGGCTTCGATCGAGCTCAAGCCCAGTGAAATGGCCCGCGTCGCCGCCCTCCGGTCGCGGATCGGGAATCGCGGTGAAGCGCAGAAGCTCAATGGCAGGCTGGCGGCGATGGGCTATCGCCGGCCCGAAATCACAAGCCCTTGAGAAAGCAGGCAGACTTACACGCTTTCGGGGCCCTGAGTGCGAGTCGAAATGGCAATGCGTTTACGTCGAAGGATTCGCTGGAATTAATCAAAGATGCTAAGGCGCTACGCGAGACTCGCAGGGGGCGCCGGTGAATAAGTTTGCCCGGCCGTTGGAGTGGAACGAGGCATCGGCCGAGCCCGCCGGGAGTCGCCCCGCACCCCCTCCTCACCATTATTTCGCCTTCCTCAGCTACAGCCATAAGGACAGCGAGGAAGCGGACTGGCTTCACACCGAGCTCGAACGTTTCAAGGTGCCATCGAGCCTCGCCGGCCGCCTGACCGCGACGGGCGTGATCCCGAAGCGACTGACTCCGATCTTCCGCGACCGGAGCGAGCTCGCGGCGGGCCACGATTTGACGGCTGAGATCCGCCAGACCCTGGCTCATTCTCGCTGCCTTGTCGTGCTCTGCTCTCCGGCTGCGGCGACGTCGAAATGGACGAACGCGGAAATCGAGGCCTTCAAGCATTCGCACCCGGACGGCTGCATCATCGCCGCAATCGTCGGCGGCGAGCCCTTCGCGAGCGAAATGCCGGGCCGCGAAGCCGAGGAATGCTTTCCCGACGCTTTGCGTCAGAAATTCGACCGGCGCGGCCGCCCGACCCGCAGGCGTGCGGAGCCCTTAGCCGCCGATCTCAGGGAAAGCGGCGACGGGCGCCGGAGGGGCTTCCTCAAGATCGTGGCGGGAATCCTGGGCGTTGGTCTCGACGACCTTGTCCAGCGGGATCACCTGAGGCGTCAGCGGCGGCTCGCCTTCATCTCGGCGGGCTCGCTCGCCGGAATGATAATTGCGATCTTCCTCGCCGTCACTGCGATACAGGCTCGCGACGCCGCCCGCGACCAGCGCCGCCAGGCGGAACGCCTGGTCGAGTTCATGCTGGGCGATCTCAAGGACAAGCTGGACCCGATCGGACGGCTCGACGTGCTCGACGGAGTCGGTTGGCGGGTGCTTCAATATTATCAGCAGCAGGATCGCTCGCAGCTATCCGACGCCGCCCTTCTGCAGCGGTCCAAGGCGCTCAGCCTCATGGCGCAGGTCGCCTACGAGCGCGGCAAGACCGACGACGCAGAGAGCCTTTACCGCGAGGCGATGGCCGGCACCGCGGAAGCCGTTCAGCGCAGTCCCGACGATCCCGAACGCTTGTTCGAGCATGCCCAAAACGTTTTCTGGATCGGAGAAATCGCTCGTGACCGTGGCCATTACGGCCCGGCCGAAGCCGCCTACCGCGAATATAAGAGGCTCGCCGACCGGATGGTGGCGATCGAGCCCGACAACCTGCGCTGGCGAATGGAAGTCGCCTACGCGAACGAAAATCTGGGAATCGCGCTATTCAATGAGCGCCGATTTGCCGAAGCGACCCAGCGGTTCCAGAGCGGCATCAATCCTCTCGAAAGCGCCGCTGGCATAGACTCAACGAACGGCACCTACCGCGCCGAGTTGGCAAATCTTCTCGGCTGGCTCGCGGAATCGCATCGTGCCGAAGGCCATCTGCAAACAGCGATCGAAATCCGACAGCGCCAGGTTGACTTCCTCGATCGCCTTATCGGGCCCGGTGCTGTTATCGACGTTCGGCTACGCGAAAAGCAGATCCCTGCCCACGAAGCTTTGGGGCACCTTTTTGCTTCGACAGGCAAGACAGACCAGTCGATCGAGCAGTTTCGCGTGGCAGCGACCATTGCGGACCGGCTGAGGACACTGGAACCGACCAACAGCATCTGGAGGCGGTACGCCGCGGCAACCCGGCTTGACCTCGCGAGGGAGCTGGCCGGCACGGGGCGGACGCAAGAGGCGGCCCCGGTGGCAAACAGCGGATGCGCAATCGCCAATCTCGGGAAATGGGGCAAGCTCAACTACGGTTGCTACGCGGTCAGGTCCCGGATTGCACTGGCCTCGGGGTCGACGGCCGACGCGACCGCCTTGGCCAATCGGGCGCTTCAGACTGCGCGCGCCGGAACCGGCGACCGGATAGACGATCCGTTCCTGGTCGCGCAGGCATATCGACTGATCGGGGACATCGCGGCGCGCGGTGGCGATTCAGCGAGGGCAACGGAGGCATGGAACGCCGGACTGGCCAGCATTCCCTCCAACGCCGCCGAGCGGCCGTGGGAAATCCACGAACATGAGCAGCTTCTTCGCCGAGTGGGACGCATCGACCAGGCGCTCCCGCTCACGAAAAAGCTCGCCGCGATGGGATATCGAAGCGTGAATTGAAGGGAGAAGCGAAATGACGGAATTTATCCTGGCAGACCCGCAGCCGACCACGCGGGCGAAGAATCGGGGGGCACGAATGTTAAAAGCACCGCGCATTGTAGACATTGACGTTTATCTGCAGCCGCCGGGTAGCAATCCGCCTTACACGCTGGACTCCACCTTGCCGATCAAGAATGGCAACCTGTCGTTCAAGAACAACGGCCACCCCGGCCTGATCGTCAACTTCCACCTGCACGATGAGTTGAACCCCGGTTATACGTTCCCGGATTCGGCACATTTGCGCGACGGCGTCTGGTCCGAATTAGGACCGAACTGTCCGACGTCGGGAATGTGGGACGTGTTCCAGCCGCTAAGCGTGGAAAACGACGGCATGACGTTGCAGGCCTATAATGAGAATCCCACGCAGGCGAACGGCAAGGGGCTTGGCGAATTTCATTTCACGCTCAACGTCACGAAGACAGGCGGCCCGCCGTATCTTGCCCTCGATCCAGGCGGCGACGATCAGAACGGCTCGCGAAAATAAGGCTTGCGGGGCAGTGAATGGCTAACGCGCAAACGCTGCGCTAAGCTCGTTTGGTGAACGTCGAGAGCAGCTTGATCGAGGCTGCGCAAGCAGCCGCGGCCCATCCGCCGCGGCTGCCGTTCGTGTTGACGGTCGGGATCACGGGGCATCGCATCGAAGCGCTGCCAGCCAATGCCGTCGAGACGATCATCGAGCGGATCGGCAAAGCCCTGGTCGAGCTCAAGGCTCGGGTCGCAGAGCTTCACGAGCGCGAGCGCGATAATTTCGCCGATAACCCGCCCCGGATGGCCTTCGTCTCGCCCCTCGCGGACGGGGCCGACCAGATCGCTGCCGACATCGCTCTCGAGCTGGGGTTCGAGCTCCACGCGATCCTGCCGTTCGCCCGGGAGCAGTATCGGACGACTCTGCACGATTCCGGCCTGGCGCGCTTCGACCAGCTCGTCGACCAGGCGGCCTGCCTCCTCGAACTCCCTGGCGACATCGACGACCAGGCCAAGGCCTTCGTCATGGCCGGCCAGGCGACCGTCGTTCACTGTGACATTCTCATCGCCTTATGGGACGGCTTGCCGCCACGGGGCCGCGGGGGCACCGGCGAGGTTGTCGAGCTCGCGCTGACCCGCGGAACTCCGCTGATCCACGTGCCGGTCGATCCGGACCAGCCGCTCGGCCTTCGCTGGAGCGCGTTCGATCCCGCGGTGATCACCCGCCACTCGGACACTCCCGTCGAGAGGAGCTTCACCAGCGAGCATCTCGAGCAGGTGCTCACCGGCCTGCTGTCGCCGCCGCCGGACGCCAACGAACGCGGATTCATCCAGATCTTCCAGCAAGAGCGCAAGCGCAGGTGGAAGACCCGGGTTGAATATCCGCTGATGCTCGCCGCGGCGGGCGTTTCACGTTTCGGCCGAAGCGCGTGGCGAGGCGATATCGCCTCTGCCTATATCCGCGAGGACTGGGAGCGCTATCACAGCGGCTGCTGGGGCCCGAGCGGCCTCTCCAATCCGCTGGCACCGCTCGAGCAATGGTACGGCTGGAGCGATTCCCTCGCCAGCCATTTCGCTCAGTGCCATCGAAGCGGCCACGTCTTCAATTTCATCCTGTCCGCGCTCGCCGTCCTGCTGGCCCTGACAGCGCTGCCGCTTCCGGATTGGAAACCCTATCTGGCCATGTCGGAATTTGTGGTGATCCTGTCGATCATCATCAACACCAAGGTCGGGAAGTCGCAGCAATGGCATCGGCGCTGGCTCGACTACCGCCAACTCGCCGAGCGGCTGCGGCCGATGCGAAGCCTGAAGCTGCTCGGAATTGCGGCTCCCGATCCACCGGGGACTCCCGCCAATCCGATCCCCCGCCGATGGGTCGAATGGTATGCGGCCGGCGTGTGGCGCGCGGTCGGCTTTCCAAGCGGCCGGATCCGGCCCGATCAGCCCCCCGCGCTCGCGGAATCTGTAGCCGCGCATGAGCTATGGCCGCAGATCAAATATCACCACCGGGCGGCGCAACAGGTCGACTCGCTCGACAGAAGGCTCGAGAGGCTGGGCCTCGCCGTCTTCGGTGCGACGCTGTTGGGCTGCGTCGCGTTGATGGTCGCGATCTTTGTCGACCATGAATGGGCGATCCATCACGCGAAGTGGTTCACGATCGCCGCGGCAGGACTCCCCGCTATCGGCACCGCAGTCTTCGGTATCCGGGTGCAAGGCGATTACGGCGGGACGGCCGTGAGGTCCGAGCAGACGGCAATCGTCCTGAGGCACGTGGCCGAGCGCCTCGAGACCGAATCACCTAACTTGGCGCGCGCTGCCGATCTCGTCGAGCAGGGCGCCCGGCTGATGACCGCCGATCTCGATGATTGGGCGCTTCTCAACCGCCAGCACGATTTGTCTGTCGGCTAATCGCCGTCCTTGCCGTTCCAACGCCAGCGCCAGCCGCCCTTGGTGGTTCGCGAGGCAATTAGCGTGAATGCCACGGTGATGATGATCACGATGCTTCCGTAGCCGATCCAGCTGTATGGGATGATGAAGCCGGAAGCGCCCAGCACGACGAGATAACCGATGGTGACCGCCCATCCCTGCCAGCTGATCGGCCAGCTCGCGCCGATTCCGTAGCGCTTGGCCGCGAACCATTCGGGCTCGTCACTCATCGCCCTTCTCCTTTCGGCGGCCGCCCGCGCCTGCGCGGCGGTGGCGATTTAAGCTTGATGCCCCGCGCACTCAGCGCCTCGCGAAGCAGGCATTCGACCTGCGCATTGACACTCCTCAGGTCGGCGGTGGCGCAGCGCTCGACCGCCGCCCACAAGATGGGGTCGACGCGTAGCGGGTACGCTTTGCGCTCGCTGCCATCGGCCATGGCTCAGGTGTAGAGCGTGCCAGTGTTGACGACTGGCTGGGTGTCGCGCTCGCCGCACAACACGACCATCAGGTTGGAGACCATCGCCGCACGGCGCTCGTCGTCAAGCTCGACCACGCCTTTCTCCGACAGTGCGGCAAGAGCCATCTCGACCATCCCCACCGCGCCCTCGACCAGGGTCTGGCGCGCAGCGACCACCGCCTGAGCCTGCTGGCGCCGGAGCATCGCATTGGCGATTTCGGTTGCGTAGGCGAGATAGGTGAAGCCGCATTCGTCTACCGAAATTCCGGCCACGGACAGCCGCGCCTGCAACTCCTTCTTGAGTTCCACCCCCACCTCGTCGTGATTGCCGCGGAGCGTGAC
>JBKPOU010000130.1:0-4554 GCA_046733255.1 Pseudomonadota bacterium
GATTGGCTCCGCGTCGCCCGCAACAGCTTTCACAAACATCAGGCGAGCGGCGACATCGCCATCCTCATGATCGACGACCGCTCGCTTCGCGAGGTCGGCAACTGGCCCTGGCCGCGCAAGACCGACGGCGAGCTCGTCGACAAGCTGGGTGCCGCCGGCGCCAACCGCATCTTCTTCGACGTCAACTTCTCCTTCGCATCGAATCCCGCGGACGACGCCGCATTCGCCGATGCCATCAAGAGGTCCGGGCGCGTGACCCTGTTCGCCCGCTCCAAGATCGGGCCCAAGGGATCGGAGAAACAGGTCCAGGACCTCCCCATCCCGATGTTCGCAAAACATGCGAAGCTCGGCGTCGCGAGCTTTTTCTACAACTACCAGAATTCGGTTTGGCGAGTCCCCTATTCCGCGGCAATCCGCGGCGGCAGCGCGCCGTCCTTCGCGGCGTCGCTGGCGAACGTCCCCGGACCGGCGGATAGCGAGTTTCCAGTCGACTATTCGATCGACCTCAAGTCAATCCCGACCTACTCGGCGGGGGATGTCCTGACCGGAAAGCTCGGTCGCAAGGAGCTGGCCGGCAAGGACGTCATCATCGGCATCGGAACCGACGTCATCGGCGACGTCTTCTTCATCCCCGGCTACGGCCGCGGGTTCGGAGTCGACGTCCACGCGATTGCCGCCGAAACGCTCAAGAACGGAAGGCCGACCGACCTCAGCTGGGGAATTTCGCTGCTGTTCGGCATTGCCGCCGCGGCGCTCGCCTTGCGGCGGAGCAGGGTCCTCGAACGCATCGCGATCTTTGTCACAGCGGCATCGGTCCTGCTGATCGTGCCTGGGTTCCTGGAAGCGAACCTCATCTTCATCGACGTGACGCCCGGCATCTTCGTCGTGCTGGTCGTGGCGAGCATACTGATGTGGCGGCGCTACCGGTCGCGCGGCCTGATCAACCCGACGTCGAACCTGCCCAACCTCAGTGCGCTCCGCGGCAACCGCGAGGACCGCGACAAGGCGCTGATTGCAGCGCGGATCCTCAACTATGAGGAAATCGTCGCAACCCTGCCGCCCAACGGTGAACGCCAGCTCATCGAGCAGATCGTCTCGCGGCTGAGCGTCGGCTCCCAACAGCGTCCGCTCTACCAGGGCGACGCCGGGATATTCGCTTGGTTCGAGGAGCCGAACGCGCCCGTCGGCAACCACCTCGACGCGCTCCATTCGCTGTTCCGCAACCCGGCACGGGTCGCCGGAATGCCGATCGACCTTGCCATCGCATTCGGTGTCGAGATCGGAAGCAGCCGCTCGCTCGCCAACCGGCTCGCGAGCGCTCTCGTCGCAGCCGAAGAGGCATCGCACGACGGCCTCAAATGGAAATATCACGACCCCGACACCCTGCAGAATGCATCGTGGAAACTGTCGATGCTGAGCCAGCTTGACGAGGCGATCGACCGCGGCGAAGTGTGGGTCGCCTATCAGCCCAAGCTCGACCTCAAGACGCGGCGTATCGTCGGCGCGGAAGCACTCGCCCGCTGGACGCACCCGGAAAAGGGCCCGATCGCGGCATCGGAGTTCGTCGCCGCCGCCGAACAGCATGACCGGATCGCGAAGCTCACCGACTTCATCCTGGAAAAGGCGATCGCGGCTGCCGCGTCGATCAACAAGCGCGGGACGGACTTCGAGGTCGCCGTCAATCTTTCCGCTCGCCTGCTGACCGACAAGGGCTTCACGCTTCGCGTTTCAGCGCTTCTCGCGCGGACCGGCCTCGCGCCCAAGCATCTGACGCTGGAGCTGACCGAGACCGCCGCGCTGACGGACGACGGCGAAGGGCTCGAAATGATCGGCCGCCTCCGCGCCCTTGGCCTCAACATCTCGATCGACGATTACGGAACAGGTCTCTCCACCCTCGAATATCTGAAGAAGATCCCGGCAAGCGAGATCAAGATCGACCAGAGCTTCGTCAAAGGCATGGTCGACAACCGGAGCGACCGACTGATGGTTCAGTCGACGATCGGCCTGGCGCATTCGCTCGGCCGCACCGTCGTCGCCGAGGGCGTCGAGCAACGCGACACGCTGGACCTGCTGGTCGAAATGCAATGCGACGTTGCGCAGGGCTTTGCGGTTGGCCGGCCGATGAGCCTGGAGAGCCTGACCAAGCGCGTATCCGCTGAACAGAAGCGCTCCGCCGCCTAGTCTCCCGACCACCAGCCCGCTGCATCCAACATTATTTGAAGCTTTGCCGCCGGTCCGCTGCCCTGATGTCGTGCGTCTTGTTAATAATAGTTAATCGTTTGATTACCATATCGATTAGGGTTAACGTACTTCCCATCTGCCGAATCGCAGTTCGATACAGGGGAAGTAAGATGAAGAAGGTAAAAGCTGGCCGCGGCTTCTGGAGCTGGCTGATGGGCTCTGGCTGGGCATCCGGCGGAGGCAACGGCTAAGGCCGCTTCAGCCCGAGAAATCGGGCTGAAAAATCAATAACTTCGAAAGCGCCTGCTGCGCAGCGGGCGCTTTTACTTTGTCCAGAATAATCGATCCGCGGTGGCCGCTAGAGTTGCCCTTTGGGTTGCGCTAGCGCGCTCCGATGCTTCGCCAGGCGACCCACATTCTGTCGATTCGCGCGAGTCGCGCCGGACTGCACGAATTTACCAATGAAGTGCGATCGATCGTCGCTTTGAGCGGGATCCGCGACGGACTGATGACGATTTTTTGCCGCCACACATCGGCCTCGCTCGTCATCCAGGAGAATGCTGCGCCGGCCGCTCGAAGCGACCTCGAGCGCTATTTCGAGCGCATCGCTCCGGAAGGCGGCGACTACGAGCACGACGACGAAGGTCCCGACGACATGCCCGCTCACATCCGCTCCGCGCTGACCCAGACGCAGCTGTCCATTCCGGTGAAGGACGGGAAGCTGATGCTTGGCACTTGGCAGGGCATCTTCCTGTTCGAGCATCGCCGAAGCACGCCGGAACGCGAGATCGCGCTGCACCTGGTGGGCGAATGAGCGCCGAAAGCGTACGCGCATGGATTGCGGCGAACGCGCCCGACCTGTCGATCATCGAGGTCGAAGGCACGACGGCGACGGTCGACACCGCCGCCGAGGCGCTGAGCGTGGAACCCGGCCGCATAGCCAAGACGCTCGCGGTCCGCGCCGGCGACCACCTGTTCCTTCTCTGCACGCGCGGCGACACCCGGCTCGACAATCGCAAGTGCAAGGACGAATTCGGCGCCCGCCCGCGCATGCTCGGCGCCGACGAGACTTTCGAGCTGACCGGCCACCCGGTCGGAGGTGTCTGCCCGTTCGGGCTGAAGACGCCGTTGCCGGTGTACATGGACGCGTCGCTGAAGGCGTTTGACACGGTGTACCCGGCCGGCGGATCGCGGAACACGTCGGTCGAAGTGGCGACCGAAAGGCTGTTCGCGCTCGTCGCCGAGCGGTGGGTCGACCTATGCCGCCTGCCTGGGGAAACGGCGGGGGCTTAACTCTTCCGCCGATACGTCGGGGACGGTCCAAGGCAAACCGAGAAGCGAAGACGCCGCGATTGCGGCCATTGCGGGCGACGTCTGCAGCCCGAAGCCGCCCTGCCCCGCCAGCCAGAAGAAGCCCTCCGCATCGGGCGCGAAGCCGGCGACGGGGTGGCGATCGGGCGCGAATGTCCGGAGGCCCGCCCAACGGCTATGGATCCACTCGACCTTGACCGTCGTCCGCTCCTCCATGCGGTGAGCGGCGAGTGCGACCTCATATTCGTCGGGCTGGGCGTCGCAGGGATCGCTCGGCACTTCATCCATCGGCGAGGCGAACAGGCGGCCGCTCTCGGGGGCGAAGTAGAGCTCGTCGCCGATCGTCTTCGCGAAAGGCAGGCGGTCGAGCGGCGTCCCGGCCGGGGCGTCGAAGGTGATGATGGTGCGGCGGAGCGGTTGAAGCCCGATCGGCGCGACGCCGGCGAGAAGCGCGATGCGGTCGGCCCACGAGCCGGCCGCGTTGACGAGGATCGGCGCCGAATATTCCGCCCCAGCCTCGGTCGCTACGGTCCATGTGCCGTTGGATCGAGAGATCGCCGCTGCGCGTGACGCCGTGTGCAATTGCCCGCCGCTCTCCCGCAGCTGCTTGAGATAGCCTTGCAGCAGCGCGTGCGGGTCGAGCCGAATGCCGTCGCGGTCGGCGATGCCCGCGACCGCGTCTGCGTTGAGCAGAGGGCACAGTGCGTGGACTGCGGCGGCGTCGAGCCGCTCAAGGTCGGCGAAAACACGGATCTCGGCTTCCAGCGCATCAAGCGCCGCAAGCTCGTCGGAGCGTGCATGGACCAGCACCGGCATCCGGTGGCCGAGTGGAGCATCGCTAAAGCCGTCCGGCGGCGTTTCGAAGAAGGCCCGGCTGGCCAGTGTGAGGGCGCGCACGAGCCGGTCGCCGAGCGCATAATGGACCATCGTCGCGCTGCGTCCTGACGAATGGTAGCCGATCTGGTCCTCGGCTTCGAGCACGGTCACTTTGGCATGCGGCGACAGGGCCGCGGCGGCCGAAAAGCCGGCCACTCCGCCGCCAATCACGAGGATGTCGGAGAC
>JBKPOU010000131.1:0-4181 GCA_046733255.1 Pseudomonadota bacterium
CCCTGGGTCAGCGCTTCGCGGCTCTTCGGCTGGAACTTGGGGCTGGTCCGCATGTAATCGAAGAAAGCGTGGAGGTCGCCCTTGAAGCCGACCTCCTGCTTCACCTTCTCGAACTCCTTCGTGATCCGGTCGACCTCGCTAAGGCCGGTCTGGTGGATCTGCTCCGCGGTGAGCGGCAGGGTTGTCGTGGATTCGAGCAGGTAGGCGTAAAGCTTGTCGCCGCCCTTCATATATTTGAGCCCGTCGCCTTCGCGCGCTTTGGCCAGATATTCGTTCTGGAAGAAGTCGCGCAGCCGGGTTAGCGCTGGATAGATCTGGTCGGTAATCGCCGCTCGATATTCCTTGGTCAGCCGCTCGCGGTCCGCTGCCGAAATGCTGTCCGGGAATTGCTTTATCGGACCGTAATAGGGCGACTCCTCGGGCGTCTGCTTCAGCTGGTCATTGAGCTGCTCGATCATGTTGCGGACGGTGAGCTTCGTATCGACGACACCGCTCGCCTCGCCTTCCTTGAACCGGCCGATCGCGCGGTCGATGAAGGTGACGAAATCCTTGTGGCGCTTCAGGTTGTTCTCGTAATCCTCGAGCGTCTTGAACGGCGCCGCGCCCTTGCCGCTGGCGAAGGTCGGATAGAAAGTGTGGACCCCGAAGAAGTGATTGATCGGCCGCACCTTGGTCAGGGCAAGAATGTCCGGCTCGAAGCCGCGCAGTGCGTCCTTCGTCTGCCATTCGAAGGTGTCGTATGCGAGCTGGTCCGTCTCATCGAGCTTGGACCGGTCGATTGCGCGGAGCCCGGCCAGGTCATGCTCTGCCGCAGCCTTCTCCCCGGCATAATATTCGTCGGTGATGAAGTCGCCGAGGCGGTCCGCATAGCGCGTGTCGCCGCGGAACAGCGCCTGGATGGGGTTGCGCTTGAGGCTCGCCTCGTCGCTTGCCTTGAACAGAGCGAACAGCTTGTCGTGCTCCGTCTGGACCGAAGCAGCGGGCACGGCCGGCGCCGGAACCTGGGCGGCAGCGGCGGAAGCCGAAAGCGCGCAGGTGGCAAGGAACGTTGCGAGGCAAAGTGCACGAGACGCCATCTGTAATTCCCCCGAGTCGAATGTCCGGCTAGTGTCTTATCTGCTTAAGACAGCAGTTGCACAGCGGCAACCCTGGTCATGTTGAAAAGGGCGCTGCGACCACGCGGCAACGCCCTTTTCGATCAACGTGCGATCCGCGTCTACCAGAAGAAGCCGTAGATTACGTCGACGACCTCGCCAGTGTAGGTGTCCACGAGCAAAGCATCATTATAGTAGCGAACCCACCTGTATGGCCACGGTGCGTAGGGCAGCCGGTATTGGTAAGGATCGTTCAGCCAGTAGTCGGAGCTGTAATAGCTCGGCCACAGGCGCCAGCCGATTCCCCAGCGGTGATAGCTCCAGCCGAACGGATCGAAATAGAATCCGAGGTGGAAGAGCGAGCGGTGATGGTGGCGGTGCTTGTGCCAGTCATACTTGTGGTCGTGGCGCCAGTCGGTCCGCCAATGGTGGTGGTGCGTGTCCCTCGACGCCGTTGCAGGTCTCGGCGCTGGCCGGTCCGGACGCGCCTCGACTGGCGGGCGGACCCGGACGCGCCTCGATTGTTCGCCCGAGCCGCTGGTGCGATCGCTGACGTTGGTCCGTTCGTGACTCCGCCAGTTGGTGACGCTGTCCCCCGCCTTCCGGCCTTCGCCCAGCGTCGGCCGGCCGCGTTCGTTGACGTTCGAATGCCTGACCTCGCGAACAGTCCGTTCGACCTCGACCCTCCGGTTGGGCGCTTCGGCGTGACGCTCGACAATGGCTTGACGCTGGACTCGGGCCCGGTCCCGCGGGTTTGCCGGCCGCTCAACATCGGTGTGACGCTCGATCACCGCGGGCCGCTCGCCATCGAGATGCCGCTCGACCACTGCGGGCCGCTCGACGTCAGCGCGGCGATCCGTGTTGGCTCGGTCGGGGCGGTCGGTGCGTTCAACTCGAACCTCGTGCGCCTCCTGCCGGGCCTCGCTGCGCTGTGGCCCGGATTCAGACCTTCGCGATTCAGAGTTGGAGCGATTCGAACGGGGTTGGTGCTGAGAGGATTCGCTCTGCGGATCGTCGCTGCCGTTGCGGTGCGGCGGTTCGGCCAATGCGGGACCTGCGGCCGCGCTCGCGAGAAGAATGGAGAGAAGGAACTTACGCATACAGGCCTCGAAGAAGACGAGTCTCACGGATCATTTCAACGCGTTTTTGGAACGGCTCATATGAGCCATTGCTGAACCGTCACGAATTGCGCCGTTCAGCTTGAGGCGCTTGCAAAGGCCTGTTCATCCGGACAAGCCGCAGGCATGCCGATCCTCTCCACAGCGCTGGGCCGAATTGGGTTTGCCGAACGGGGCAGCGGCGGAGTGCCGGTCGTCTTCCTTCACGGCGTCGGTTCCGACAAGTCCGTGTGGAACCCGCAGCTGGACCACTTCTCCCGCGTTTGCCGCTCGATCGCCTTCGATTATCCCGGTTATGGCGAGAGCGGCGAGGCCCCGGATGAGGCTACCCGCGACGATTATGCGACAGCCGTGATCGCGGCGATGGATGCGATGGAAGTCGGGAGCGCGCACATCTGCGGCCTGTCGCTCGGCGGTGTTGTCGCAATCGCGATGCATGCGCTCGCCCCCGATCGCTGCACGTCCCTGATCCTTGCCGACACGTTTGCGGTGCACCCGGAGGGACGCGCCATTTACGAGCGCAGCATTGCCGCGAGCGGCGACCTGCGAACGATGGCCGAGACCCGCGTGGACGTCCTCCTCGCGCAGCCCGCCGACCCGGCCGTGAGAAACGAAGTCGTGGAGACGATGGCGAGAATCGATCCCGCCGCCTATCGAACTGGCGCGGCCGCCGTTTGGCTGGCCGATCAGCGAGATCGGGCCGCGGCGATCGGCGTTCCGACGCTCGTCACTTGCGGCGCGGAAGACAAGATCACGCCGCCATCGCTATCGCATGAGCTCCTCGAGATGATTCCGGGTGCCCGCTACGCCGAGATCGCTCGCTCGGGCCACATCAGCAATCTCGAGCAGCCCGAGGAGTTCAACCGCATCGTCGAGGAGTTCATCGGCATTGGCTGAGGCCTATATCGTGGAAGCCGTGCGAACCGCCGGCGGGCGCCGGGGCGGGGCCCTCAAGGACTGGCACCCGGCCGACCTCGGCGCGGTGGTGCTGGATGCCCTGGTCGAGCGGACTGACGTCGACCGGGCGGTCATCGACGACGTCATCGTCGGTTGCGTAAGCCAGATCGGCGAGCAGAGCTGCCACGTCGGGCGAAGCATGGTGATGGCGTCGAAGCTCCCCGACTGCGTGCCCGCCGTCACAATCGACCGGCAGTGCGGCAGCTCGCAGCAATCGATCCACTTCGCCGCCCAGGCGGTAATGAGCGGCACCCAGGACCTGGTGATCGCCGCCGGTGTCGAGAGCATGACCAGGGTGCCGATGGGCACGCCCGTCTTTCTTCCGCTCCAGGCCGGCATCGGCACGGGCCCGTGGCCGAAGTCGGTACTCGAGCGCTTTGGCGTAACCGAGTTCACGCAGTTTCGCGGCGCCGAGATGATGGCGAAGAAATACGGCCTGTCCCGGGAGGAACTCGATGCCTTCGCGCTGGACAGCCATCGAAAGGCTGCGGCGGCGACTCAAGCGGGCGCATTTGGTGCGGAGATCGTCCAGGTCGGAGACCATCGACGCGATGAAGGCATTCGCCATGACGCGTCGATCGAAGCGCTCGCGGGCCTGGCGACCCTGGTTCCGGACGGCGTGATCACCGCCGGCAACGCCAGCCAGATCTGCGACGGGGCCGCTGGCGTGCTCGTCGCCAGCGAGGCGGCTCTGAAGGCACACGGCCTAAGGCCGCTCGCGCGGATCGACCAGCTCACCGTGACCGCCGGCAACCCCGTCATCATGCTCGACGAACCGATCCGGGCGACGCGCATCGCGCTTGAGAAGTCGGGCCGGAGGATCGAGGACATCGATCTCTACGAGGTCAACGAAGCGTTCGCCCCGGTCCCGCTCGCCTGGCTTCGGGAAGTGGAAGCCGACCCGGCCCGGCTCAACGTCAACGGCGGCGCCATCGCGCTCGGCCACCCGCTCGGCGCCAGCGGCACCAAGCTCATGGCCACGCTCCTCCATGCGCTCAAGAACCGCGGCAAG
>JBKPOU010000132.1:0-3631 GCA_046733255.1 Pseudomonadota bacterium
GGCGCGCCGAGGACCGGCGCGGAGTTCGCGGCGCTCTAGACCGGGAGCGGGAGTCGGGCAACCGCCCCTAAACCGCCAAAATCGTTACTCCGCGGGTAAGCACAGGTCCTTAGTGCTTGTTCAGTCATTCTGCGGCAGTATCCGCGCGCTATGAACACGCGCCTCTTGCTCGCGGCGGCAGCGGTCATGGTCACGGCCGGCAGCGCTGCTGCGAAGCCGGATCACGGCAATCCGCATTCTCAAGGCCACGGTGCGCCCGTCGGCTATGGCGTCGGCGGCTGTCCTCCGGGCCTAGCGAAGAAGAATGCAGCCTGCATGCCGCCAGGTCGGTACAAAAAGCTCTTCGAGGTGGGCCAGCGCGTCCCCTATAATTTCCAGGGGCTCGGCGGTTACGACAGCCTGCCGTTCGATGTCCGGCATCGCTACGGAGCGTCGCTAGATCCGCGTGCGCGCTATATCTACGACAACGGTTACGTCTATCGCGTCGATCCGACGACCATGGTCGTCAGCCAGGTCCTCCAGACGATTCTTCATTAGAAGTTGCCGTCGTCGGGCGCGGGAGCATTCGCAACCTCACTGTCGTCGATGGCGTCGAGGTTGGCGGGCGCTTCGTTGAGCATGTTCGCCGCGTCATCCAGTTGCTGGTTTTCCTCCGTGGAAGGCACGTCGGAGCTGCGCTGACAGGCCGCGCACAGCAAAAAAAGGGCCGCGCACCCGAAGATGCGCGACCCCCTCTTCAACTCGATGAAACGCTTAGTGAGCAGCGTTCTCGGTCGCGTTGCTGACCGTGTTCGCAGCGTTGTCCACCGCGTTGCCGGCGTTCGAGATTTCGTTGCCGGCCTGGTCGAGCAGGTTGTCGGCAGCATTGCCGGCGTCGACGGCGTCGTTGGTCGCCGCATTGACGTCCGCGTTGGCGGTATCTTCGACGTTCGCTTCGTTGCCGACGGCATTGTCTTCAGCCTTCGGCTGGCACGCGGCGAGGCCGAGCGCCAGGACCGCAACGGTCACTGCAACCTTCTTCATGATCGTTCCACTCCCTAAAATGGCCTCCGGGGAGGCCGGGCTCGGCCTGTCGCGATAGTCGCTCGGGCCAGCGCGGGCCATTAGCGGCAGTACCCCAGCGAGGCAATCGACAATTCGGTGAATTGATCGCCTCTCGTGGAGCCGCGTTCATTGACATATAAAGTTTTCTTTATATCACCTTGGGGATGGACGCGCTGCCGCTCGCCGACCTGCTGCAAGCTCTCGCCGACCCGACGCGGCTGAGGATCCTTGCGCTCCTGCGGCGGATGGAGCTGTCCGTGGGCGAGCTCGCCCAGCTGCTGAATCAAAGCCAGCCGCGCGTCTCGCGCCACGTTCGCATTCTCGCCGACGCAGGCGCCGTCGAGCGGCGCAAGGAAGGCAGCTGGGTCTTCCTGACCATCTCCGACCCCGAGCGGACCTCTCCGATGTTCGCGCTTCTGGACGCCTGGTCGGACGAGCGTTCCGAAACCCTCTTTGAGACGGACGCAACCAAGCTCGATCGGATCCGAACGGAGCGTGCCGAGGCGGCATCGCGTTACTTCACATCGCACGCCAGCGTCTGGGACCAGATCCGGTCGCTTCACGTCGCCGAGAGCGAGGTCGAGCAGGCGATCGCGCGGTCCCTGGCCGAGCAGCCGCTAGGAAGGCTCGTCGATATCGGCACCGGCACGGGCCGGATGATCGAGCTATTCGGTCGCGAAGCATCACAGGCCGTGGGTATCGACCGCTCATCGGAGATGCTTCGGCTCGCCCGTGTGAAGCTCGAAGCCGCGGGGATTCCGTCGAGCCTTCGCCAGGGCGACATGAATGCGCTCCCGCTTGATGACGGCACTGCCGACACGGTGATCATTCACCAGGTATTGCATTATGCGCACTCGCCGGCGGTCGCGATCGCCGAAGCCGGCAGGGTGCTCTCGAACGGAGGGCGGCTGCTCGTCGTCGATTTCGCCGCTCACGAGCGCGAAGAACTTCGCAGCACCGACGCCCATATCCGGCTTGGTTTCGACGATGAGACGATGGGGGCTTGGTTCAAGGCTGCCGGACTGTCGATCGACCAGGTCGAACATCTCGAAGGCGGCGAGCTGACGGTCACCCTTTGGCGCGGCGTCAAGGCGTCGCAGCGCAGGAGGAAGGCGGCGTGAATAAGCTCGACGCCCTCGCCAATCATGCGCCCCTCTTCGCCGAAGCCCGCGGCGACATTCAGGTCAGCTTCGAATTCTTCCCGCCCAAGACGGAGAAGATGGCCGACACGCTCTGGGAGTCGATCAAGACCCTAGAGCCCCTTCACCCGCGCTTCGTCTCTGTCACTTATGGCGCGGGCGGCTCAACTCGGGAACGCACCCACCAGACGGTCGAGCGAATCCTCAAGGAAACCTCGCTGACGCCCGCCGCGCATCTCACCTGCGTCGCGGCAAGCAAGGCCGAGATCGACGAGATTGCGCGGGAATATTGGGACCTTGGCGTCCGCAACATCGTCGCGCTTCGCGGCGATCCGCCCGAAGCCGGAACGAAGTACCAGCCGCATCCTGAGGGCTATCGCGACGCCTGCGAGCTGGTCGCCGGCCTGAAGGCAGTGGCGCCGTTCGACATTTCCGTCGCCGCTTATCCGGAGATCCACCCGGATTCCTCGACTCGGCAGTTCGACCTCGAGAACCTCAAGCGCAAGGTCGATGCGGGCGCCGACCGGGCGATCACGCAATTCTTCTTCTCAGCCGACTGCTTCTTCCGCTTCCGCGACGAAGCAGCCGCAGCCGGCATCGACGTCGAGATCGTGCCTGGCATCCTTCCCGTTTCGAACGTTGCTACCACGCGACGGTTTGCGGCCACCTGCGGCGCGAGCATCCCCAAGTGGCTCGACGATGCATTCGAAGGCCTCGACGACCTTCCCTCGGCGCGTCAGCTCATTGCCGCGACGGTCGCGGCCGAGCTGTGCGGCCAGCTCTACGCGGGCGGGGTTCGCCACTTTCACTTCTACACGTTGAACCGGGCGGAGCTGAGCTACGCCATCTGTCACCTTCTTGGAGTTCGGGCGAAAGCATGAGTATCGCCGACACCCTTCGTACCGAGGCTGCAAAACGCATCCTCATCAAGGACGGCCCCTATGGGACCGGCATCCAGGCGGAGAAGCTTGCCGCCGAGGCCTATTGCGCGGGGCTGGACCTGTTGAAGGACCAGAAGGGCAATAACGACCTGCTGAACATCACCCAGCCGCAGGTGGTGCGCGGCATCTGCGAGAGCTTTGCCGAGGCCGGCGCGGAGATCCTCGCGACCAACACCTTCAACGCCAACCGCATCAGCCAGGCCGATTACGGCGCCGAACATCTTGCCGCCGAGATCAACCGCGCCGCTGCCCGCATCATCCGCGAGGTGGCCGACCGCTATAGCGCGTCCGACGGCAGGAAGCGCTGGGTCGCCGGCGCGATGGGGCCGACCAACAAGACGCTATCTCTCTCGCCGAACGTAAACGACCCCGCCTATCGCGAGGTCGACTTCGACACGGTCAAGGCCGTCTATCGTGAGCAGGTCGATGCGCTGGTCGAAAGCGGCGTCGATTTCATCCTTATCGAGACGATCTTCGACACGCTGAACGCCAAGGCCGCGATCATGG
>JBKPOU010000133.1:0-3115 GCA_046733255.1 Pseudomonadota bacterium
AGCCCCATTGCCTATATTTTTCGCGGACAGACGATGCCGACTTCATTTGGCATCTTCGGCAACGGGGCTGTCACGCTCACGCGAAAGCTCGCGCTCGTCAATCCCACGTCGATACTCGGTCCCTGGCGCCTCAACTCACTCGGCCTAGCTCTTCGGTGTAGCCCCTACGTCCACCGTCGGCACTCGGGAGTCTCACGGATAGCTTCTGCCAGCCGTCTCGCTGATTGCGGTTGAGGAACCCCTGCGCATGGCTCGAGACCTTCCGGCGACAGGCGGTTCTGCCGGCTGCGGCTTGGCGTTCCTCCCGAGGGCGCCGGCCGCAGTCGTGCAGCGGTGGTAACTAAGCGCAATTGAGGTAGTCAGGGTCGCATCTCCGGCCAATGCCTGCAATGGGTCGAAAACGGACACTATCAGTGGGCCCGGCAGAGGTCGTATTTTCGGCCGGCGCCGTTTCAAAAGCACTTTCGTGTGGACAGCGTTTCAGCGCTACGGCACCACCGTTCGGGAACCGCTTGGGCGACAGGCGAAACCGCAAGCATTGTGACGGCTAAGTGTTTGGAAGCAGTCATGTTTCAGCGACCCTTCACTTGCCTTCCTATTGATGGGGTCGTGGGTTCGGCGCGATCGTAGCGCTCTGCGGCGTTGAGGGGGCTTGATGACCGACGAAGAAGAGATCGGTGCAGCGGTCGACGAGATGTACGCGATGATCTCCGGGCCTGCGGGCCCTCGCGCCTGGTCGCGGCAGGCCAGGTGCTTCCTTCCCGAGGCGCGCCAGGTGAGGACGTGGGTCGACGAACAGGGGCGGCCGGCGAAGAAATCGATGAGCCTCGATGAATATTCCCGCGACACCGCGCCCTATTTCGAAGCCAATGCCTTCTATGAGGTCGAGACGAGCCGGCGGATCGATCTCTTCGGCAATATCGCGCACGTATGGAGCGCCTATGAGGCGCGCCGCTCGCCCGACGATTCCGACGTCGAGCGGAGGGGCATCAATTCGATCCAGCTGTTCCGCGACCCGGACCGGGGCTGGCGGATCCTCCACATGATCTGGGACAACGAGCGCCCGTGAGGATCGCGGTTGTCGGCGCAGGAGCGATCGGCGGCTGGATTGCCGCGAGGCTGGCTCTTTCCGGCCTCGACGTCAGCGTCATCGCACGCGGCGACACCCTTCAGGCGATCGATTCGGAGGGGCTGCGGATCACCGACAAGGGCGAGACTCGCTGTGTTGCCGTTGCGACAGCGACGGAGGCGGCGGAGCTCGGTGAGCATGAGCTGGTCATCGTCGCTCTCAAGGCCCCTGCGCTCATCGAGCTTTCGCCCAGCCTCGGTCCACTGGTCGGCGAAGACACGCTCATAATCCCGATGATCAACGGAGTGCCCTGGTGGTTTACCGAGGAGCCGCTTCGGTCGGTCGATCCGCATGGCGGCATTGCCGACGCCCTCCCGTTCGACCGCATTGTCGGCTGCGTCGTCCATGCGAGCTGCCGCCGCGACGCCCCCAACCATGTTCACGTATTGCACGCCGACCGGCTGATCCTCGGCGAGCCGTCCGGCGGGCGCAGCGACCGCGTGAGCAGGCTTTGCGGCCTGTTCCGCAATGAGGGCATCCGCTGCGACGAGAGCGACAATATCCGCCGCGAAATCTGGTACAAGCTATGGGGCAATGCGACGATGAACCCGTTGTCGGCGCTGACCAGGTCGACGGCCGAAAAGCTTCACGACAATCATGTCATCCGCGAGCTGATGGCCGACGGGATGGACGAGCTCGCGGCCATCGGCCGGGCTATCGATTGCCCGATCAGCGAAACCGCCGAAGACCGGATGGAAGTCACGCAGCGGCTCGGCGCATTCAAGTCCTCCATGCTTCAGGACGTCGAAGCGGGCCGCCCGATCGAGTTGGAAGCGCTTCTGGGAGCGCCGCGCGAGATCGCCCGGCGGCTCGACATCCAAACGCCGCACCTCGACCGGATCTACGCAATAACCAGCCTGATGGCGGAGAACCTTGGCCTCAGCTAGCCGCCGACTACGCGTCCGATACACTCTCCGAAGCCGATACGGACGGCGCCTTCGGCTTCGCACCAGGCTTTCAGGATCACTTCGTCGCCGTCTTCGAGGAAGCCTCGGGTTTCGCCGTTTGGAAGCTCGATCGGCTGCTTTCCGCCCCGGCTGATCTCCAGGAGGGAGCCGAGTCCTTCGTCGTTGTCGGTCGACAAGGTGCCAGTCCCGATCAGGTCGCCCGGCTGGAGATTGCAGCCGTTGGAGGAGTGATGGGCGACGATCTGCGATGCGCTCCAGTACATTGCCGACGTAGCGGCCCCACGTGAAAGCCTGTGCGGTGCAATTCCATCGTCGCGCATCCTGGCGGTCGTCAAAGTGACCTCCAACTGGATCGCGAAGGCTGCGTCGTCGCCGTACTGCAAATAGGCGAGCGGCTGCGGATCGCCGGCAGGACGGGGCGGAATCGGCACCCGGAAGGGCTCCATCGCCTCGCCCGTCACGATCCACGGTGACACGCTCGTCATGAAATTCTTCGCGAGGAACGGCCCCAAGGGCTGATATTCCCAGGCCTGGATGTCGCGCGCCGACCAGTCGTTCAGGAGGCACCAGCCGGCGATATGCCCGTCTGCTTCATCGATCGGAATGGCCTGCCCGAGCTCGTTTCCCTGGCCGATCCAGAGTCCCAGCTCCAACTCGTAATCGAGGCGGCGGCTCGGGCCGTATTCGGGCGTCTCCGCGTCCGGCGCCTTGCGCTGGCCGTTAGGGCGCATGACCGGCTCACCAGACACGCGCACCGAGCTAGCACGGCCGTGGTAGCCGATGGGCACATATTTGTAGTTGGGAAGAAGCGGATTGTCGGGCCGGAACTGCTTGCCGACATTTGTCGCGTGAAAGATGCCGACGTAGAAGTCGCTGTAGTCGCCGACGACGCAGGGAAGGTGCATTCGCACTTCCGTCTGGCCAATGAGCTCGGCTTCCACGTCGTCCCTGTAGCGCTCGTCCGAAAGCAGCTCCTGCAGGCGCTTACGAAGCGCGGACTGCGCCTCGTGCCCACGCGACAGCCATGCGTTGAGTACCGGCTGCGACAGGTCCTGAAGCCATTCCTCATCCAGCAGGT
>JBKPOU010000134.1:0-3247 GCA_046733255.1 Pseudomonadota bacterium
CCTCGCCCTGCAGTGCCGCGACCAATCCCGAATGGCCGCCGTAAAGCGCGTCGAGGAAAATCGGTCCCGCCGAAGACATCAGGTAGGAGCCCAATGTCCCCACCGCCGGCCACATCAGCACATAAGCGACCAGCGACCGAGTCTTTTCCCGCGACGGCCTCGACAGCAACATTAAGTTGAACGCGATTAGCATCACCGGCAGCCAGGACAGGTAGAAGCGGTCGATGAGCGGCGTCGCCCAGCCGAGAAGGGAGTGGCTGATCCGCCACGGATCGGTCCCGAACAGCGTCCGTTCGAACCCGGCGAGCGACGGATCGAGGTAGAAGGGCACCGCCATCGGCACCGCCGCTTTGAGCGCCGAAAATGCTCCTGCCGAAACAGCGCCGAGAATCACCGCGGCGCCGATCGCAGCGATCCGGGACCCGTCGAGGTCGCGGCGGATTCTCGCCAGCGGCTGCTGCTCGCCTTCGCCATGGATCCGCCACAGATAGAGCAGGGCGAAAGGGACGAGGGCGATGCCGAGACCGATGATCTCGACGACATTGTAGAGGCCGACCAGCGGCGCGCCGGCATAGCCCAGACCCCACATCGCGCACCATAGGCCGAACTGGGCCGCGGTGACGACGGTGAAGGGGATCAGCCAGTCGCGATCCTTGGCTTTGGCCGAGGTCACGGCGGCGAAGCGCGAGCTAGGCGCCGTTCCCGGCGGTGAGAAGCCCGCGGAGCCGGGACTGGAAGGCGTGCAGCTCCTCGCCCTTCAATGGCGATTCGACCATCTTCACCGACAGCGGGTTTACCAGCCTGCCGTCCTTGTACACCTCGTAGTGGAGGTGCGGACCGGTCGCGAGGCCGCTGGAGCCGACATAGCCGATCACCTGGCCCTGCCGGACATGGGAGCCGGGCGAAGCAGCGATGCTGCTCATGTGGGTATAGGTCGTCTCGAGCCCGCCACCGTGCTGGATCGCGACCTGGCGGCCATAGCCGCCGTGCCATCCCGCAGCGACGACCCGTCCGCTCGCCGCAGCGAGGATCGGTGTCCCGTAGGCGGCAGCGAGGTCGACGCCCTTGTGCATCCGCATATGGTGGAGGATCGGGTGGAAGCGCGAGCCGAAGCCCGAGGTGACCCGGCCCGAGACCGGCATCTCCATCCCTTCTTCCCCGTTCATCCCGTCGGCGTCGAGCCAGCGCACTTCCCTGCCGTCGGTCCATTTCATCAGCTCGACGTCGCTGCGGCCAATCCTGTCGAGCCCGGCAAAAGCGACTTCGCCGAGCGCGCCGTCGCCGCCCTTGAGGATGACGAGGTCGAACTTGTCGTCGACGCTCAAGCCCCCCTGGAGCCGGATCGCGGTGGCGAGCGCGGCGATATACTGGCGTCCCTGCGCTTCCGGGACCCCCACGGCCTGGAGCGAGCGGGTCAGGTCCTGGCCGACCTTGCCGGTGAACCGCACGCTTCCCGGCTCCTCCGCGGCGGCGTCGCCCATCGTCGAAGTGGGAGCGGCGGGCGGAAGCGGAGCGACGACGGCCGCCGACGCCCGGCCGGTCGAAATGGCCTGGGCCGATGGCGAGCCGAGAGTGGCGATCGCAAGCGCGGCGCAGCCGGTCGGGACCAAAGCGAGAGCGGTCAGCAGCCGAAGCCGCAGACGGCGCCGCGAGCCGTCCGGCTCGACGTCCGCTTCTCGCAACATGGCAATGTTCGCCCAGGCGTTCACGCCGCCATCCCCTCCCCGGAATCACTCCTTTGAGTGGCGCGGATTTTCCCGCGTTTCCTGTGCGTTGGTCAAGCGGATTCGATTCGGCACGGCGCGCGGGAGCGGCACTGTGCCGATTCAGGCCAGCCGCCGCTGCCCCCGATCCCACTTGCTTCCCGTCTAGCCTTAACCCTCTCTTTCGATTATCGATTTCCCCCAGATGAGTCGCTTCAGGGGGATCATTGCAGCCGCGACTGCGGCGCTGTCCTGCGCCGCCCCGCTAGGCGCGCGCATCCCCCCTGTCCGCAATCCGATCCTGGTCAAGATCGGGCTGGTCTGCCGCTGGGACAACGGCTGCATCGGCGACCAGCTTCAGGCGATGAGCGCCGCCCTGCACTATGTCGAGCGCAAGTCGCCGCCGACGGCGAGGATCCACACCTGCAACCGAAACGCGTCGAGAGGCCCCAACCGGGTCGACTGGATCGGCTTCAACAATTGCATTCGCAACAAGCGTATCGGGCGGTAGGAACGCCGCGCGGTCGGATTTCACGCGATGGGAGGTTGACTCGGTTGCAGGTCATGGGGACCTCGCCGAAGCCTCAAAATATCGCAAAGTTCGTTGCCCATCGCGAACGCGCACTTGTCCGCCCGTACGTGCGCGAGGGGAAAGAGATTCGAAGCGAGAAGCTGGTGGCAGCCGCGAGCATCGCCTAGGCTAAATTATAAAGGGGCGGCCGTCGCAGGGGAAACTTCCGTTCAGAATCCCCGGTAGACGGGCCCGGTGGAAGACAACTGTGTTGGACGGTAAAGGTGATCGCCCCACCGCAAGATAACCGCCCCTTCCGCGCTCGATTTAATTTCGTGGCGCCCTCGGGTCAGCCGGACGGTCTCGCCTTCACCAATCGAACGTCCGTCGACTGAAATAGCCATACCCTCGACAGTATAAGTTCCCGGGATCGAGATCGAGAGTGTCGAAGCGCCCGGCCCGCTGTTCATCCTCTTTCCAGCGACCCAGATCGGCCCCCAGTGCGGAATGAAGTTTGACCTCAGCATATCTTCATCCTGCGGGAACAGCTGAAAATACTCCGGAAGCTTCGCAGCGCGGCCGATGGCGTGTTCGAGCGCGGGGCCGTTGATGAGAAGCAGGGGTATTGTTTCTCGTTGCAGCAGTTCGCCCAACACGGGAGCGCCGGATCGATACTTCTCCGTGCCCCAGGTCGACATGAAGAACCCCCGCTTCGGAAAGCTGGCGATCATTGAATTGCGATCAATGTATGGCACCGGCCGCGGAAACACGCGGTGGACTGCGGATATTAGCTCGCGTTGGCGATGCTGGCCGTGAGTGCTCCAGACTGCGGCGACGGCGGTCGAGGGCACGACGAGGCCGAACGCGAGCAGCAGAGAGTGCCGCGAGAATAAGGCTATGCGCTCGACGGCAAAAGCGGCGAGTAGAGCCGCGGGGGCCAGAACGAACGGGAAGAAATAGGGGAAAGCGTTGCGATAAAAGAACAGGCACAGCAAAACCGCGCCGCAGCCTAGCACAGCCCACGCCATCATCT
>JBKPOU010000135.1:0-19787 GCA_046733255.1 Pseudomonadota bacterium
TGCACGACGCGTATCGTGGCTGGCGTCGGGGTTCCGCAATTGACCGCGGTCATGTCGGCTGCATCGGCTGCGCGGAAGTCCGGCGTGCCCGTGATCGCGGATGGCGGAATCCGGACCAGCGGCGACATAGCGAAGGCGCTCGCAGCCGGGGCGTCGACCGTGATGGTCGGATCGCTGCTTGCCGGAACCGAGGAAGCCCCGGGAGAGAGCTTCCTCTACCAGGGCCGATCCTACAAATCCTATCGCGGAATGGGCTCGGTCGGCGCGATGGCCAGAGGTTCGGCGGACCGTTATTTTCAGCAGGACATTTCGGACCAGCTCAAGCTGGTTCCGGAAGGGATCGAAGGCCAGGTCCCATACAAGGGCCCGGTGCGCGAGATCATCCACCAGCTCGTGGGCGGGGTGAAGGCCGCTATGGGCTACACCGGCTCCAAGACTATTGCCGAGCTGCAAAAACGAGCGAAGTTCGTCCGGATCACCAATGCCGGCCTCTCCGAAAGCCATGTCCACGACGTCGCGATCACGCGCGAGGCGCCCAACTATCCGACGCGCTAGGCCATGACCCCCGCGGCGCGCCTTCAGGCGGCGATCGAGATCCTCGACCTCGTCGTGGAATCCGCGCGGGAAGACGGGCCGCCGGCCGACGCGCTGGTCACTCGCTATTTCAAAACACGCCGCTACGCCGGCTCAAAGGACAGGCGAGCGGTCCGAGAGCTGGTCTTCAGGGCGATCCGACGGACAGCCGAGCGGCCGGAGACCGGACGAGCCGCGGTCGTCGGGCTTACCGCCGACGAGCCGCAGCTTCGCGAGTTGTTCGGGGAACCTCGCGGGCCGGAACCGCTGAGCGACGGCGAGGCAGGCAGTCCTGCGGGCACGGTCCCGGAATGGCTGGTCGCCGAACTGTCGCCGCTCGTCAGAGGCGATCAGTGGCCCGCGCTCCTTGAACGCGCCCCGCTCGATCTTCGGGTCAATGCCGCTCGATCCACGCGCGAAGCGATGGCCGATGCATTCCCGGGTGCCGAGCCGACGACGCTTAGCCCGTGGGGCTTGCGCCTGCCGCCCGACAGCAGGATCGACGACAGTGGGCCGTACCGCGACGGCCTCGTCGAGGTTCAGGACGAGGGGAGCCAGCTGATCGCGCTGGCTTGCAACCCACAGCCGGGACAACGAGTCCTCGACCTCTGCGCCGGGGCGGGAGGCAAGGCGCTGGCGATCGCGGCCGCTGCTCCCGGTGCATTAGTGCTGGCCACCGACTCGAACCGAGCCCGTCTCTCGAAGCTGCCGCCACGTTCCGAGCGCGCAGGGGGGAAGATCGAGACCCGGCTCCTGAATCCTCCGCGGGAGCTGGAAGAGCTCCACGACTGGCGCGGATCGGCGGACCTCGTCCTTGTCGACGCGCCATGTTCCGGGAGCGGGACCTGGCGGCGGAATCCCGAAGCGCGCTGGCGCCTGACGCCCGAGCGATTGGATCGCCTAATTGAGGTTCAACGCCGTCTTCTCGACATCGCTGCCGATCTCGTCAGGCCGGGCGGCTCGCTCGTCTATGCCGTCTGCTCGCTTCTGTCTCGCGAAGGAGCGGGGCAGATCGACAACTTCTTAGGCTCAGGTTCAGCTTGGTTCGCGCAGGACATTCTCGCGAATGTCGGGCGTTTGGACGGGAGCGGACGGCTGCTGACTCCGGGCCATGACTCGACCGACGGCTTTTTCATCGCGCGGCTCGGCAAGCCATGCTAGGAGCGCCAGGCGGTTAATGGAGAAGGTAATGGGAATTTCGCTTCGTTTTCTGGCGCTTGCAACGGTCGCAACGCTCGCCGCAAGCCCCGTCGTGGGACAGCAGCCGGACAACCAGATCCTTCCCAAGTCGGTCGAGCTTCAGAAGCAGGCCGAAGCGGAGCTCGTCGCGGGCAAGCTTTCCGAAGCCGCAGACCTTCTCGAAACTTCCGTTGTCGTGGATCCGCGCAACAGGTCGGCGTTCGTCGATCTCGCGCGCATCGCCACGAAGCAGAAGCTGTTTGGAAAGGCGATCCGCCTGACCAACGAAGCGTTGCAGCTGGAGCCGAATGATCTCGACGCGATCGAAGTTCAGGGCGAAGCGATGGTCGAGCTTGGCGCGATCCCTCGGGCGAAGGAAAATCTCGCGAAATTGCAGAAGCTTTGCTCAAACACTTGCCGCCAGGTCGCGGAGCTTTCAAGTGCGATTTCGCGCGGTCCGACGGTCGCTTCGGTGAATACTCCGGACGTGTCGAAGAAGGACTAGGACAGGGCGCGGGCCAGCGCGACATAATCACTGACCTCGAGAGTTTCCGCGCGTCTCTGCGGATCGATTCCAAGCTCGTGCAGCGCATCGAGCGCGCCCGGCACGCCTTTCAGGCTCGACCTCAGCATCTTGCGGCGCTGGCCGAAGGCAGCGGCGGTGAGCTGCTCGATTTTCCCTGCATCGACCCCCGCCGGGGCCACTCCCGGTTCGATTTGAACGACGGCCGAAGCCACTTTGGGCGGCGGGGTGAAGGCCGAGCGGCTCAGGGTCATCGCGATTCGGGCGCTCGATCGCCATTGGGAGAGGATCGACAGCCGGCCGTAGGCGCTGCTTCCCGTGTGGGCGACGATCCGCTCGGCAACCTCCTTCTGGAACATCAAGGTCAGAGACTTCCACCAAGGGGGCCAATCGACGCTCATCCAGCGAAGCAGGAGCGCCGTTCCGACATTGTACGGCAGGTTGGCGACGACGCGCGCGCCCCGTCCAACGCGCGCTGGTTCGTCGACAGCCAACGCATCCGCATTCACGACATCGAGCTTCCGGGGAAACTGGTCACCAAGGTCCGACAGGGCCGGCAGGAAGCGCCGGTCGCGTTCCACTGCGATTACGTTCGCGCCCAGATCGAGCAGCGCCCTGGTCAAACCTCCCGGCCCCGGCCCAACCTCATAGACCGTCTCACCGGCCATCTCGCCGGGGATGGCCGCGATCCGGGCCAGCAGCTGGCGATCGAGTATGAAATTCTGTCCGAGCGCCTTGCTTGCATGAAGCCCGTGCCGGGCGATGACGTCGCGAAGCGGCTCCGGCCCTTCGGTCACGCGGCGGAACGGTGCAGTGCGCACTTCGCCGCCAGCCGAAGCGCGGCCGCCATCGGACGGGGATCGGCGCGGTCTTCCCCGGCGATATCGAAGGCCGTGCCGTGGTCGGGGGCGGTCCGGACGATGGGAAGTCCGAGCGTAATGTTCACCGCATCGGTGAAATGCAGCGCCTTGACCGGAATCAGAGCCTGGTCGTGGTACATGCAAAGGGCCGCGTCGTAGCGGCCGCGAGCAGTCTCGTGAAACATGGTGTCGGCCGGGTGAGGGCCGCTGACCCGCCAACCCTCCGCGCGCAAGGCCGCGATTGCCGGCTCGATCACTTCAATCTCGGCCCGGCCGAGGAGTCCGCCTTCGCCGGCATGCGGGTTGAGGCCGCTGACCGCAAGGCGCGGTTCCGCGATCCCGAAACTGCGCTGGAGGCCGCGAAGCGCGGTACGCCCGCGGGACTCGATCAGGCCTGCCGTCAGCATGTCCGGTACGTCCCTGACCGGAATGTGGGTGGTTACCGGTACGGTGCGGAGCGTGGGGCCGGCGAGCATCATCACGACATTGCCGGCTGCGATCCCGCACCTTTCCGCGACGAATTCGGTCTGGCCGGGGTGCCGAAAGCCGATCGAGTAGAGCTGTTCCTTGGAGACCGGACCGGTGACGACTGCGGCGGCCGAGCCGGAGCGCGCGAGTCCGACGGCGATCTCCAGCGCATCCAGGGAGCAATGCGCTCCGGCGACGCTCGGATGGCCGGGCCGGTCCTCCTCGGGTGACGGAATTGAGATCAGCGGGAGGCCGACGTCGAAAGCGGCATCGGCCTCCCGCGGATCGTCGATGGTTGCGATTGGGCCGTCCCACACCGCGCTTACCGAGCGCACGTCGCCGATCGCGACGAAGGGCGAGAGCTCGAAACGGTCGCGGTTATCCCAGCATTTGGCGAGAACCTCGGGACCGATTCCCGCTGGGTCGCCTAATGAGACCGCAAGTGCGCCGAGCGGGCTTGCCATCTCCCCCGGGCTCTAACGGAATTCGATGATCGCATCCCGCCGCAGGTCTCGAAGGTAGCGGCGGGAGCGCAGGTTCACGCGTTCCTCGTTGAGCTGGGCATAGACCTGGTCGAAGCTCGGGGCCGAGGGGTCGACCTCGTCACGGCCACAGATCACGAGGATTCGAACGCCTTCTTCCAGCGACCCGAACGGGCGGGTCGCCTGTCCGACCTGCATCGGAAGCATGATCTCCTGAAGCGCCGGCGGGAGGTCGCGAAGCTTCACGTCGTCGCTCGAAACGACCTCTCCATTGAATTCGCTGGCAATCTTGTCGGTACCGCCGCAGCCGCCGATGTTCTGTGCCGCAGAGGCGAACTTCGCCACGACCGGCTCCGCTTGTGCGCGGCTAGTTCCCTTCGGGAAATTCACGGTCACCTGCTTAAGGCTGAGAACTGCATTGCGCGGGTCCGGGGCGAGCACTTTGCGCTCGTCCTGCACGGCCACGATCGACACACCGCCGGGAACGGCGATCGGGTTGCTGACCTGGCCCGGACGCATCTGCTGGACCGCAGCCGCGATTGGCGCCGGAAGCTGCGCCGGACGAACCCAGCCGAGATCGCCTCCGACCGCCGCCGTCGACGCCTCGGAATATTGACGCGCATATCCGGCGAAGGACGCGCCGTTCTTGAGTTGCTCGAGAATCTGGTTGGCGGTGGCGGTCGCCTTGGCCACGTCTCCGCCCGGCGCCGAGAGATAGATTTCACCGACGCGATATTCCTCGGTGCCCTTGGCCGCGTTCAGCTTGTCGAGAACCGCCTTCACCTCGTCGTCGCCGACGCTGATGGTGCTTTCTATCCGCTTCTGCTGCAGCCGGGTCCAGGCGATTTCACCCTGGATCTGCCGACGGATCGACTTGATCGAGGAGCCGTGGGACTGGAGATAGTCCGCGAGCTGCTCGGGCGTCTGGCTGTTCTGGCCGGCGACCCGCTCCACGGTCTTGTCGATGTCCTTGTCGGAAACGACGATCTTGTCCGCTGCGGCCGCCTGGATTTGCAGCGTTTCGTCGATGAGGTTCCGCAAAACCTGCTGGCGGAGCGCTTCCATCTGGTCAGTCGGTATCCGGCCGCTCTGGGCAATGGCCAGCAGCGCGAGCCGCTGGTCGATGTCCGACTGGGTGATGATTTCGCCGTTTACGATAGCCGTGGCCTTGACGACGGACGGCATGGTCGTTCCGAACAGCTGCGGATTTTCGGGCAGATCGAGCGGGCGATTGCCGGGGCCTGCCGCATCCGGCGCTTGCGTATCGGTACTCTGCGCGATCGCGACGGTCGCGGCGCCGAGCATCAGGGCCGCAAGTCCGGCCCGGGCGCGAGCCCGCAGACTAGGAGTAGCTGAGATCACAGAATATATTCCTTGTTGCCCAAACAAATCCGCAACTTACCCCTTGGCCACGCCCGCTGAACGCAGGCTTAGCGGCCAAGACCTTTCAATCCGATCTGGAGCGCGAAGGTGCTGCCTTTGCGGAACTCCCCGAGGCGCTCATAGTCGCGCCGCCAGGTAAGTCCAAGCTCTACGCAATCATCTTCATAGGCGATGCCCAGGCGGTTGCGCACGGGCTCATATCCGTCGGCAAGCGAGAAGGGGTCTTCGTCATTGCCGGTGAGGTCGATGACGGTCGCCCCGAAGATCGACCAGTAGCGTGCGAACTTGACCCGGCCCGCAAGCCGCAGCTCCTCGCGGTCGCGCAGGTCCTCGATCAAAGGGTCAATGTCCCGATTCAGCCGCAGATAGCCGATCTGCGCATACGTCTGGTCGCTTCCGACGGTGAGATCGAGCTCATTCCTGCGGAAGGTGAGATTGTCCTTGTCCAGCCGGAAGCGGTGGGTGAGGTCGATGAACCTGCCGTAGCGGATGCGCGTCCGGCCGACGATGTCGGACAAGCGGTCGGTCAGGCCGGTGCCTTCGGGGAAAATCCCCTCGCGGCGGTTAAGGCGATAGCTCTGGCCGACCGTCGTGCTGATCGACAGGTTCGGGCGGTCGTAATACCAGTCGACGCCATATGTGACCCGCGACGAGTCCTCCCAGCGGTCGTAGCCGGGAAAGCGGTTGAGGGCGAAGAGGTTGCTGTCCTCCAGGTCGACCGACCTTGCATCCTCATTGGGTATGTCGAGGTTCTGGGTCGGAGGCGTCGCGACGAGCTGAACTCGCGGGACGACCCGCTGTATTCCGCCGAACAGCGGCCCGATCAGCGGCCATTGCAGGTCGGCGGCGAGCGCGGCGATAGCGCGCGAATGCCAGCCGTCCGTGCCGCGATAGATGGGCACGATCGTCTCTTCGGCGTTCTCCGTGTGATAAACGTCGCCGCGAAGATAGCCCGTGAGCGTCAGCTGCTGGCCCCAATTCGTGAACCGCCTCAGGTCCCAGCGCGCGCTTGCGAAGGCCCGCTGGGTATCTTGTCCCTCGATCCGGATGATCGAGAGGCTGTTCGCCTGAAGCTGGACCTTGCCGCCGATCACCGGCGGGTCGAGGTTGAACCGTGCGTCGATGGCGGGAAGCGCGATCGGAATATGGTCCTGGATGTCGTCGACGCGAAGCCCCTGGAAGGCCCAGCCGGCGATGCTGATGTAGGAATTGGGGCTGATCCGCTCGGCATTGACGAAATTGCGAAGCCGGTCGTCGCGGGTGATGTCGTACCGGCGCGTGACCGTCTTGTCGGTCGCGACCCGGAAGAATCCGGTGACGCTCCAAAGCGGGTCCAGCTGGGCCTTTCCGTTCGCCTCGAAATAGCCGCGAAGCTGGCGCCCGGTGTCGGTGCTTGGAGTGAAGTCGGCGTTGTCGACATGGCTATAGGCGAGGAAGCCTCCCACCTGGAACGCACCGAGGCTGTTCAGCTCACGGTACCTCGCTTCGATCGCCGGAAGGGTACCGGTGAAGAGATGCGGAATGATGGCGAGGTCGCGGTTCGGCGCCAGATGCCAGTAGTAAGGAAGGGCGACCTCAAAGCCATTCTTGTTCGAAATCTTGAGTTGCGGCACCAGGAAGCCGCTTGCGCCTTCACCGCTGGTACCGACGCTGAAGATCGGTAGAAGCGGAAGCGTTACTCCGAACAGCTGCAGCCGTCCGCCCTTGAACTTCACGCGCCCGGTGGCGGGATCGTAGATCACTCGCCCGGCGGTGATCATCCAGCTCGGGTGCTTTGGGCATCCGCTTTCGGTTGTGACGGGGCAGGGCGAATACGCCGCATTCTCGAGCGTGACGATATTGTTGGAGCGGCTGCCCCGCTCAGCCGCGATCCGGCCTCCGCTCTCCAGAACCACGAGCAGATTGTCGACGACGCCTTCGCGCATGGTGTCCGTAAGCGCGACGCTTTCGCCGATCAGCTTGTCTCCCTGCGGGTCGACAACGACGACATTCCCCTCGGCGAGGACCTGGCCCGTCTTCCGGTTCCAGGTGACCTTGTCGGCGGCGAGATAATTGCCCTCGCGCGACATGCGCACCTGGCCTGTGGCCGAGACCAGGTCGATATCGCTGTCGTAGGTGATCCGGTCGGCGCTGAATTCGATGACAGTCTCGCCGGGCGATTCGGCCGGAGGCTGTGCGTCGCCCGGCGGCTGCACATCGACGGGCGGCTGCGTCTCGGCCTGAGCTGCCGGCGCTGCTGCTGGTAACGCTACGAGCGGAAGAGCCGCCCACCAGATTAATCGCCGACGATTCAGATTGCGCAAACGCTCGCCTTCCGCCCGCTTTTCGCCTTCCCCTTCCCGCGCCTATCGCACCTTGGGCACCGCCTGCAATCGCCTTCGCAAGGAACGGTCACGCCGGGCAATCGTCTCGCCGGCGGCAGGCCCTTTGCCATCGCCGCTGAGCCGTCCTAAAGCGCCGCAGCCTCAGCCTTACCTCATTCCAGGGACTTTGACTTGAAGATGCAGATTGAATTCGCCGCTTCCCGGCCAAGTGGAGACTATGCGCTGGTGATCCCCTCGGCTGGAGGGACTCGCCCGGGTGTCGATTCCGCAGCCGACAAGGCCGCGATCGAAGGCGCTCTGAAGCACCAGCGGTTCGAAGGCGATTCCGGAAGCGCGGCCGAAGTCTTCATCGACGAAGGCGGGAAATCGCGCCGCCTTCTCGTTGTCGGTACGGGCAATGACAGTCTTCCTTCCGGGTCCGCTGAGAAACTCGGCGGGACGGCAGCGGGACGGCTGCTGAAGTCCGGCGAAACTCGCGCGGTGTTCGACCTCACGGGGCTCGGTTACGATGCCGACTCCGCCGCCCGCGTCGCGCTGGGCGCGGCACTCCGCTCGTGGCGGTACGACCGCTACCACACCAAGCTGAAGGAAAAGCAGAAGGCCACCCTTAGCGCCGTCACCGTCGTGGGCGGCGGAGAGGGCGCTGCGGATCGCTGGAGGCAGCGCTGGGAGCCTGTCCTCGAGGGAGTCGACCTCACCCGTTCGCTCGTCACCGAACCGGCGAACGTCATCTATCCGGAAAGCTTCGTCGACCGCTGCCGCGAACTCTCGAAGCTCGGAATCGAGATGGACGTGCTGGACGGCAAGCAGATGAAGGAGCTCAGCATGGGCGCGCTGCTCGGCGTTGCCCAGGGATCGGTACGCGACCCGCGGCTGCTCGTTCTTCGCTGGAACGGCGGCAAGGAAGGCGCCGCGCCGGTCGCTTTCGTCGGCAAAGGCGTGACCTTCGACACCGGCGGCATCTCGATCAAGCCGGCCGCCGGCATGGAAGCGATGAAGTGGGACATGGGGGGTGCTGGTGCCGTCGTCGGAGCGATGAAGGCCCTCGCGCTTCGCAAGGCGAAGGCGAACATCGTCGGCGTCTGCGGGCTCGTCGAAAACATGCCCGGCGGCAATGCGCAGCGCCCAGGCGACGTGGTCACCACCATGTCGGGCCAGACCGTCGAGGTGATCAACACGGACGCCGAGGGGCGTCTCGTCCTCGCGGATGCGATTGCCTACGTTCAGCGCAAATACCAGCCGTCGACGATCGTCGACCTCGCGACTCTCACCGGGGCCATACTCGTCAGCCTCGCGCATGAGTTCGCCGGCCTCTTCACGCCCGACGACGAGCTCGCGTCGAAGCTGATGAAGGCCGCGGAGGAGAGCGGCGACAAATTGTGGCGGATGCCGCTCGGCGAGCCCTTCGACCGGATGATCGATTCCGACATCGCCGACATGAAGAATGTCGGCCCCCGCGAGGGCGGTTCGATCACGGCCGCGCAGTTCATCAAGCGGTTCATCAACGATGACGTCAAATGGGCGCATCTCGACATCGCGGGCATGGCCTGGTCCGACAAGCCGGCGCCGACCTACGGCAAGGGTGCGACCGGTTATGGCGTTCGGTTGCTCGACCAGTTCGTCGCCGACAATCTCGAGGGCTGAGCCTCGAGCGTGCGCGTCGACTTCTACCAGCTCGGATCCGCGCCTCTCGACCAGGTCGTTGCGAGCATATCGGAAAAGTTGGTCGGGCAGGGCGAGCGCCTCGTCGTCGTGGCCGCTGAAGAGGCGTCGCTGGCGCGCCTCGACCGAATGCTGTGGGACCAGGGAGCCGCCAGCTTTCTTCCCCATGCCATTTCCGGCGGAAGCGAGGACGCGCGCCAGCCGATCCTGCTTTCGACCACGGCCGACGCCGCGAACCGGGCGCGCAACCTCTTGATCGCAGACGGCACATGGCGCGATTCCGCGCTGGCGTTCGCCCGCGCCTTCTATCTGTTCGATTCCGATACGCTCGAGGAGGCGCGCTCGGCATGGCGTTCGTTAGCCGGACGGGACCAGCTCGAGCGGCATTATTGGGCGAACGACAACGGCCGCTGGGTCGAAAAGTCCGCTTCCTAGCAAGGGTCATGCGTAAACCCGCGGGATACCTGGCCCTCCGTCGGGCGTTGGCCAAACGCGGCTCGTCGTTAACAAGGGGTCTGTGGTTTACCTTGCGCTCGCCTCCGCAGGGCCGGCCAGACACAAGCCTCACAACGCAGGTGCGGAGGAGTGGGAATGCGAAGGGTCGTGCTTGCAATTGCGGGGGTCACGCTCGCGGTACCGTCGGTACCGGATGCCGCTTTTGCGCGCACTTCCCACCACAGCAGCGAGTATAAAGGAAAGGTCTGGCGCGATTCCCACGGCCGGCTTCGCTGCAAGCGGTCCGACGGGACGACAGGCCTGATCGTCGGAGCCGCGGGCGGAGCTCTCCTCGGCAGGGCAATCGATACTCATGGAGAAAGGGCGACAGGGACAATTCTCGGAGCGGCGGCGGGCGCACTCATCGGTCGAAGTATCGAGCGCTCGCACGTGCATTGCCGCTAACGGGACGGCCGGCACTTCGTAGATTCCAACTCCCCCGTCGGAGTGCCGGCCAACCTCTACGCTGTATTGACACACTAATACACTGCGCGTAGTTTCGCCCCGAAAGGGGTGCTTTCGATGTATAGCCAAAACGATTTGGATGACGCTGTCGCGGCCGGCGCAATCACAGCCGAATCCGCTGCCGCACTGCGCGATTTCATCGAGGTGCAGAGGGCTCAGCCCGCGGTCGATGAAGAACAGTTCCGGCTGCTCACCGGCTTCAACGACATTTTCGTTTCGATCGCGGCGGTCATCCTGCTGGTCGCGGTCGGCTGGATCGGCCAGTGGATCGGCACTGCGGCTGGCACCACGATCGAAGTGAACGGACCGTCGTTCCTCGCACCCGCGGCCGTCGCTGCCACGAGCTGGCTGCTGGCCTTGTTCTTCACCGCCAGGCGACGAATGGCGCTTCCGTCTATCCTTTTGCTCCTTGCCTTCGTAGGCTCGGTTTTCGTGGCAGCGGCATTCGCGCTCGTCCTCGCAATCGGCTCCGATGTGCTCAACGACAACAACCAGTTGCAAGGCGTCGTCGCCGCGGCTTCCGGAGCGATTGCGGCCGGAGCGGCGTGGCTGCACTGGAGGACGTTCAGGGTGCCGATCACCGTCGCCGCCGGAGCTGCCGCGGTTTCGGCGATTGCAATCGGCCTACTGCTGGCCGCGCTCGGCGAGAATTTTCAGCAGGCGCAGAACCTCGTGCTCGGCTTCGTGCTGCTTCTCGGGATCGGCGTATTTCTCTTCGCGATGCGCTGGGATTCCTCCGATCCGGCGCGCATCACCCGAAGGTCCGACGTGGCCTTCTGGCTTCACCTGCTGGCCGCTCCGATGATCGTCCACCCGGTTTTCACCTTGCTCGGCCTGAACGACGGGAATGCGACGATCACCGAGGGCCTGGTCGTGATTTTGCTGTACATCCTGATTGGCCTGACGGCGCTGGCGATCGACCGTCGCGCGCTTCTGGTTTCGGCGCTCGCCTACGTGCTCTTCGCTCTCAACGCGCTGTTCAAGCAATTCGGCGCGATCGAGCTCAACGTCGCACTGACCGCGCTCGTCATCGGCTCGGCGCTGCTCCTGCTGTCGGCCTTCTGGCACCAGGCGCGGCAGGCGGTGGTGACGCCGCTTCCCGACGGGTTGAGGGCGAAGCTTCCGCTGGTCGATCGAAGCTCCGCGGTCAGCCAACCAGCCGCATGAACCGCCGCTCGAGCGGGGCCATCACGCCGGAAAGGTCGTGGCCCCGATTGAGCACCACCCCGTGCTCGCCCACGAGCGCGAACGCCCCTTGCTTCATGCGGAGCTCGGGGCGTTTCTCTATTCGGATCGCGGGCCGTTCGGAGTGGCGGCGAAAGGCCGCGAAGACGGCGATATCGGGATGGTGGCCGAGCGCATAATCGCGCCAGTGCCCTGCGGCGACCATCCGGCCGTACAGATCCATGATCCGCATCAGCTCGAGACGGTCGAAGCTCGTGACCGGGCGCCGGTCCCTTGGCTTCGGGAACGGCGCGATGACGCTCAAGCGCGCTTGCTCCGCGAAGAAACGCCGGGCGCTGTCTCCTTCGCCTTAACCTGGTCGCGCAGGGCGACGATCTCCCGCTCGAGCTCGCAGATGCGCGCGAGCGTCGGGTCGGCGATTTCATTGCACGGCGTTCCGTAGGGCAGGAACTCCCTGGGCTCGGCCTGCGAGACGTCGACGGGAACGGGCTTGGCCGGAATCCCGATTACGGTCGCCCCCGCCGCCACATCCTTCGTGACCACTGCGTTGGCGCCCACCCGCGCGCCTTCGCCGACCTCGATCGGTCCGAGCACCTGCGCTCCGGAGCCGATGACGACATTGCTTCGGATCGTCGGATGGCGCTTCCCGGCAGCCCCCTCGTGCGGGTTGGTCCCGCCTAGGGTCACGTTCTGGTAAATGGTGACGTCGTCGCCGATCTGGGCGGTCTCGCCGATCACGGTGAAGCCATGGTCGATGAAGAAGCGTTTCCCGATGACTGCGCCAGGATGGATGTCGATCGCGGTCAGGAAGCGCGAGAAATGGTTCACGCAGCGCGCGAGGAAAAACAGCTCCCCGCCATAAAGCCAATGAGCGACTCGGTGCAGCGCCAGCGCCCATGCGCCCGGATAGATCAGGACCTCCCAATGCGAGCGCGCTGCCGGATCGCGGGCTGCGACCGATTCCAGATATTCGAGAAGCCCTGAAAACAAATGCGCGTCCTTCAATTGCCCGGCCTCAATTTATGGCCGAGGCGAACCGATTGCCAGAGGGGCCGAAATGGGGGTCCGCCTGTGGCTTAAATCGGATTCGTTGATTATACGACAGAAACTGATTGGATCAGCCGATTAAATGACCGTCCACGTTCCTACGCTCAAGCAGCTCCACTACCTGGTGACCCTCCGGAAGCATGGTCACTTCGGGAAGGCGGCGGACGCCTGCTTCGTAAGCCAGTCGACCCTGTCGGCCGGCATTCGGGAGCTGGAGAGCCTGCTCGGGGTGACTTTGGTCGAGCGGACCAGAAGGGTCGTTCGCTTCACCGCTCTCGGGGAGAAAATCGCCGACAAGGCGGTGCTGGTCGTGCGTGAGGCGGAAGAGCTTGCGGAGGTCGCGCGCTCGGAGGGCAAGCCGCTTCACGGCGAGCTCAGGCTTGGGGTCATCCCGACCATCGCGCCGTTCCTGCTTCCGGCGATGCTTCCGCGCCTCCGCGAGCAGTGGCCGGACCTCAAGCTCTACCTACGCGAAGAGACCAGCCAGGCCGCCTGTGAGGCGCTTCACCGCGGCCAGCTCGACTGCGTCCTCCTGGCGCTTCCCTATGGCTGCGGCGACGTGGAGTCGGCTCAGCTGCTCGACGACAGGCTGTTCGTCGCCTTCCCGAGCGGGGAAGCGCCGAACGGGTCGATGATCGACGTCGACGAAATCGACGAGAAGCGAATGCTCCTGCTGGAGGACGGTCACTGCCTGAAGGACCACGCTTTATCCGCCTGCAACCGGCCGGAGCTTCGCGCCCATGCAGCGATGATGGGCACGTCGCTGCACACCTTGGTGCAGATGGTCGATAACGGGCTCGGGCTGACCTTCATCCCGGCGATGGCGATCGAATCCGGGATTCTCGACGGGACCCGGGTCGACGCGAAGCCGCTTCGGTCCGAACATGGATTTCGGCGCGTCGCCCTGATCTGGCGCCGGTCGAGCCCGCGCGAGGCGGAATTTCAACTGCTCGCGACGGCGCTCCGCCGGATCATCCGCGAGCGCGTCCCCGAACCAGCGAGTGGCGAGCAGGCCGAACCCGCGCTCGACGAAGTCTGCGGCTAGCCTTCTCGAAAGGAGTTGCCGCGGCGCCAGGGGCTGGGGAGGGGAGGCGCCGCGGCAGAGGGATTATTTCGCGGTGACGGGCTCCGCAGTTCCGATTCCCGCACCGCTGACCTTTGTCGTCCATTCGTCCGACTTGCGTGCAAGGTCGAAGCGGTCGGCGTTCATCACCTTCGTCCACGCCGTGACGAAGTCCTCCAAGAATTTCTCTTGTCCGTCATTGGCGGCATAGACTTCGGAAATGGCCCGAAGCTGCGAGTTGGAGCCGAACAGGAGGTCGACCCGCGACGCAGTCCACCTTTTCTGGTCCGTTCCGCGGTCGCTGCCGATGAAGACATGATCGCTCTCGGGTTTCCAGGCCGTGCCCATGTCGAGCAGGTTGACGAAGAAATCGTTGGTGAGCTGTCCGGGCCGGTCGGTGAGGACACCGTGCTTTTCCCCGCCGAAATTGGCCCCAAGCACCCTCAACCCGCCCACGAGAACGGTCATCTGCGGCACCGTCAGCCGAAGCAGCGAGGACCGGTCGATCAGCAGTTCTTCCGTTGGCACGGGATAGTGGACGTCCGTCCGCAGATAGTTGCGGAATCCGTCGGCCTGCGGTTCGAGGTATGACATTCCCTCGACGTCGGTTTGCTCCTGGCTGGCGTCGGTCCGCCCCGGGGTGAACGTCACCTCGATGTCGTGGCCTGCGTCTCTCGCGGCTTTCTCGATTGCAGCGGAGCCGCCTAGGATGACCAGGTCAGCGATGGAGACCTTCTTTCCGCCGCTCGCACTGGAATCGAAGTCGCTCTTGATGCCCTCGTAAACCTTGAGGACCCGGCCAAGCTCTTCGGGTTCGTTCACTTCCCAGCTGCGCTGCGGCTCCAGGCGGATTCGTCCGCCGTTGGCGCCGCCGCGAAAGTCGGATCCGCGGAAGGTCGATGCCGAGGCCCAGGCCGCCTTGACCAGCTCGGACACGCTCAGGCCCGACTGAAGGATCTTCTGCTTGAGGTTGCGGATGTCGCCGCCATCGATCGCGGCATAGTCGGCCTTGGGAACGGGATCCTGCCAGATCAGGTCCTCCTCCGGCACTTCGGGGCCGAGGTAACGGGACTTGGGGCCCATGTCGCGATGGCACAGCTTGAACCATGCGCGAGCAAAGACGTCCGCGAAATAGTCGGGGTCGTCGCGGAAGCGCTCCGACGCCCTGCGGAACTCGGGATCGACCTTGAACGCCATGTCGGCGGTGGTCATCATCGTCGGCACGCGCTTGCCCGGTGTATGTGCAGCCGGCGCCAGGTCTTCCGGCTTCGGGTCGATCGGCTGCCACTGCTTGGCGCCGGCGGGACTGCGGACCAGCTCGTACTCATAGTCCAGCAGCATGTGCCAATAATCCATTCCCCACTTCGTGGGATGGGGAGTCCAGGCGCCTTCGAGGCCGCTCGTGATCGTATCGTCGGCCATTCCGGAGCCGTGCTCGTTGGTCCAGCCAAGCCCCATTTGAGCAATGTCCGAACCTTCGGGCTCGGCTCCCACCTTGGAGGCGTCTCCAGCGCCGTGGCACTTGCCGAACGTGTGGCCGCCCGCGGTGAGAGCGACGGTCTCCTCGTCGGTCATGCCCATGTTGCGGAACGTCGTGCGGATCTCCTTGGCCGAAGCGAGCGCATCGGCGCTTCCGCCCGGACCTTCGGGATTGACGTAGATGAGGCCCATCTGGACTGCGGCCAGCGGGTTCTCGAGCGCCTTGCCGGCGTCGTCGCCCATACGCGGCGTCGCTCCCTGGCCGACCCACTGGTCCTCCGTGCCCCAGTAAACGTCGCGCTCGGGCTCGTAGACGTCGGCCCGTCCGCCGCCGAAGCCGAACACCGGCGCTCCCATGGATTCGAAAGCGACGTTGCCGGCCAGGATCATCAGGTCGGCCCAGCTGAGGTTGCGGCCGTATTTCTGCTTGATGGGCCACAGCAGCCGCCGTGCCTTGTCGAGATTGCCGTTATCCGGCCAGCTGTTCAGCGGAGCGAAGCGCTGCTGGCCCGAATTCCCGCCGCCGCGCCCATCGGCGATCCGGTAGGTGCCGGCGCTGTGCCAAGCCATCCGGATGAAGAAGGGTCCGTAATGTCCATAGTCGGCTGGCCACCATGGCTGGCTGTCGGTCATCAGCGCGGTGAGGTCGCGCTTTACGGCCTGGTAGTCGAGCTTCTGGAATGCTTCGGCATAGTCGAAATCGTCGCCCATCGGGTTGCTTGGGGTGGGCAGGACCTCCAGCGACAGCTGGTTCGGCCACCAATCGCGGTTGGTCCGTCCAAGGAGCGAGCGGAGCGCCGCGCCTTCCTCGCTCGGGCTGCCGTGCAGCGGGTCGCCGGTTTTCGCGTCCATTATTCCAGAATCCTCCTCAGCTTGAGCAGGGGGCTTAGGCTTCTGACGGGAATGACGGAAACGACTTAAGTTCGTCAGTGATAGCTGGAAAATCGATTATTCTCGTGGACCCAGCCCCTCAATCCATATGCTTGAGGCCCATCCTCAGATAGTCGTAGCCGGTGATGAGGGTGAGGCCGGCCGCAGCCCACAGGCTGGCCAGGCCGACCAGGTGGATCCAGTGCTGCGCGGGAATCGCGCCGCCGAGGATCAACGCGCCCAGAGAGACCAGCTGGAAGGTCGTCTTCCACTTGGCGAGATGGCTGACCGGCATCGAAACGCGAAGCTCGGCCAGGAATTCGCGGAGGCCGGACACGATGATCTCGCGAAGAAGGATGATCAGCGCCGGGATGATATGCACGTCCTGCAGGATCGGCGGGTTTCCGTCCGCCTTGCGCGACGCCATCAGCATGATGATGACCGCCGCGACCATGATCTTGTCCGCGATCGGGTCGAGGAACTGGCCGAGCTTCGAAATCTGCCCCTGGGCGCGCGCCAGGTAGCCGTCGAAATAGTCGGTAAGCCCGACGATGCAGTAGAGGACGAAGGTGATCGCATAGTCGAACGGCCGAGGCTGCCAGAGCAGGAAGACCAGCAGAGGCACCGCAAGGATACGCGACAGGGTCAGCAGGTTGGGAAGAGTCAGCATCGCCTGGAGGAGTTATAGAGTTTGGCGGCATGCGCAAAGCTGGCTATGCCATCGTTCCAGTCCATCGTAGCCGACGCGCCCCCGCTTTGATCCAGAACGTTCGACATCTTCTGAGTGCGCGGCGCTTCCTGCCCTTGTTCTCGACGCAATTCCTCGGCGCGTTCAACGACAGCCTGTTCAAGCAGGCGGTCGTCCTTTTCGTCACCTACCAGCTCTATTCGAACGCCGCGAAGGAGTTCCAGTTCAGCGCCATCGCGCAGGCGCTCTTCATCCTTCCCTTCTTCCTTCTGTCGGCGCTCGCCGGGCAGCTCGCCGACGATCACGACAAGGCGCGGCTGATCCGCATCATCAAGCTCGCCGAGATCGGTATCATGATCGCCGGCGGGGCAGGGATCGTCTTTGCCAGCATTCCGCTGATGCTCGCCGCGGTCTTCGCGATGGGCGTCCATTCGACCTTCTTCGGCCCGATCAAATACGCAATCCTCCCGCAGCATTTGAACAAGGACGAGGTGCTCGGCGGGACCGGGCTCGTCGAGGCCGGAACCTATGTCGCGATCCTGCTTGGGACGATCCTCGCCGGCGTGCTGGCGACCCGGCCGCAGTGGGCGGCGATCGCAGTCTTCGGCTTCGCGGTGCTCGGTTATATCGCCGGGCGCCAGGTCCCGCCGGCGCCTCCGGCAGCTGAACGGCTGCCGATCACCTGGCACATCGTCCATGCGTCGATCCAATTGGTCAGTGCGACGATGCACATACGGCGTCTGTTCCTCGCAATCCTGGCGATCAGCTTCTTCTGGACGATCGGCGCCGTACTCATCATCATCTTCCCGCCGCTGGTGAAGAACGTGCTCGGAGCGAACGAGCAGGTGGCGAGCCTGTTCATCGCCATCTTCTCGATCGGGATCGCTATCGGTTCGATCGCGATCAACCGGCTTTTGAAGAGCGAGGTGTCGGCGCGGTTCGCTCCCGCCTCAGTCATCGCGATGGGAGTCTTCGTCATCCTCCTGCATTTCGTGGCGCTCGCCTGGGGAAAGCACGGCCCGGAGCTGACCACGCTGGGCAACTTCCTTTTGAACCCGATGGCCGGCCTGATGATCGTCGCGCTCCTCGGAGTCTCGATCACCGGCGGCATGTTTGTGGTCCCGCTCTACGCCTTCCTGACGACGACGGTGCCCAAGACTGAGACGGCGCGCACGGTCGCCGCGAACAACATCGTCAATTCGGGCGCGATGGTGATCGGCGCCTTGCTGGCCTTCGCTCTCAGCAGCGCAGGGGTAGGGCCCGTCGGCCAGCTTCTCCTGGTCGCGTCCATGTGCCTGGTCGCGGCCTGGCTGGGCTGGAAGCTTCACCTTGCCTGCGACTGAGCCTCGCTAGCGAGCGCTCGCTACTTCAGCTCCAGCACGACGGGCCCGGATACAGGATCCGTTATCCCGACATCGCCTGGCAACTCGACGAGCATGTCACGGAAGGTGTCCAGGGTCTTGATCATGTTCGGCCGCGCCGCAGCGAGGCTGTCCATGTCCTCCCATTCGCCGATGATGCAATAATCGTGATCGCCGGTCTTGCAGAGGTTGACGTGGCGAAGCCCGGGCCAGTCCCGGTCGACGCTTCGATGCGCTTCGATGAACTCTTCGTCGCGGCCGGGCGCGACCTTGAAACGCACTGCGTTGAACGCTGTCATGACGTTTCTCCCGTTGGTTCGACGGAAGTGCGGCAATACTGCTGAACGCGACCGGGAGAAAGTGCTCGCTGTCAGGCGATAAGAATGGAGACGAACAGGAAGCCTGCCGCGAAGGTCGTGGCGAAGAGCTTCAGGTCGTCCGAAGGCGCCCCGCGGCGTTCCTCGGAAAAGCCGAGGTCGCGCAAAGGCCCGCGGCCAAACAGCCGGGGATCGAGTGCAATCGCGGATCGGACGCGAACCATGGGGAAAATCTTAACAGCCATTTAACCATGTTCAACGGCCGTGTTCGAATGATGGGTCCACGCGTCCCGGAATGGAACGGGAGAGGGCCGCGACCTCGCTTTGCTCGGATCGCTGTCCGCAAATGTCACCCGGAAATTTTGCGCTCGGATCGACATGCTCGGATGTCCCGGACATCCCGTCGTCCTCGACCATTCCCGGACGGCCAGGAGCGACGATGGTGCGGACGGTGGGAGTCGAACCCACACTCCCGTTACGGGAAGAGGATTTTAAGTCCCCAGCGTCTACCGTTCCGCCACGTCCGCTTGTGCGAGTCCGGCGACGGTAGGAGCAGCCGGACTTATTCCGCGGTGACTTCCTTGAGGTTTAACCGCTCGCGCATTTCCTTGCCCGGCTTGAAATAAGGCACGCGCTTCGCGTTCACCTGGACGGACTCGCCGGTGCGCGGGTTGCGGCCGACGCGCGAATCGCGCTTGCGCGTCGAAAAGGCGCCGAAGCCGCGAAGCTCGACTCGGCCTCCCTCCGCCAGCTGGTCGGTGATGGAATCGAAAAAGGCACTCACGACACTTTCGATCTCGCGTTGAGTGAGATCGGGAAAATCCAGACACAGCTTCTGGACGAGCTCAGAACGAATCATGGCGAGTTCCTGTCGTGTTCGGCACGTCCTCTCCCCCGAAAGGACTGGGCTCACGCTGTCAGGAAAGTCCCGACGGCGCAAGCCCGGCCGTAGTTACTTCTTCTTCGTAGTTTTCGCGGGCTTGTCGGCCTTCTCGGCCTTCTCGGCCTTCTCGGTCTTGTCGGCCTTCTCGGTCTTGGCGGCCGCCTTGGTCGTCTTCTTGGTTTCGGCTTCCTTCAACGCCTGGCCGAGAATGTCGCCGAGCGAGGCGCCGCTGTCGGACGAACCATATTGCGCGACCGCCTGCTTCTCCTCGGCGATCTGGAGCGCCTTTACCGAGAAGTTCGGCTTCTTGGATCGGTCGAAGCCGGTCACCATCGCATCGAACTTCTGCCCGACCTGGAAGCGCTCCGGACGCTGCTCGTCCCGATCGCGGCCAAGGTCGGTCCGCTTGACGAAGCCAGCAGCGCCGCCCTCGGCAACCTGGACCTCGAGACCGCCGTCCTTCACGTCCATGACCTCGAC
>JBKPOU010000136.1:0-2645 GCA_046733255.1 Pseudomonadota bacterium
CGGTATGGAATGGGTGATTGCGGTGCCGCACAACATATACGGCCCACGTCAGAAGTACGACGATCCGTACCGCAACGTCCCCAGCATCTTCATCAACCTGATGCTTCAGGGGCGGCAGCCGGTGATTTACGGCAACGGCACACAAAAGCGGTGTTTCAGCTATGTCACCGACGACATCGAGCCGATGAAGCAAATGGCGTTCGACCCCGGATGCGCCGGGGAGGTCATCAACATCGGCCCTGACGACGAATTCGTCACGATAAAGGAGCTGGCCGAACTGGTGGGCAAGCTCATTCAGTTCGACCTCAAGCCGATCCACATGGCCGGACGTCCGCAAGAGGTCGAGCTGGCAAACTGCTCGGCCGACAAGGCCCGCCGGTTGCTCGGCTACGAGCCCAAGGTTGGGCTGGAAGAGGGCGTCGAGCAAATGATCAACTGGATCAGCACTCGCGGCGTGCGACCCTTCAAATATCACCTTGACCTAGAGATCGTGACCGAGAAGACGCCCGACACTTGGTCAAAAAGGCTGTTCTGAACAATCACACCGCCGACCGTCGGCGCCGCCTGCTGGTGCTCGCCAGCAAGCCGAGGGGTTTGTCGCCGAGCCAGCGCTTCCGTCTCGAGCAATGGGCACCGCGATTGCAGCGCGACCATGGCATCGACCTCGATTTCATGCCGTTCGAGTCCAGGGCGCTCAGCGAGGCTCTGTACAAACCCGGCCACCTGCTCACCAAGGCCGCCCTCGTGCTGCGCGATTTCGCCCGCCGCGCGGAGATCGTGAACGAAGCGCGAAACTATGACGCCATCGTCATCCACCGTGAAGCTGCACTGATCGGACCCGCTGTCTACGAGCGTGCGATCGCCCGGCTCGGCAAGCCGATCATTTATGATTTTGATGATTCAATCTGGTCGCCTGCGCAGGAAATGCGACATGGGCTCCTGTCGCGGCTGCACTTTTTCGGAAAGACCCGGACGATCTGCGGCCTCGCAACCGTCGTCTCCGCAGGCAACAGCTTCCTTGCGGACTATGCGCGCAGATGGAACCCGAATGTCCGGATCATCCCGACGAGTATCGAGCTCGACGATTATCCGGTCATCGACGAGCCCAAGTCTGACCGCCCATTTGTCGTTTGCTGGACGGGGTCGACCAGCACCCTTGCCCATTTCGAATATGCTCGCGAGGCCCTCGAACGTCTCGCCACGCAGCTTCCGCTGGCGGTCAAGGTGATCTGCAATGAGCCGCCGCACCGGCCGATCGCCGGTGCAGAAATGCGCTTCGTGCCGTGGCGGAAGGAAAATGAAGCGCAGGAGATCGGCGATTGCCACGTAGGGATCATGCCCCTTCCGGACGACGAGGTGACGCGCGGCAAATGCGGCCTCAAGGCGCTGCAATATATGGCGACCGGACGGCCAGCGGTGATCTCGCCGGTGGGCATGAACGTCGATCTCGTGCAGTCGGGCGAGAACGGATTGCTTGCTGCGAGCGCCGACGAAATTGTGACTGCGTTGTTGCAGCTAGCAGGCTCGGCCGAGCTTCGCGCCAAGCTCGGTGCCGCCGGTCGCCGCACAATCGAGACCAGCTACTCGGCCGACGCCGTTGCCGCGAAGTTCGCGGGCCTCGTCCGGGAGGTCGTGCCGTAATCAGGAGCCGGGCACGGCCAGCCCAGCTTCCGGACCTTTGATGCGCCTGTACGCCTCCGCGATTATGAGGGCCGCAAAGAACAGCAGCAGCGGGCGAACTGAGGCAGTGTAACGCGCCTCCGTGTGGAGCCACATGTGGATCGCGAGCGGATAGAGCAGGAGCAAGGCGGCAGGCCGCCAGCGATCGAACCGAGCGGCGCCGAACAGGCTCATGAATGCGCCGGCATATCCTGCGAGCATGGCCGCGAACGAAATCGCGACGAGCGCGGTTTTGGCTGCGGCGGGCAGCGAAGGCGGATATTCCGTGGTGTTCCACAGCGCCCAGAGGTTCCTCAGCACATGCTCGGCATATTGGAGTGGCATTTCCCGGATACGCTCGACGGACTTGGCGCCGAATGCCTTGTTCATCGCGACCTGCAGTTTTTGCGTCGGATAGGCAGCGGGATTGAACGGCGCCGTAAGCGGATCAGCCCCGATCGACCGATTGACTTCCGAGACCTCGGCGATGAGGCCGCTCCTGATCGCAGCCGGCGTGGCTCGGCCGGCATACAATGCATTGAGATCGGCAAGAGGGATCCGGTCCTGCCAGGTACTGAGGTAAAGGCTGGTTCCCACCGCGCTCGCCACTGGAGCCGGCGACGGAACCCCAAAATGCCGCTCATTCCAGACCGCGTATGGAAGGACGGTAGCAATGCTCGAGACGAGCAGGATCGAGCTCAAGATCATGCTTCGTCTGCGATCCCCGCGGCTTGAGATCAGCAGCGCGAGGGCGGCGACAATCGGCAACAGCAACAAGTCGGAGCGCAACAGCGCGGCCACCCCGCAGATGATGCCTGCCGATGCGCTCGAGAGCCTTGTCTGAGCGGAGCCACAGAGGATCACCGCGACTGCTGCGACGGCGAGGATCGTCCACGCCTCCGCCATCACGAAAGAACTGTAAACGGCCGCGAAGGGGTAGATCAGCACGAGCAGTCGAAAGATCGACCGAATGAGCGAGTCTCTCG
>JBKPOU010000137.1:0-27295 GCA_046733255.1 Pseudomonadota bacterium
ATCGTACAAAGTCTCGCGGGAATAGTCGTTGAGGTTCGTGAATGTGTCTCCGACCAGCTTTTCGATAGGGATGGGCGCGAGCAGGTAAAGACCGAACGCCCGGTGGTTGGCGGGTGCGCCGACAGCGACCGATCCATCGTCCCGAATGTCCGCCGTACTGAAGAATTCGGCCGTGCCTTCCACTAGCCATGGGGGAAGCGCCGCGGTCGTGCTCTCCAGTTGGAGGTGATGGGTATATTCATGGAAAAAGATGGTTTGCGAATCGAGGTCGCCGGGCTCGGTGCGCTTCGTGGAAATCTCCGGAACGAAGGCAACTGCGCCCGAGGCCCGACCGATGTACAGTCCTGCCGCTCCACTGACACCGATGAGGTTCTCGATCGTGGCCCAGTCGCCGATCACGTAGATCGTGACCTTCCCGGCGTCCTTGAGCGCTGGATCCCTCATTCCGCGAAGCTTGCGCACGGCCTGGTCGAACCTTTCGAGCTTGGCCGCGTATTTCTGAAGCAGGTCCGTTGGCGCATCCGCGTAAATGATGAAGTGATGGCTTTTCGCCTGCTGCCAGTCGGCGAACGCGGGTGTGCTGGCCGCGAGCAGCGCCGCAGCCATGAGTGAAACAGGCCGGAACATTACCCTTCCCCCCAAGAAAAGCGTTCGGCACGCCAATGGTTTTGGCATCGTGGCGCGCCGAGTCCAGAGAAAGCGGCAGTGCCGGCTCCTCTAGTTCTTCTTCGCTTCTTCCTCCTGCCTGGCCATCTCCTTGGCTAGCGCGGTGTAGGCCTCGTCCAACTTCTTTGCGTCGATCAGGTCGATGACCGCGTGAAGGTTCTTCTGCCCCTTCGATTCGTGCGGGTTGAGGGCAACGGGAAGCAGGATATCGCGTGCCAGATCGCCCTTCTTTTCGCTGAGCAGCTGGCGGGACAGGACAAGGCGAAGTTCGCGATAATGCGGCGCTGCCAGATAGGCATGCTCGAGCCCGACCAGCGCGTTCTCCGGAATGGCCCCTCCTGAGTAGAAGTAACTGAGATAATTGTAGAACAAGGGCGCGGGGTGTTGCGGGTCGATATCATGCGCCTTGGCCAGCCAAATGCGGGCTTGCGGCAGATATTGCTTATCCTTCTTGCCGCGGTCGAGAAGCGCGTGGCCCTTCGCGATGAGGGCGTCGACCGATTCCGGATCGACCTTGAGCGCGCGGTCGGCAGCCGCCTCAGAAGCCGCGAAATTTTCCGCATCCAGCTCTGCTTCGGCGAGCGCCAGCTGGACGGTCACGCTATTCGGGAATCTACCCGCGATTGCGCGAGCGTTCGATGCGATTCCGCCCGCTTCGGAGTGCCTGACGCCCGCTTTCGAGCGGACTCTGACCGGCATGCTTGCTTCCTCGTCCGCGTTCAGCTTGCGCATGTCGACCTTGGGCGGCGCGCTGTTCGCGGGACGGACGTTGGCCCCGTAGAGCTTGCCGCGGGCCTTGTAGCTGCTGATCTCGTCCGCGAGCTTGTCGAGGTCGCCGAACGCCTTCTTCGCCGCATCGGCGGACGGAATACCCGTGGCGACAAGCTTCAGATACTCCGGTAGCTGCCCGCGCCGCGTCGGCTCGAACGTCAGATAGTGATTCATGAGCCAACCGACGGTGTAATAACCGTACCAGTCCTCGAAGTCGGGCTTGGCGGTGCTCGCAAGCAGGCTCTTCGGCGACACCGTCATCATGCTGTGAAAGAGAGCGTCGGAGCGCCAGTTGGGCGGGTTGCCAAGATGGAAGCTGCCGTCGTCGTGGAGGTCGATCGTCGCAACCGTCTCGGCGAAGGCCTCGATGTACCAGCTCGGGTAGCCTGCCGGGAAATATTTGAACATGAAGTGATGCGAATATTCGTGGAAGAGGACCGACTTCGGGTCGAGGTTGGTGCGTGCATCCTTGCGAATAATGCTTCCAATCTCCCTGGATTCACGGACCGGAGTGAACGCGACCGGAATCAGCGCCGGGACATAGAAGCCGGCGGCGGGTGCGTGGGCCAGGTTTCCGATCTGGGTGACATCGCCGAAGCGGTAGATCGTGACCTTTTGCCAATCCGCGGTGAGCGGCTCGAACTTCGTGCTCTGCAGGGACCGGAGGGCGTTGTCGTAGCGCTCGAGCTGGCTCGCGAACTTTCGGGTCTCGCTCTCGCCGTCCTCGGAATAGATGATGAAATGGTCGGTGCGCGCCTCCCACCATTCCGCATGTGCGGGAACCGCGAACAGGAGCGCGATGAGAATCGAGATAAAACGGCGCACGAGACCCCCCAGCCTAACTTTCGTTATTCAAGCCTAACGCTTTGAATGTTTTCGACAAGAGTCTTCGCTAAAGAAAGCTGTAGGGATCGACGTCGACGCTTACGCGGACTTTCGGGCGCCATTCGACGGTGCCGAGCCAGTCGCGGATGACGTCCTGGACATCGAGGGCCCTCGATGCGTGCACGAGCAGGCGCTGACGGTGTCGGCCGCGGAGCATCGCGAGAGGGGCGGGAGCCGGGCCGAAGACCGCCATTCCGTCGACCTTGGGTGCGCTGTTGCCGATACGGCGCGCGACGGCGTCCGCCTCGCTTGCGTCCTCGGCCGAGACGACGATCGCGGCGAGCCTGCCGAACGGAGGCATCGCCGCCTCGCGCCGAGCTTCGGCTTCGGCAGCGTAGAAGCCGGGCGCGTCGCCGGAAACAAGCGCCGCTATCACCGGCGCATCGGGGTCGTGAGTCTGGACGAGGACCCGGCCGGGCTTGTCGCCGCGGCCTGCTCGGCCCGCTACCTGCTGGATCTGCTGGAAGCTGCGCTCTGCGGCCCGAAGATCGCCGCCGGCGAGGCCAAGGTCGGCGTCGACCACACCGACGAGAGTTAAGTTGGGGAAGTGGTAGCCCTTGGTCACGAGCTGCGTGCCGACGACGATGTCGATCGCTCCCCCGTCCATCGCACCGACGAACTCGGCAGCTTTGAGCGGCGACCAGATCGTGTCCGAAGTGACGATCGCGGTCCGCGCCTCAGCGAAAAGTTCGGCGACCTCGTCGGCGATGCGCTCGACTCCAGGGCCGCAGGCGACGAGGCTGTCCTCCTCGCCGCACTCGGGACAGGCTTTGGGCGGCGGCATCACGTGGCCGCAATGATGGCAGGCGAGGCGGTGCATCAGCCGATGCTCAACCATCCAGGCGGTGCAGTTGGGGCACTGGAAACGGTGGCCGCAATGGCGGCACAAGGTCAGCGGCGCGAAGCCTCTGCGGTTGAGGAACAGCAAGGACTGCTCGCCATTGTCGAGGTTGGCCTGAAGCTCGTCGACGAGTGTCGGCGCCAGCCAGCGGCCGCGCGGCGGCGGGTCCTGCGTCAGGTCGATGGCGCGGATCTCTGGTAGGGTCGCGCCGGCATATCGGCTGGCGAGTGTGACTTCGCGGTAGCGGCCGACCTCGACCATGTGGCGACTTTCGATGGGAGGGGTCGCGGTCGATAGGATGACGGGAATGTCCTCGAACTTCGCACGCATGACCGCCGTGTCGCGCGCCTGGTACTGGACTCCGTCTTCCTGCTTGAAGCTCGGCTCGTGCGCCTCATCGACAATGATGAGCCCGAGGTTAGGGTAGGGGAGGAACAAAGCGGAGCGGGCGCCGACTGTTACCTTCGCTTCGCCGGACGCGATTCCCCGCCACGCGCGGCGACGCTGGGACGACCTGAGGCCCGAGTGCCATGTCACCGGCTCGCACCCGAACCGCGCCTCGAACCGCTTCAGGAACGGCTCGGTCAGGGCGATCTCGGGAAGGAGGACGAGCACCTGCTTGTCCCGGCGGAGGCACTCGGCAATGGCCTCGAAATACACCTCCGTCTTGCCCGACCCGGTCACGCCGTCGAGCAGGACCGGGTCGAAGCCTTTGCCAATGGAGCCCGAAAGCGAATTCGCGGCTTCCTGCTGCTCGTCGCTCAGGTCCGGCGGTGCAAAAGCGGGGTCAGGGCACGAAAGCGGCCTGTCGGCCGTGACCTGCACGGGTTGGAGAGCGCCGGCATTGACCAGCCCGCGCATCACTGCATCACTGACTTCGGCATGGTCGGCGAGCTCGCGGATCGTTCCCTGGCGGCCCTCGACCGCGGCCAGCGCTTTCTCGCGCTGCGGGGTCACGCGGTCCGGCGCGCGTCCGGTCGGCGCATACTCGGTGAGCTGGCGCGGTCCCTCGAGCGCCGCTGAAGAGGGCAGGACCATCCGTAGCACCGACGCGATCGGGGCGAGGTAGTAATCCGCCGTCCATTCGACGAGCCGCCGAAGGGGCGCCGGAACAGGCGGCACGTCCATTACCGAAATTAGCGGACGCAGCCGGTTGTCGCTGACCTCTCCGGTCTGCAGCCGGTCAGGCTCCCAGGCCACTCCGAGCAGCTGCCGCGGCCCAAGCGGCGCAATGACGATCGAGCCGGGCTGCACGTCCATTGCGTCCGGCACTCGGTAGTCCAACGGCCCAAGCGCTGCATTCAAGGTTACGACACGGACGCGGGGGAGGGGCAAATCAGCTCCAATCGTCACCCCGGCCAGCGAGCCGGGGTCTGCCTTGTTCTTCAGCTGTTCCCAAAAGAGAAGGCGGGTGCCGGGTCAAGCCCGGCATGACGACCTGCGGTTACCGCCCGCGCTTCTTGCGGTGGCTGTCGAAGTCGAGCACGGCGCTCTCTTCCTCGCCTTCCGGCATCAGGCCGAGGCGGCGGGCGACTTCCTGATAGGCTTCTTCGACCTTGCCGAGGTCCTGACGGAAGCGGTCCTTGTCGAGCTTCTCGTTCGACTTGATGTCCCATAGACGGCAGCCGTCCGGGCTGATCTCGTCGGCGAGAATGATCCGCGCGAAGTCGCCATCCCAGACGCGTCCGAACTCCAGCTTGAAGTCGATCAGGCGGATTCCGATCGCCGCGAACATCCCCGACAGGAAGTCGTTCACGCGGATCGCCATGTCGGCGATGTCGTTCATCTCCTCCTGGCTCGCCCAGCCGAAGCAGGCGATATGCTCGTCGGAAATCATCGGATCGCCGAGGGCGTCGTCCTTGTAATAATATTCGATGATCGTCCGCGGCAGCTGCGTGCCTTCCTCAATGCCGAGCCGCTTGGATAGCGAGCCGGCGGCGACGTTGCGGATGACGACCTCGATCGGGATGATCTCCACTTGCCGGATCAGCTGCTCGCGCATGTTGAGGCGGCGGATGAAGTGGGTCGGGACCCCGATTGCGCCGAGCGCGGTGAAGATATGCTCCGAGATGCGGTTGTTGAGGACGCCCTTGCCGCTGATCGTCCCGCGCTTCTGGGCGTTGAACGCGGTCGCGTCGTCCTTGAAATATTGGATCAGGGTGCCTGGCTCGGGTCCTTCGTAAAGGATCTTGGCCTTGCCCTCGTAGATCTGGCGGCGGCGAGCCATGTCGGGTGATACGCTCCAACGCGATAAAGGTGCGGCGGCTATAGGCTAGCCGCCGCCCCATCGCAATTGACGCTACTTGGCGGCCTGGGATGCTCCCGAAGCAGAGGCCGACGCGATCTTACTGCTGACGATCTCCGCATTCTGCCGAGTCTCCGGCTTGAGATATTCCTGCGCCAGCTTTTGCAGATCGGCAGCGGTTATCGACTGCAGGATTTCCTTCTGCTTGCGGATTCGGTCCAGCCGCTCCGGCTCGCTCTGCGCCTTCGACAGGGCGCCCAGCCAGAAGCCGTTGTCGCGCAGCTGGTGATCCGTCTTCTCAAGTTCAGGATTGCGGGCGCGAGCCAGCAAATCGGCGTCCACTGGCTTGTCCCGAAGTTCCGCTGCAGCCTCTTCGATGGCCTTCTGGACCTCGTCGATCTTGTCGGGAGCGACGACGGCGCTTGCCGAGAGATAGCCGAAGCCGGGGAAGGTTTCGGACATCACGCTTTGGAGGCTAACTCCGTAGCTTGCACCGAGCGCTTCGCGGACCTTGTCCGTGAGCATCAGGTCGAGCGTCTTCGTGAGCAGGCTCATGGCCACGTCCTTGCGGAAATCGTGGTCGTCGTCGGTGGGCCACGCCGTTTCGATCACGGCCTGGTCCGCCGGTCCGTCGTGGGTCAACTTGATCGGGCTGCGATCGGTTCGGAAGCTCGCCTTGACCGCGCCTGCGGAAGGCTTTTCGGCAAGATTGCGGGTCGGCAGCGCGCCGAAGCTTGACGCGACCGCGTCGATCACGACCTTCTCGTCGACATCGCCCACAACCGTGATTTCGATCGGGTCGGATGCGATCACCGGGGCAAGGGCAGCGCGGGCTTCATCGAAGGTGCGCTTTTCCAGCATTGCACCGTCGGGCATCCCGAAGCGCTCGTCGCCGTTGGCGAGCAGGATCGGCAGTTTCAACATCGCGACCGCCTGCGGCTGTGCGTTGACCTGCTTTTCGATGACCGGAACGGCATTGAGCCACTTGCTCGCTGCCTCCGGTCGATAGCCGGGGTCGGTCAGGTAAGCGGCGCTGACTTTCATCTGAAGGGCGAGGTCGTTGGGGGTCGTCGCACCGGAGGCGATGAAGGCGTCGTCGGCAACCGCCGTTCCGAATACGAGAACCTTCCCCGCGGCGAGCTCCTTCAGATCCTCGAACGAATGCTTCTTGAGCGCGGCAAGCGCCGACACGGTCGAGAGCATGACATTGAGCCCGGGCTGGTCCTTCGGAAGATCGAGCACTCCGTCACCGAGGCGGACGAGGAAGCGGGCCTTGCCGGTTTCGAAGTCGGTCTTCTTGAGGTTGAGCCGCACATTGTTGGCGAAGCGAACCGTGCGGACTCCGAGGTCGTCGATACGCTTGTCCTCGGCCACCGTTCCGGGAGCGCCGAAGCTGTCGTAAGCGAAAGCCGTAGCCGCTTCCTTGGCCGGCGCTTTAACGGCGACGGCCCGGCTGGCGCCGAACGCGCTCGCCACCGTGGCGACAGGGACGGCCTGCTTGGAGCTCAAGTGAACCAGCGGCGCACTTCCGGTCCAGATGGACTTGAGCGTAGCGCTCACTTCCGCCGGGGTGATCGTCTTCGCGAGCTTCTCGAACTCCTCATACTTGTAGCGCGGCGTCGTGACGAACTTGTCCTCGCCGATCACGCTCAGGATCGAGGCGGCAATCGCCTTGTTCTCGCGAGTGTCCTCCTGCTCCGCTTGCGTGCGGAGCGTGACTTCCATCGCGGCGAGTTCGGTCTTGAGCTCGCCCTCTGTCACCCCATGATCGACGGCTCGGCGCACCTCCTGCTCGGCAGTGGTGACGGCCTCCTTCCAGCCGCTGTCCTTGGCCGCGACCTTGATCGTCGTGGCCAGCGTGAGGTCCTTCTGCTCCTGGACGCCCATTCCTCCGCCCAGAAGCGGCGAGTCCGGCGCGTTTGCGATGCGCGACAGCCGGCGGTTGACGATCCCGGCAGCGAGCGCCTCGAGCGTCTTTTCCCTGCGATAGGCCAAAGTGTCGACCGGCTTCTCCCACGGCCTGAGAACGGTGAGGTCGACCGTCGTCGCGACGGCGGGATCGACGAACGTGTCGAAACCGGCCTTGCGCTTCAGGTCGACGGTGCCTCTCGGAAGCGGAGCGCCAGCCGGGCCGACGTCCTTCCAGTCGCCGAACGACTTGCGGATCGTTGCTTCGACGATCGCCGGATCGGCGTCGCCAACGAAAACGAGCGTCGCGTTCTCGGGCCGGTAATAACGGTGGTAGAGATCCTTCAGCGTATCCGCCGACGCACTCTTGATGACGGTCTCCAGGCCGATCGGAATCCGCTTCGCATACGGCGCCTGCGGAAGGTCGAAGCCCAGCAGGTCGACGGCCTGATTGAGCTGGAAATTGTCGCGGGTACGTTTCTCGCCGAGGATCACTCCGCGCTCGCGATCGACCGCGGCGGGATCGAACTTCACCTCGCTCGCAGCTTCGCGCAGGAGGAAGATCGCCGTGTCGAGATGCTCGGCGTCCGTCTTCGGCAGGTCGAGCATGTAGGTGGTGGTGTCGAAACCGGTCATCGCATTCGTGTCGGGACCGAAGGCGAGGCCCTGGCGTTCGAGAATCTTGATCATGTCGCCTTCCGGGACGTGAGTCGTCCCGTTGAACGCCATATGCTCGATGAAGTGAGCGAGGCCGCGCTCATTCTCGGCTTCGCCAAGCGAGCCGAACTCGATCTGCAGCCGAACGGACGCCGTGTCCTTGGGCGTCTCGTTGTGCATGATGGCATATCTCATGCCGTTGGGCAGCGTGCCGTAGCGGATCGCGGGGTCCGGGGTGACGTCGGTGAGATGGACTCCCCAGCCGTTCACGTTCGATTGCGGCTCTGCTGCCGTCGTTGTCTGAGGTGCGGCAGTTGCGGCTGCAGCGGTGGTTGCAAGGCAAAGTGCGACAGCAATGCCGCTGGCGCGCGAAAACAGCGTTGAACGACTCACGAAAATTCCCCCGTCCGGAATTGATTTGAATAACTAAGGTTAGGGAAAATTCGTGCTCGCGCAAGCCGCAGTTTCGGCAAGCGGCTGATTTTCTTTGATAAACGCAGAAAGTTGAGGAGCGCGGTGCGTGCGTGGGCCGCGCTCCTCAATTCGGGTCAGGCACGTTTCATCTTTCGTGAACGTGCCAGCCAGGGGGCATCATATTCGATTCGGTTCAGCACCTGGAAGGCGTTGAGCACCGCCTTGCCGACGCGGTTGATGACGAGTCCGAGCCCAGCGTTTAGCTCGGAGCGCCCCTGCTGGTAGGCGCGGTCGAACATCTGGTCGATCATCGTAACCATCTCCTTCAGAGCGCCACCGGAAAGTTGTCGACGAGGTCGTTGGCGGGCGCTTTCAGTGCGAATTCGATCGCTTCGAAGCGGCGCTTCGAATCGAGCTTGCGCCACGGGAGGAAGCGGACTGCGGGTCGTGCGGCGGCGGCATCCGCCGCCTGCTGCGCGGGGCCGTTCTCGACGAACAGCCTGGGGCTAAGGCTATAAGCCATCTTGTCTAACTCCTGTTTCTTGCCGCCGGCGGAGGGGGCTTCATCAGGGGAGGGAGAAACTCCGCCGGCGGTGCAAATCGAGATAGACTTCGACCGCTTGTTGCGCCAATCAAACGCTCGAACGGAGCAATAAATGGAGCTTATGGGGTCAGCCAATGCGAAAGCTTCCTCCACTCACCGCCGTCCGTGCTTTCGAGGCTGCCGCCCGGAACGAGAATTTCACCGCCGCGGCAGCTGAGCTCGGGATGACCCAGGCGGCGGTTTCCTATCAGGTGAAGGCGCTTGAGGACCGGCTTGGGGCGCCGCTCTTCATCCGGGAGCGCGGGCGGGTCCGATTGACGCCATTGGGGCTGCGGCTCCTTCCGTCGCTAAGCCAGGCGTTCGATGCGATCGAGGCGGCGTTCGAATCGCACCGCGCGGACGACGAGTCCCTCCTTACGGTCACCACGACCTACACGTTCGCGAACACATGGCTCGCCTGGTGCCTCGGGGCTTTCCAGATGAAGCATACGGACACCGGTGTCCGGATGACGACTGGCAACGAGGTGACCGACCTCCGCTCGGGCGACGCGGACGTCGCGATCCGTGCGGGCACGGGCGATTGGGAAGGGCTTGAGAAGCACCTGCTCGTGCAGTCCGACTTCACTCCGATGGCGAGCCCGGCCTGCATCGCCGAGGCAGAGCGAAATCTCGGACGCCAGCTCGAGCCCGCGGACCTTGTCGACCTCAACCTCATCAGCCCGGAAGACGATTGGTGGGTGCAGTGGTTCACCGATGCCGGAGTGAAGCTGGAAGGCTCGCAAAAACGGCGGGGCGTTCGTCTCGACAACCAGGCGAACGAGGGCCACGCGGCGATGGCAAGCCAGGGGTTCGCGCTGCTGACACCCTTCTTCTGGACGTTCGACGTCGCCGAGGGGAGGCTGGTCACCCCCTTTCCGGACCTGATCTCGACGCGCGGCTGGGCCTATTGGCTCGTCTATCCGCCGGAGCGGCGCATGGTCCCGAAGATCAAACGCTTCCGCGAATGGCTGCTTGCCGAGATTCCGGAATCGGCGCGCGTGACTCAGGCCAGGCAGGCGGCTGCCGTCGCCTGAAAAACGGCGGCGTCAAATCGTCGCAATTGCGGGATTGGTGGAGCCGAGGGGGATCGAACCCCTGACCTTCGCAATGCCATTGCGACGCTCTCCCAGCTGAGCTACGGCCCCGTCTTCCCGCGCATTTAGGCGATGTTTTTCCCGGCGCAACCGGGAATATGATCAGCTGTCCTCGTCGTCGTCGGTCTTCGCGACCCCGAGATCGTCGTCGTCGGTGGCAAGGTCGACCTCGTCGTCTGCGCTCGGCTCTTCGTCTTCGTCGATGGCGAGCTCCTCGGCCTCGAGGTCCTCGTCCTTCGTCTTTTCCTTTTCAACTTCCGCCGGTTCGAACGGCATCGGCTGCTTCGACTTCAGCACCGGCTCCGGGATCCAATCCGTCCCGCACTCGATGCAATGCACCGGGTCCTCCTTGCCGAGGTCGTAGAAGCGGGTCGAGCATTTGGGGCAAGTGCGCTTGGTGCCCCATTCAGGTTTGACCATAAGGTCTCAAGCTCCATTGAGGGTGGTCGCAGCCGGCTCTCGAAAGACGGCCTGCGGCGTGCGGCGCGCGCCTTGCCATAGGCATTGGGCGCTGTCAAAGCGCGCCGCTTGAACAAGCAGTCGACAAACGGCGATGGTCCGCCGCGGCGCATTCTCATTGCCGTGGACGGGCCCGCTGCGAGTGGGAAGGGCACGATCGCCCGAGCGCTTGCCCGCCACTTCAACCTGCCGCACATGGATACGGGCGTCCTGTACCGGGCGGTCGCTCTAAACCTGTGGCGGTGGGGCGGCGACCCGGCGAGCGAGTTCGAGGCAGTCCGGGCGTGCAACGAGATCGGATCGAACTTCGACGATCCGGAGCTTCGGAGCGAGCCGGTATCGAAGATCGCGTCGAAAATCTCGGCTTATCCCGCGGTTCGCGACGCGCTGCTGGAACGCCAGAGGGCTTTCGCCGATCAGCCGGGCGGAGCCGTGCTCGACGGGCGCGACATCGGCACTGTGATTGCTCCGGACGCGGACGTGAAGATTTTCGTCACCGCGTCGCCGGAAGTCAGGGCTCAGCGGCGGGTCCGCGAGCTCCTCGAGCGGGGGATGCCCGCCCATATCGAGGATGTGCTGCTCGACCTCCAGGCGCGCGACGCGCGCGACAGGAACCGCGATGCAGCGCCCTTGGCGAAGGCGGCCGACGCCGAGACTCTCGATACCAGCGAAATGACGGTGGACGCGGCGATCGCCGAAGCAATCAGGATCGTCGAGGCACGGATCGTGGCCAAGTCGCCGCGTTGACGAATTCGCCGGAACTCAGCCCGAAATTCGCTACGGACGCGATGCAACTGGCCGTTTAGGCTCTGCGCCGAACCGCGGAAATCCTAACATAAGTCAAGCGTTGGAGGCGCATGATAGATGACCAAATCTACGATAAGCCGAGCGACGTGGATGCCGAGGACGGGTCGGTCATCGTCAAGGGACCCGACGCCGTCGACGTCCGGATGACCGCCAATGCCGCCGAAGAAACATCGGAAAGGCTGCTGGAGGGCGCGCTGAAGGCCCGCGGCCAGCGCTACCTGGACGATCAGCGCGACTAGCCTGACCTGCGCTCGTCGTTGCCGTCGATCCGCGCGACCAGCCGGCGACCCTGCCACAGCTCGAACGGGCCTGACGGAAAGCGGTCGCGGGCCGCGATCAACGCCGCTTCGTCGTCGCCGGCCTCGATCCAGTCGGCCGTCGAAAAGCGACCGTCACCATTGAGCTCGTAGATCCGGTACGCAGACAATTTCGGGTCCCCCGGCGCCGGAGCTATGCGCAATCGCGATCCGAAACCAAGCCAACGAAAGATAGGACGGCGTCCAACCCCAGGTTCAGTCGGGAACCGTTGGCAAGCACGCGTCTGCCTTGCTAGCGAGAGGCATGACCGAGGTCCCGACCGACTCCTTCATTGAGACACCGTTCGATGCAGCGCTTTCGGAGCGCTATCTCGTCTACGCCCTGTCGACGATCACCGCGCGCTCGCTGCCCGACGTCCGCGACGGCCTGAAGCCGGTTCACCGGCGACTGCTATGGGCCATGCGACTCCTTCGACTCGATCCGGCCGGCGCCTACAAGAAATCAGCGCGCGTCGTTGGCGATGTGATCGGCAAATACCATCCGCACGGCGACCAGAGTGTCTATGACGCGATGGTCCGCCTCGCGCAGGATTTCGCGCTTCGCTACCCGCTGGTCGACGGCCAGGGCAACTTCGGCAACATCGACGGCGATAATGCCGCCGCCTATCGCTACACCGAAGCGCGGCTGACCGCGGTCGCGATGCAGCTCATGGCCGGGCTCGACGAGGGCACGGTCGATTTCAGGCCCACTTATAATGGCGAGGAGGAAGAGCCCGAGGTCTTCCCGGGGCTATTCCCAAACCTGCTCGCCAACGGCGCGAGCGGGATTGCGGTCGGCATGGCGACGTCGATTCCGCCGCATAATGTCGGCGAGCTGATCGACGCCGCGATGAAGCTGATCGACCGCAAGCGGCTTGACGACCGCGAGCTCATGGAAATCGTCAAAGGGCCGGACTTTCCCACGGGTGGAATCCTCGTCGACGACCCCGACACTATTCTCAAGGCCTATGTCAGCGGGCGCGGATCGTTCCGGCTGCGCGCAAGGATCGAGGTTGAGCGCGAAAAAGGTGGCGGGTGGCACCTGCTGGTGAGCGAGATACCGTACGGCGTTCCGAAGTCGAAGCTGATCGAGGACATCGCGCAGCTGATTGCCGACAAGAAGCTGCCGATCCTCGCCGATGTGCGGGACGAGAGCGCCGAGGACCTCCGGATTGTGCTCGAGCCGCGGGCCCGGACCGTCGATTCCGACCTGCTGCTGGAGAGCCTGTATCGCCTGACCGATCTCGAGATCCGCTTCCCGCTCAACCTCAACGTGCTCGATTCGACCCGGACGCCGGGGGTTATGAGCCTCAAGGAAGCGCTGCTCGCCTGGCTCGCCTTCCAGAAAGATGTGCTGGTCCGCCGCTCCGAGGTCCGGATCGAGAAGATCAACGACCGGCTGGAGCTGCTCGAGGGCTTCCTCGTCGCCTTCCTCAATCTCGACCGGGTGATCGAGATCATCCGCACCGAAGACGAGCCCAAGCCGGTGATGATGGCCGAATTCTCGCTCTCGGACCGCCAGGCCGAAGCCATCCTCAATATGCGCCTGAGGAGCTTGCGCAAGCTCGAGGAGATGGAGATCGGACGCGAGCGCGAAGCGTTGGTCGAAGAGCGCGATGACCTCATCCGCCTGGTCGCCGAGGAGGCACTGCAGTGGCGCCGGCTGCGGAGCGACCTCAAGAAGGTGCGCGAAAAGTTCGGCGACGAGCGCCGGACTCAGTTCGCCCAAGCCGCGCCGGCGCGTGAGATCGACTGGACGGCGATGATCGAGAAGGAGCCGATCACCGTCATTCTTTCGCAGCGGGGCTGGATTCGGGCGATGAAAGGCCACACCGCGCTCGAGGAGATCGAGCAGCTCAAGTGGCGCGAGGGCGACGGGCCGTCCATCCATTTCCACGCGCAGACGACGGACAAGCTGGCGATCTTCGCGAATAACGGCCGCGTCTACACCTTGTCGGGCGACAAGCTTCCCGGCGGACGGGGGTTCGGGGAACCGGTTCGCCTCCAGATCGACCTCGAGCCGGAAGTCGAGATCGTCACTCTCCTCGTCGCCGAGCCGGGCATGAAGCTGCTGCTGGCGTCGTCCGACGGGCGGGGCTTCATCGCTTCGGGGGAGTCGACGCTTGCCGAGACCCGCAAGGGCAAGCAACTCGTGAACCTGCGCCCGAAGGCGAAGGTGGCGGTGGTGCGGCCGGTCCCGGCTGCGTCCGACGCGATCGCAGTAGTTGGCGAGAACCGGAAGCTCCTGGTCTTCGCGCTCTCCGATCTCCCGGAGCTGGCGCGCGGGCAGGGGGTGATGCTTCAGCGCTATCGCGACGGCGGCCTTTCGGACGCCATCGCATTCCGGCTTTCCGACGGGCTCAGCTGGAGCCTGGGCGGGGAGCGCGGCCGAACGAGGACGGAAACGGATCTTACGCCCTGGCGTGCCGCGCGCGGCGCCGCGGGTCGGATGCCGCCGATCGGATTTCCGCGAAACAACCGGTTCGACCAGGCATTCGCCAGCGTCGGCTAACCGACATTAACAAATCCGTTTAGGCCCGGCCGGATACTTTGAATTAACCCGTCTAATTCATACCGCAGTCGATGCAGGCTGCACACAAGCGCCCCGGGATGTCCACCCGAGCGCTCCGGGGCGATATGCCCCGGGCGGTCCGCGCGCTTGCGGGCGATGGCGATGCCGAGCTGCTCAGCGCCCTTCCAATCGCAGCCGCCGTCGTCGGCCGCGAGGAAGACGGCTCGCTCAAGATTCTCGCCCACAACAACCGCTTCGTTGAATCGATCGACCGCTCGACCTGCACCGCAATTGACTGGGATGACGCGGAGTGCCTGAAAGGCGGGCCGATCGCCGATCTCTTCGAGCAATATTTCTCCGACCCGCTTTGCGGCGGCGAGCTCGACATCCGGGACGGCGAAGGAGTCTCGGCCCGCTATCTTCGGATCAGGCTGGCGCCCCTGCCGAACGGCGACGATGGAATGCCGCGGTGCCTGATGAGCCTCGTCGACCGAACCGTCGAGGTGCAGGCAGAACGCACTCTACGCGCCGAGATGCTGCGCGACAGCCTGACCGGCCTTCCCAACCGTCTCGCCTTCGGCGAGGAGATCGAGCGCGCCGGCAAGGTTATCAGCGAAGAGCATCGGCACGCGGTCCTGGTCGTCGACGTCCTTCGCTTCAGCCGAATCAACGAGAGCATGGGAAGCATCGCCGGCGACGAACTTCTGATTACGTTCGCCAGGCGGCTGATGTCGGCCCTTCGCGGCGGCGACGTCCTTGCGCGTACGGGAGGAAACGAATTCGGAATCCTCGTTTCGCTCCGCCGGGGAGTGGAGGACGCACTGACGGCCGCGGCTCGGATCCAGGACGTGATGACGGCGCCGTTCCAGATTTCCGAGCTTGATATCCGTGTCGAATGCGCGATCGGCGTCGCCCTGATGCAGCAGGGCCTGGAAGCCGAGGACCTGTTCCGCAACGCGCAGTTCGCGGTGAAGCAGGCGAAGCAGACCGGCATGCCGCAAATCTATGAGCCGAAGGAAGCGAACCTCGCGCGGCGGCGCTTTTCGATCGAGACTGAGCTTCGGCGTGCGCTCGACAAGGAGCAGCTGGAGCTCTTCTACCAGCCGCTCATCAGCCTTAAGTCCGGCGAGGTTTCCGGCTTCGAAGCGCTCGCCCGCTGGAACCATCCCGACCGAGGCGAAATCTCTCCGTCGGAATTCATACCCGTCGCCGAGGAATCCGGCCTCATCCTGCAGCTTGGCCGCTGGGCGATGGACAAGGCCACGCGAACCCTTGCCGAGTGGGATGCAAGCAGCGGCGAGGCGCTGCCCGTCTACGTCGGAGTCAATCTTTCCGCGATCCAGGTAGCGCGCGACGATGTCGCCGGTGTCGTCGCCAGCGCATTGCGGTCGAGCGGCCTGCGCGGCGACCGCCTCACGCTCGAGCTGACCGAGAGCTCGATCGTCCAGGACCCGCGCCGGGCGACCCGGGTTTTCGAAGCCCTCAAATCCCTCGACACGACGGTTGCGATGGACGACTTCGGCACCGGCTATTCCAGCCTTGCCTATCTCCAGCGCCTTCCGATCGATGTGCTCAAGATCGACAAGAGCTTCGTGTCCGGGATGATGACGGACCCTGATGCCGTCGCCATCGTCCGAGCGATCCTCGGCCTTGCCGACGCTCTCAACATGTCGACGACTGCCGAAGGCATCGAGACGGTCGAATTGGCGACCACGCTGGCGACTCTCGGATGCGAAAGCGGGCAGGGCTTCTATTTCGCCAGGCCGCTGCAGGCTGAGGCGGCCCTCGAATATTGGCAGTCGCGCCGGCGAAAACCGAACTAGCTCACCCGTCCGGCTCAATGAGTCCGCCGCCGAGGTTGCAATACAATACTAACTTTCGGCATGGGCGCTTTCATGCCCACCGTCATCCAGCACCCCCGCCGCCTCGCCGACTATAGCGCAGACTATCGAATGCTCATCCTTGCCGCGATGGCGATTGTCGCCGGAACGGGCGGCGCGTTCAGCGCCTGGGCGCTACTCAAGCTGATCGCCTTTGCGACCAACGTCCTGTGGTACGGCAATTTCTCCTTCGAATCTGCGGATATAGCAGGGCGCGGCCCGCTGCTGGTGCTCTTCATACCCGTCGTCGGCGCCCTCATCGTCGGGCTGATGGCTCGCTTCGGATCGGAGAAGATCCGGGGCCACGGAATCCCCGAAGCGATCGAGACGATCCTCTTCGGCGAAAGCAAGCTGTCGCCCAAGGTCGCGCTGCTGAAGCCGCTCTCCTCGGCGGTGTCGATTGGGAGCGGCGGTCCGTTCGGCGCCGAAGGTCCGATCATCATGACCGGCGGAGCGATCGGCTCCCTGTTCGCGCAACTGTTCCGGTTGAGCGCCGCCGAACGCAAGACGCTGCTTGTGGCAGGCGCAACGGCGGGAATGACCGGAATTTTCGGAACTCCGCTGGCCTCGATCATGCTTGCCGTCGAGCTGCTCTTGTTCGAATGGAAGCCGCGAAGCTTCGTGCCCGTGGTGACCGCGGTGCTGGTGGCACTGGCATGGCGGCCCCTGCTGGTCGGAAGCGGGCCGCTGTTCCCCTTCGCGGCACCGACTCCGGCGGGGCTGGAGCCGGTTGCAATCTCGGCGTTGATCGGGCTGGTCACGGGCCTTGAGGCTGCTCTCCTGTCCTTCATCCTGTACCGGATCGAGGACGGTTTTCACCGCCTGCCCATCCACTGGATGTGGTGGCCCGCGATCGGTGCAGTCGTCGTCGGGATCGGCGCCCTGTTCGACGTGCGCGTGCTGGGTGCGGGCTATGACACGATCCAGTCGCTTCTGGACGGCAATCTCGTCATGCGCGCCGTCCTCCTTCTGCTCGTCGTCAAGGCGGTCGTGTGGCTTGTCGCTTTAGGCTCGGGGACTTCGGGCGGCATCCTCGCACCGTTGCTGATTCTCGGCGGCTGCCTTGGCTTCCTGATCGGCCAGTATCTCCCGGGGGACTCGGGCTTCTGGGCGATGATCGGGATGGCGGGCGTTATGAGCGGCACCATGCGCGCGCCGATGACCGGCGCCTTGTTCGCGGCGGAACTCACGAATCACCTCTCCGCCCTGCCGGACACGATCGCCGCCGCGACCGCGGCCTATGCGATAAGCGTCCTCGTGATGAAGCGGTCGATCCTGACGGAGAAGATCGCTCGCCGCGGCCGGCACATCTTGCGCGAATATACGGTGGACGCGCTCGAATTCCTGCAGGCGGGGCAGCTGATGACCCGCGAGCCGGTCACTCTTCCCGGCGAAATGCCGCTTGCCGATGTGGTGCGATTTTTCACGGACGAAGCCGACCATCGCTCCTACCCGGTCATCGACGAGCGCGGACAGTTGCTGGGGCTGGTCTCGCGGACCGATGCGCTTCGCTGGCAGGTCGGTATGCATGCGGAAGGACAGCTCGCCGATGCGCTGTCGGACGCATCCACCGGCTTCGTCTATCCGGAGACGCCCTGCGGGGAGGTTGCCGATATGATGGTCGAAACCGGCGTGGGACGAGTTCCGATCGTCGACCCGCAAAGCCGTCGCGTCGTGGGCATCATATCGCGCCAGGACCTGCTGAAAGTCCGATCCCGTCAGAAGCAGGGCGAGAAGATTGGCGGCTCGGCGATGGATGCTTCCTACTGATAGTCCGCTGTCACGTTGAAGGTGCCCACGTAATTGCCTCCAAGAGTCGTCGAGCTTACGGTGACCGATCCGCCGATCGAGAAGGTCGTTCCCGGGTTGCCCGAATTCGTGAGCGTAATGGGCGGCGGCTTGTCAGGAACGAGGGTCAGGGTCTTCGACGAATTCAGCTGATTCACGAGCGTGACGTTGGGGACGGTGATTACGACAGTCTCGCCGTTGGACCCGGAAACATTGTACTGAGCGACCTGGGTTGCGCCGGAGCAGGTGACGTTGCCGCCGCAGGTCAGGACTCCCGTCCTCGCGAGTTTTACGGTCGTTCCCGACCAGACGCCTGGGCCGAGAATAATCGTCCCGAGGTCGAGGTTCCGGCGCGATTCGAGCGCGAGCGGCTTGACCACCTTCGCCTTGGCGGTGGCGGTAATCGTCGCCGCATTGGCCGAGGCACAGGGAAGCGCAGCGGCAAGAACCGCCGCGAATGCAGCTTTCTGTGCAAGGCGCAGCCCCAACTGTCGCTCCCCACCGCCATCGCGCGCCGCAAGATGGTCACCGCGCGGTTAACCATTGCAGGAGGTACCCGCTTGCGATTGAGACGAAGTTAACGCGCGCTCGACAGCGCTTCGGAGACGATCGCGTCGAAATCCGCGCCTGCGGGGAAGCCGGCCGCGAGCCACCGGTCCTCGATCTGGCGCAAGGTTCTGGAAACGAGCGGGCCTTCCGCGATCCCGCGCTTGATCAGGGCGCCGCCGCTTATCGGAAGACGCGGGGGTGTCCAGGAGACGATCGTCCTGGCCTCGCCCGCCTTATCCGCGAGCAGGAGCCGGTCGACCGCGCAGTCCACTCCGGCGCGATAGGCGATCGCCTTCGGGTCGGCGATCTCCGGATCGGCGGCGCAGGCCATTCGCTTGCGGTCGCGGTTCGACAGCTTCAGCCGGACCGCGATGCCGGTGGCGAGCTGGGGGTCGCGCGGAAGCAGGGACACGAGCCGCCGCAGCGGATCGGGCGCAATTTCCGCCTCGCGTTCGGAGTTGATGAGCGTTTCGAGCCCGGCTGTCGCCGATTCGGCAATCTCGGGGAGGACCGGTTGCAGGATCGCTCTGTCGAGCATCACCTGGACCGTCGCCAGCGGGTTTTCGACCGCAAGGAGCTTCAATAGCTCGTCGGCGATTCTCTCGCGCGAGAGGGCCATGAGGTCGTTGGCGCGCTCGGTACAGGCGTCGAGGGCCTGCAAGTCCGGCGCGCCCCGTCCGAAGCGCGCGTGGAATCGGAAGAAGCGCAGGATCCTCAGATGATCCTCGGCAATCCGCGCATACGGGTCGCCGATAAAGCGCACGTGCCGCTCGCCGAGATCGGCGAGCCCGTCGAAATAGTCGTAAACCTCTCCAGTGACCGGGTCCGCCATCAGCGCATTGATGGTGAAGTCGCGCCGGGCCGCGTCCTCCTCCCAGTCGTCGGTGAAGACCACCGTCGCGTGGCGGCCGAAGGTTTCCACGTCGCGCCGAAGGGTCGTGACCTCATAGGGGTGCCCGTCGCTGACGGCGGTCACGGTTCCGTGTTCGAAGCCGGTAGGGACTGCCTTGAGGCCGGCAGCCTGCAACCGTTCCACGACTTCATCGGGTTTCAGCCGCGTTGCAAGGTCGACGTCGCTGACCGGCAGCCCGAGCAGGCCGTCTCGCACGGCCCCGCCGACATATCGCGTCTGGCCTTCGGCTGCCGCCAGCGCGTCGAGCAGCTTCGCCATGCCGCGCCGCCGCCGCCAGTGACCAGCGTCCAGCTTCACGTCCATTGCAAACGCCGCGACAGGTTAACCAGCATTGCCGCAGTCGCTCCCCAGATTCGCTTGTTTCGCCATTCGATCAGCCAGTAGCGGCGCTCGCGCCCTGCGAAAACAGCAGTTTCCAGCTGCCGGTTCGCCGGATCGACAAGATAATTAAGCGGCGCTTCGAACCAGTCGGCGACTTCATGCTCATGCGGAGCGAGCCGAAGGTCCGGCGGAATAACTCCGAGGACGGGAGTCACGACATATCCCGTGATGGTTCGATAGTCCTCGAGCTCCCCGATGATTTCGACCTCTGCGGGATCGAGGCCCAGTTCCTCCTGCGCTTCCCGAACGGCGGCCGCGACCGCTCCTTCCCCGCGATCGACGCGGCCTCCCGGGAAAGCGATCTGCCCGGCGTGGGTCCGCAAATGCTCTCTCCGGACGGTGAGCAATAGTCCGGGCTCCGTTCGGTCGGTGACGGCGATCAGGACGGCGGCAGGTATCAAGGCCGAGGCGCGAAGCTCGGCCAGGTCTCCTTCGATTGGCGGCTCGGCAGCGGGGCCGGCAAGGCTCGCCCGCAAGCGGTCGGCTATGCTCACGGAGCCACCGCGAGCGGAAAGAAGCAGCCGTCACTCCACAGGCCGGGCGGATTTCCGTCTTCAGCCAGCGCAGCTTCTGCAAGCTCGTAGTAAACGGGGCGCGACAGCTCGGCTTCGAGTCCGTGGCGGACGGCGACGCGCGGCGACACACCGTCCTTGTCCTCCACTATCGTCAGCGGATGATCCTTGCCCACGATGAGCGCGTCGCCGCTGTCGAGGCGCAAGCCGATTCGCCGGTCTCGCCCGCAGCCTTCGCTTTCAACCTCGACCGCGCGGAAGGCAGTCGAATCCACTTCGATGGTCAGCTTTTCGACTGGCGTGACGAGGGCATGGGTTCCGTCGGGTTCGCGTCTCAGGATTGTCGAGAAAAGCCGCACCATCGCCGGTCGCCGGATCGGCTCCCCATTGTGAAACCACGTGCCGTCGCGAGCGATACGCATGCCCGACGAACCGCAATAAGACGGATTCCAATTGTCGACTGGCGGATAACGGCGCTCGTCGATGAGGGTCTGGAGGTCGCTCAGGCTGATCCCCTTCAGCTCGATCGGAGGGTGGCTCTCGGGCATGGTGCTGCACTGTCATTGCGACCCTTGCGGAGGCAAGGGGAAGCAATCCAGCCTTGCGCCGATTGGATTGCTTCGTCACTCCGTTCCTCGCAATGACGCACATCCCTGCAACGGCCATCGTCACCGGCGCCGGCAAGCGTGTCGGAGCGGAGCTTGCAAGGGCGCTGCTCGATCGAGGCTGGACCGTCCTTGCCCACGTGCGGCGAGACGATAGCACCGTCCCGAATGGTGCGGTGACGGTGGCCGCCGAGCTTTCTGAGCCCGATTGCGGGAAGAGAATTTTCGCGGCCGCACAATCGCTGCCTCCCGTGCGCCTGCTGGTGAACAACGCCGCTCGCTTTGCCTGGGACGGTTTCGGCGACTTCAGCTCGGAGGAATTCGACGCTCACATGAGGTCCAATGTGCGGGCTCCGATCCTGCTCATGGACGAGCTGGCGGCGCGCCACTTGGGCGGGGATGCGCTGGTCGTCAACATCCTCGATTCGAAGCTTGCCGCCCTGAATGCCGACTTCCTCAGCTATACGGTGTCGAAGCAGGCCTTGCTCGGAGTGACCGAACTCGCGGCCCGTGCGCTCGCGGGCAGGGGAATTCGCGTAAACGCCATATCTCCTGGGCTGATGCTCCAGTCGCGAGGACAGACGGAGGAGAATTTCGGGGCGATGCACGCTCGCAATCCTCTCGGGCGTGGAGTGACTGCTGCCGATCTCGTCGCTGCGCTCGACTATCTTGTTGCAGCGAGGACGGTTACCGGCGAAGTGCTCACCATCGATGGCGGGCAGCGCTTCAATGCGCCCGTGCGCGACGTTCAATTCCTGGAGCCCTGATGGACCAGCCCAAGCTCTTTGGCCTTGTTCCGGAAGCCTTGCGGCCGCGGAGCGCGAAGATCCTGCTCGATTCGCTGGAGGTCAAAGCGGACATCGGCTTTCACGAATTCGAGGTCGGGGCGCCCCAGCGGCTTCTCGTAACGGTCGAAGTCTGGCTCGAAGATCCGAGCGCTCCGGAATCCGACGACCCCGCGCGGGCGTGGGATTACGACCATGTCCGCAACCAGGTGATCGAGCTTGCCGGAGCGCGGCGCTACAACCTCCAGGAGACTCTCGCGGAGGCGATTTACCTGCGGCTTGCGGCCATGCGCGGAGTGAAGGCGCTTCGTGTGACGACGTCCAAACCGGACATCTATCCGGACGCAAACGGCGTCGGCGTCGAGTTCGCATCGTTCACGAGCGAAGGGCCTGTTATCTAGGCGACGTTGGCGATGTGGAACAAAAGTCCTTGCACCGCACTTGAACGGTGAATAAGGAGGCGCGCTTGCTGGCCATGAGACTTTAGTACATGGACAGTTTCCTGATACCTGGCGACAGGGCTGCTCTGGGGGAGGCCCGGTTCGACCGTGAGTTCACGGCGTCTCGAGGGAGAAGTGTGGGTTAATGTCTTACGCCCAAAAGAAAGAGCTTAGTGGCAATCGCTTCCTGGCGATCGTCATCGTCGTGCTCATCCAGTTCACGCTGGGCTACGCGATCGTCACCGGACTTGCCTACAACGTCATCAAGAAAGCGGCGGAGGATCTGAAGACCTTCGACGTCGAAGAGGAGCCGCCGCCCCCCGAGGAGCCGCCGCCCCCGCCGCCGGACCAGCCGGAAACTCCCCCGCCGGTCGTGGCACCCCCGCCGATCATTCGCACCGCGCCCGTCGCTCCGGTCATCCAGACGGTTCGCGAGGCACCGCCGGTCATCATCACTCCGCAGGCGCCGCCGGCTCCGCCGCCGCCGCCGCCAGCCAAGATCACCAAGGCGCAGAGCGCCAAGGGCAATCTTCAGGGCCTGTTCTCGGCGGACGACTATCCGCAGGATGCGCTTCGCAACGAGGAGACGGGAAGGGTTACCGTCCGTCTCAGCATCGGCACGAACGGAAAGGTCACCGGCTGCAACGTGGTTTCTTCGAGCGGATCGAATTCACTCGACCGCACGACCTGCCGAGTCCTTACGAGCCGCGCCCGATTCAACCCGGCGAAGCTGAGTAACGGGCAGGCGACGGAAGACACTTATACCCAGACGATCGTGTGGCAGCTTCAGTGATCTGACGGTTTTCAGAACTTCATCAGAGGAAAGTAGACGAACATGGCAACTCCCGCAGCAGCCCCCGCAGGCGCTAATCCTTATGGTCTGATGCCGGCTCTCGAGCAGGGCGGCATCATTGCATGGTCGGTGTTCATCATCCTGGTGGGCATGTCGATCTTCTCCTTCTACATCCTGTTCACGAAGCTGATGCAGCAGCAGAAGATTATCAGCCAGGGACGGAAGGTCCGCTCCAGCTTCTGGAACTCGCCCAACCTTCGCGAAGCCGCGACCAAGCTCGACAAAAAGAGCGCGTATCGCGCGATTGTCGACGACGCGCTGCTTGCGCAGGAGCAGCACGGCAAGCTGACCGATCCGATCGACCAGCACGACTGGATGGCGAACAGCCTGGCGCGCAGCCAGGGCTCGATCGGGGCGCGCCTCGGCGAAGGTCTCGCGTTCCTCGCGACCGTGGGTTCGACCGCTCCGTTCATCGGTCTGTTCGGCACTGTCATCGGAATCTACCGCGCGCTGATCAAGATCGGTTCGTCCGGTCAGGCGTCGATCGACACCGTCGCCGGCCCGGTCGGCGAGGCGCTGATCATGACGGCGCTCGGCCTTGTCGTCGCGGTTCCGGCGGTGCTCGCCTACAACTGGCTTGTCCGCCGCAACAAGTCGATCATGGAGGACCTCGCGGCCTTCACGAACGACCTTCACGGCTACCTGATGTCTGGCGGTTCGGTGAAGCCGCGCTTCGGCGACGGTTCCTCGACGCCGCGCACGAGCCCGTCGACGACGACGGCCGGCAACCCGGGCGGCCGCCAGCCGATTCGTACCGGCGCGACCCAGACGAGCGCTGAGACCCCGACTGTCTAACGAAGTCGATGGCCGGACCGGATCGATCCCGGTCCGGCCACCGACGCCTTAATCAATGAAGGCACACGACCAATGGCAGTAAGTGTAGGACCGGCGGACGGCGAAGACGAAGCCATGTCGGACATCAACGTCGTTCCACTGACGGACGTGATGCTCGTTCTCCTGATCATCTTCATCCTGACCGTTCCGGTGGTGATCCAGAACGTACCGGTGAAGCTTCCGAACGTGCGCTACGAACCGACGACGACGAAGCCGGAAAACGTCTCCCTCTCCATCCGTGGTGACGGAAAGGGTGGCTGCGAGGTTTACTGGAACCTGACCCGCGTCAATAGCGACCAACTGCTAGACCGCGCGGTCAAGAAGCTCGAGGACCAGATCAAGAAGGTCGGCGGAGTCCAGAACCTCACCGAGGAAACGATGCCCGAGGCGCATATCCGCGGCGACATCAACACGCCCTACAAATGTATCGGCGGGGCGGTCTTCGCCATGCAACGCGCCGGGTTTGCGCGGATCGGCTTCATTTCCGAGCCGCCGCCAAACACCGTGGTCCAGTAAGGAGTCACCGCAATGTCAATGCAGACCACTGGCGACAATTCGTCAGGCGAACCGATGCTCGACATCAACGTGACGCCGCTGATCGACGTCATGCTGGTGCTCCTGATCATGTTCATCATCACGCTTCCGGTGCAAACCCACGCGGTAAAGCTGGACCTGCCGCAGGACACGACCAACGAGCCGCCGCCGCCGATCCTCCCGACCAAGAACAAGGTCGTGATCACGGCGCAGAACCAGATCCTGTGGAACGGCTCGCCGGTTCCGCCCGAACAGCTTCGGCTGTACCTCGATGCGACGCAGCAGATGGATCCCATTCCGGAACTTCACCTGCAGCCCGAGCCGAATGCACGGTACGAACTCGTCGACCAGGTGCTCGCGATCACCAAGCGCGCGCACGTCGAGAAGATGGGCTTCGTCGGCAACGAGGCCTACGCGACCTTCTAAGGCCGCAAATCCTTCTTTCCTCTCAAAGGGCGGCCAAACGGCCGCCCTTTTCGTTTCCCGGCTACTGGCGCTGGCGAATAGCCCGTGCCATTCACGGCTTCCGATATGAGCGACATTCCGGATTTCGCAGTCGTAATTCTCGCCGCCGGGCAGGGGACCCGCATGCGGTCGGATACGCACAAGGTGCTTCACCCGATCGCATCGCGACCGCTTCTGCTTCATCTCCTCGACCGGGTAGACGGGTTGGGCGCGGGCAGGCGTGTTGTTGTCGTCGGAAAGGGCCGCGACCAGGTGGAGCAGGCGCTGGACGGCCGCGGCGTAACGGTCGTTCACCAGGCGAAGCAACACGGCACGGGCCATGCCGTGCTCCAGGCGAAGGCAGAATTTGCCGGTTACGACGGAATCGTCCTTGTCCTCTACGGGGACACGCCCTTCGTCGAGCCTGCCACGTTGAAGCGCATGCTCAAGCGTCTCGGCGGCGGCGACGAGCCGGGAGTCGTGGTCCTCGCTTCGACCCCTTCAGACACGCTGAAGTACGGCCGGATCATCCTCGGCGAGGGCGACCGGATCGCGAAGATGATCGAATATAAGGATGCGACCGAGGATGAGCGGGCGGTCCGGCTGTGCAATTCGGGGATGATGGCGGTCCGCTCCGCCGATTTGTTTCGCTGGCTCGGCGAGGTGAAGAACGACAATGCCGCGGGCGAATATTACCTCCCCGACATCGTCAGCGTCGCCGCTTCGGAAGGCAGGGAGGCGGTCGTCATCGAAGGCGGCCCCTATGAAACCGCCGGGGTGAACAGCCGCGCTGAGCTCGCGCATCTCGAGCTCGAATGGCAGGGCAGGCGGCGGGAGGAGGCCCTCCAGGACGGCGCCACGCTGATTGACCCGGAGAGCGTCTGGTTCGCCTACGATACGAAGCTGGGCCGCGACGTCACAGTCGAACCGCACGTCGTTTTCGGTCCTCAGGTCGAGGTCGCCGATGGAGCGACGATCAAGGCCTTCAGCCATATCGAAGGAGCAGTAATCGGGGCACGGTCCGTAATCGGCCCGTTCGCAAGGATCCGGCCCGGAACCAGCCTCGGCGACGAGACTAAGGTCGGTAATTTCGTCGAGCTGAAGAAGGCCAGGGTCGGCCGCGGAGCGAAGGTGAACCACCTGTCCTATGTCGGCGACGCGGACATCGGCGAGCAGGCGAACATCGGCGCGGGGACGATCACCTGCAATTACGACGGCTTCGGCAAGTACCGCACAGAGATCGGCGCGGGGGCATTCATCGGGTCGAACACCGCGCTCGTCGCGCCTGTCAGGATCGGCGAGGGCGCGATCGTCGGCGCAGGCTCCGTGATCACGAAAGACGTCGAGCCGGACAGCCTCGCGATCGAGCGGAGCGAGCAGAAGGGCATAGCCGGCTGGGCCCGACGCTTCCGCGAGCGAATGACCAGGAAAGCCGCCGAATAACATGTGCGGAATTGTCGGAATCGTTGGCAAGGCCGAGGTCGCGGGGCGCCTGTTCGACGGGCTCAAGCGGCTCGAATATCGCGGTTATGACTCCGCCGGCATCTGCACGATCGAGAATGGCGCATTCGAGCGGCGCAGGGCCGAGGGGAAGCTCGAGAATCTCAAGCGTGAGCTCGAAGCCGATCCGCTCGGCGGCGTCGTCGGGATCGCGCATACGCGCTGGGCAACGCACGGCGCGCCAACCGTGAGCAACGCCCATCCGCATATCGTCGGGCCGGTCGCCCTAGTCCACAACGGCATCATCGAGAATTTCAAGCCGCTCCGCGACGAGCTGATCGCGCAAGGGCGGAAGTTCGAGTCCGAGACCGACACGGAGGTCGTCGGACATCTCGTCGCGTGCGAAGTCGAGAACGGCCAGTCTCCGGAAGACGCCGTCGCGGCAGTGCTTCCCCGGCTCCTGGGCGCGTTCGCCATCGCCTTCCTGTTCCGCGACCACCCGGACCTGATCATCGGTGCCCGAATGGGTGCGCCGCTGACTGTGGGCTACGGTGACGGCGAGAATTATCTCGGCTCCGACGCCATCGCGGTCGCTCCCTGGACGCAACGAATTGCGTACCTCGAAGAGGGCGACTGGGCCGCGGTCCGGCGCGACACGATCAAGATATTCGATCGTGACAACGCGGTGGTCGAGCGGGAGATCGTGGAGTCGGGGGCCTCCTCCGCGCCGGTCGAGAAGGGCAATTATGCCCATTACATGCAGAAGGAGATTTTCGAGCAGCCCGTCGTGGTTGCGCAGACTCTCCAAAGCTACGTCCGCCCGTTCGAAGGCGAAGTCGCGCTGCCCGATATCGACTTCGACCTTGCCGCAATCGACCGCCTGACCATCGTCGCCTGCGGAACGAGCTATTACGCCGGGCTCGTCGCGAAATATTGGATCGAGCAGTTCGCGCGCGTTCCGGTCGACATCGATGTCGCATCGGAGTTCAGATACCGCGACCCGATCCTGGAGCCGGGCGGCCTGGCGCTGTTCGTCAGCCAGTCGGGCGAAACCGCCGATACGCTCGCCGCTCTCCGCCACGCGAAGGAGCAGCGGCAGAGCATCGCGGTCGTCGTCAACGTCCCGACCAGCTCGATGGCGCGCGAGGCTGATCTCCTGCTGCCGACCCATGCGGGGCCCGAGGTGGGGGTGGCTTCGA
>JBKPOU010000138.1:0-2978 GCA_046733255.1 Pseudomonadota bacterium
TGATCGACAAGGGCATCGTGCCCTTCATCAAGATCGACAAGGGCCTCGAGGAGGAAGCGAACGGCGTACAGATGATGAAGCCGATGCCGACGCTCATCGACCTGCTGACGCGAGCCAAGGGCCTGGGCGTCTTCGGGACCAAGGAACGCTCGGTCATCAATTTCGCCAATCCCGAAGGAGTCGGCGCCGTCGTCGAGCAGCAGTTCAACGTCGGCCGTCAGGTGCTATCGCAGGGCCTGGTCCCGATCATCGAGCCCGAAGTGAACATAAAGAGCGCGGAGCGCGATGCCGCCGACAGGCTGCTGCTGAACGCGATCCTTCTCGAGCTCGAGAGCATCCCCAACGGCCAGCGGGTGATGCTGAAGCTCTCGATCCCGGCAGAGCCTGACCTCTTCCAGCCGCTGGTTGAGCATCCCAGGGTGCTTCGAGTGGTCGCGCTGTCGGGCGGGTTCAGCCGCGACGAGGCCTGCGCGGAGCTCGCAAAGAATCCCGGGATGATCGCAAGCTTCTCGCGCGCTCTGCTGTCTGACCTTCGCCACGGCATGAGCGACGAGGAGTTCGATCGTTCGCTCGGAACGGCAATCGACGAAATCTACGAAGCGTCGACCGAGAAGGTGCCGGCCTAACCTTGGACGAGGTCGGCCAGGAATTCGCGCAAGCCTTCGCTCCTCGGGAGCGGGGGCCGTGCAGTCTCTACCTCATAAGTCCGCAGCAGGTCGGCGGCGGTTTTCATGCGCGGCTGAAGGCGGCGCTGGAGCCGGGGATTGCGACCGCCTTCCAGCTGCGCGTCAAGGATGCGGACGAGCATGAGCTGGCGCGGCTTGCCGAGCCGCTGCAACGCATCTGCGCCGACGCCGGCGTGGCCTTTATCGTCAATGACAGCGTTGCGCTTGCAAAGCGCCTCGGGGCGGACGGCGTGCACCTCGGCCAGGGCGACGGCGATATCCGCGAGGCGAGGGCGCTGCTGGGACCCGGCGCGCAGATCGGCAGGACCTGCCACGACAGCCGCCACCTCGCGATGGAAGCCGGCGAGGCCGGCGCGGATTATGTCGCGTTCGGCGCTTTCTACCCGACCACGACAAAGCCCTCGAACTATCGTCCCGATCCGTCCATCCTGACCTGGTGGTCGACCTTGTTCGAAATCCCCTGCGTCGCCATCGGCGGAATCACGCCGGATAACGCACAGCCGCTCGTGGCTGCGGGCGCGGACTTCCTGGCGGTCTGCCAGGCGGTGTGGGGCAGTGACGATCCTTCCCAGGCCGTCGCCGCATTCGCCGAGGTCCTCAGCGGTTGAGTTGCCCCACCATCGACTTCAGCGTCTGCGCATCGTGGATTGCGTGGCCGTGGATGTCGTTGTTGAAATAGCACCAGGCAGCGCGGCCTGACCGCGCCTGCTCGACCAGCCATTGCGCCCATCCCATCAGCCGATCGTCGGAATAGCGGCCCCAATATTTGCCGACGCCGCCATGGAATCGGACATAGACGTTCGGCCCGACCGCTAGCCTCTCGGTGACCGAACCGCGCATGTCGTGTAGGCAAAGGCTCACGCCGTGCCGCTCAAGCAGCACGTAAGTGTCGGCGACGTACCAGCTCTTGTGGCGAAATTCGAAGACGTTGGTCACGTCTTTCGGAAGCAGCTCCAGGAAGGCCTCGAGCCGTCCGAGATCGAGGCGGAGGCTCGGCGGCAGCTGGTAGAGCATCGGCCCGAGCCGGTTGCCGAGATGCCGCGTCGCGGTCATCATCCGCTCAATCGGCTCCTCGCAATCGAGAAGCTTCCTGGCCTGGGTGATGAAGCGGTTCGACTTGATCGCGTAGCAGAATCCCGGCGGCGCCTGGTCGCGCCATTTCTCGAACGTGCTGGCCTTGGGCAGGTGGTAGAAGCTGCTGTTGATTTCGACCGTGTCGAAATGCTCCGCGTAGAAAGCGAACCATCGCGTCTGCGCGAGGCCCTTGGGATAAAAGATCTCGCGCCAATGCTTGTACTGCCAGCCGGAGCAGCCGATCCGGATTTGCGAAGAATCGGAAACTACCGTGGCCTCCATCGTTCCACAGTGACAACGGCCCCGGCACAAGGAGAGTTGCGCTTGGTTTCACGACCGCCATCCAATGGCTCTGATTCGGCGAAAGCCGGGCGAGTCCTGGCCATTGTCTCGACGGCGGTCATTTCCGTCATACTGACGAGCGCCTTCTGGATCTTCACGTTCGGAATCTTCAACGCTCCCGGCGAGCTCGAATCCGCTGGGAAGGTGACCAATGTCACGACGCCCGGAGAGGCGCCCGTGGCGGTGGCGGAAGGGCTGGTCGTCGGCCCGGCCGGGCTGGCGATCCCGGTCGAAGGCATAAAGCGCGAGGACCTGGTCGACACGTTCACCGCTGCCAGGGCGGGCAACCGGGTACATGACGCGATCGATATCATGGCGCCCGAGGGAACGCCGGTGATCGCCGCGACCGCAGGAACGGTGGAGAAGCTGTTCTTCAGCGACGGGGGCGGCGGGAACACCATCTACATCCGCTCTCCCGACGGGAAGTGGAGCTATTACTACGCGCACCTGCAAAGCTATGCCCCGGGCCTCAAGGAAGGGCAGCAGGTGAAGCAGGGCCAGGTGATCGCCCGGGTCGGCCATACCGGCAACGCGAGTCCCGAGGGTCCACACCTTCACTTCGCGATCAACCGCATGTCGACCGGCGACCGATGGTGGAACGGCGACCCGATCAACCCCTACCCGCTCCTTGCCGGAAAAGAGGTCAGCGGCTAAGGCGCGCGCCAATCCGCGGCTTCACGCCGCGGCGGCTCTTTCATCAGTCCTGAAGCAGGTAGGCGATCATGAAGATCAGCGGCGTGGACATCCGTCCCGGCAACATCATCGAATATGAAGGCGGCATCTGGCGCGCCGTGAAGATCCAGCACACCCAGCCGGGCAAGGGCGGCGCCTACATGCAGGTCGAGATGAAGAACCTCATCGACGGCCGCAAGACCA
>JBKPOU010000139.1:0-12762 GCA_046733255.1 Pseudomonadota bacterium
CCCCGTGCGGCGAATGGGCCTCGGCGATGAGCGCATTGCGGAGCGCGATATGGGCCCAGCGCGAGGCGATCGGCGTGTCCATCCGCCGCATCAGGGACGACAGGAATACCCCGCTCGCATTGCCCCACGGATCCGCCCCAAGACCCAGCCGGCTTGGGTCGAGCACTCCCGCTTCGAACGGATTGCGGCGCGCGAACGGCGGATATTCGACCGGAGGCGGCGGCGGCTGGTTCGAAATCTGGTTCTCGACGACGACGTCGGTTTCCGAGCTCTGAAGTGCCTGCGTCTGGACCGGCGCGGCTTGCGGCTGCGCGGCCGCCGGAGCCGTCGCCGCCCCATTCTGGACCTGCGCCAGTGCCGGGATCGCAACCGCCGCGGCGACTCCGGCGAGAAGGTATAGCCTAGTGAGCGGCTGCATTGGTGACGTCGATCTCGACCTGCTGAGTCGGCACCTCACGCGCCCGGCTGGACAGAAACACGAGCGCTCCTGCGATGATGACAAGGATGATGATGAGAAAAACTATGGCTCGCGGCATCTGGCTTCCACACTGGTTTTGGGATCGCCGGGCTTTTGCCCGACCTTCGGCCTGCATGTATAGCCCCCCGTTCCATGGCAAGGCTAAGTGACCGTCTCGATCGCCCAATCGTGCTGGTCGGACTCATGGGCGTCGGCAAGTCGACCGTCGGCCGGAGGCTTGCGAAGCGGCTCGGCCTGGGCTTCGTCGACAGCGACGACGCGATCGGGGACGCCGCAGGCTATTCCGCCGCCGAAGTCTATGAAAAGTATGGCGAGGCCGACTTTCGCGACGGCGAGCGGCGGCTCGTCGCGCGGCTGATGGATGGCGAGGTTAGGGTCATCGCCACCGGCGGCGGAGCCTATGTCGATCCCAGGACCCGCCAGCTCCTGAACGAGCGGGCGATCACCGTGTGGCTCGACGCGCCCGTTTCGGTGCTCGCCGAGCGAACGGGACGCCGTGACACCCGGCCGCTGCTTCGCAACGACGACCGAGCCGGAACGCTTGAACGCCTCTCGGAGGAGCGCGGCCCCGCCTATGCCGAAGCCCATATCAAGGTGATGAGCGGCGAAGGCGCCCACAAGGAAGTCGTCGATTCGATCCTCGAAGCGCTCACTGCCTATCTCGACTGGCTCGACGCAGGTTCGGGCGGCTCGTCGGGCAACGGCCCGGCCGCGAACGAACGCTCCTCGCCGGCGTGAAGGTCGCCGGTCTCGGCCTGCCTCTCCAGCCGCTCGCAATCGCGAAGCCGATATTCGCGCTCGACCCGGTCGATCTCGCCCGGCATGATTCCGCTCGCTCGTAGCGCCGCCTTCCCCATCAGCACCGCGCCTTCGAAGAGCTCGCGCTCGGCGAGCACGAGATCGAGCCCGCGCAGCTCGATGAGGTGTCGCCGGTCGTAGGCCCGGACCATCACCGATGCCTGGGGGAAGGTCCTGAGCACCGTCTTGACCGCCTCGCGGGTCAGCTCCCCGTCCTTATTGTCGTTGCAGAAGGCGATGACGTGGGCCGTTTCGGCTCCAGCCGCGCGCAGCAGGTCGAGCCGGAGGCCGTCACCGTAATAGACCTTGGTCCCGAACTCGTCGGCCGTTTCGATCATGCTCGGCTTCTTGTCGATGATCGTCACCCCGATCGCTTTCGCCATCAGCATCTGCGCGACCGTCTGCCCGAAGCGCCCGTAACCGACCACGATCGCGCTGGTTTCCGGCGATTTTTCCGGGCCGTCGAGCCCGTCAGCACGCTCCTCGCGGCGCTCGAGCCAGTCTGTCAGGCGCATCAGGAACGGCGTCGTAGCCATCGACAGCGTGACGACTGCGCCGAAGAGCGACGCGGCTTCAGGAAGGATCAGGCGCGCCGCGGTCGCCTGGGCGAAGAGCACGAAGCCGAACTCGCCCGCCTGGCTGAGGAGCAGGCCGAGGCGGACGCTTCGCGGCCACTCGTTCCCGAACGCGCGGGCAAGGCCGGAAATCACGATTGTCTTCGTGACGATCACCCCGGCCGCCACCCCGATCACGAACAACGGCCGCTCGCCGATCACCGCGAGGTCGAGCATCATCCCGACCGACAGGAAGAACAGGCCCAGCAGGATCGAACGGAAGGGCTCGACGTCGCTTTCGACCTCGTGCCGATAGGGCGATTCGGCCAGCATCACGCCCGCCACGAACGCCCCGAGCGGCACCGACAGGTGGAGCGCGTGCATGACGGCCGCCGCGCCGACCACGGTGAACAGCCCCGCGACGACGAACAGCTCGCGCTCGCCGAGCCTTCCGACCAGCCGGAACAGCGGATTGAGAACCAGCCTGCCGACGAGGACCAGGCCGAGGATGGCGAGGACCGTGTAGAGCGCGAGCGTCCACCCAGTCGGAGTCGCCGGGTCGGGCGGAACCCGCGACATGGCCGCGATGATAGTGATCAGCGGGACGATCGACAGGTCCTGGAACAGCAGGATCGAGAAGGTCCGCTCGCCCTGAGGAGTGTTCAGCTCATTGTCGGCGCGAAGCATCGGCAGCACCTGCGCTGTCGACGAAAGGCCGAGCGGAAGGCCGATCGCCAGCGCCGCCTCGGGCGATAGCCCAATGGTGAAGTGCAGAAGCACGCTGATCGCCAAGCCGCACAGCACCACCTGCGCGAGGCCGAGGCCGAAGATGTCGTTTCTGAGACGCCAGAGCCGACCCGGCCGAAGCTCCAGCCCGACGATGAACAGGAGCAGCGCGATACCGATTTCGCTGACGCTCGCCAGCTGGTCGGGATCCTCGATCAGGCCCAAAAGCTGCGGCCCGATGAGCGCTCCGGCAACGATATAGCCGAGGGTCGCGCCGAGCTTCAGCCGGCGGAACAGGGTCACGAAGACCAGCGCCGCGCCGAGCATGAGCGCACCGCCTTCGAGGATCGCGGTGGTCGCCTGCGCGGTTTCGGCGGGAGTCGTCACACGGCATCCAGCGCGGCGACGAGCGCGCGAAGCGGAAGAAGGATCGCCCCGTGGCGGCTCTTGCGGCCGAGCGCGGGAGCCAGGGCTTCGTAACCCGGCCATTCGGGAGGGGTCACGCGCGTCCTGGCGAGCCACTTGGTCAGCTGGTCCAGCGCCGATTGAGCCTCCGCGCGGTCGCGCCCCGGTGCCTGCTGCGCGACGAGAGCCGCCGAAGCCTGCCCGAATGCGCAGGCGTGAACCTGCTGCGACAGAGCTTCGACGCGGCCGTCCTTCAGCTTGACCTGGGTTGCGACCGTGCTCCCGCAGGTGGGCGAACGCTGCGAGGAGGAGCCATCGACACGCTCCAGCTCCACCGGCTCGGGAAGCGAGGCAGCCAGCCGCAGGACTTCGACCGTGTAGAGCGGCGCGTTCATGTCCGGCGCCAAGTAGTGCCGCCCGGGCCGTCCTCCAATACTACCCCGTCGGCCTTGAGCTCGTCGCGGATCCGGTCAGCCGTCGCGAAATCGCGGTTGGCCTTCGCTTCGGCCCGCTCGGCGATGCGCGCTTCGATCCCGGTATCGTCACCCCCGCCGCGAAACCATTGGTCTGCGCTTTGCGTGAGCAGTCCCAGGAGAGCCGCGCTGGCCTTCAGCGTCGCCGCATCGTCCAGCGCCTGAAGCCGCGCCAGCGCAGCCGGCGTGTTGAGATCGTCCGACAGCGCGTCGACGACTTCGCCGTCGATTTCGCCCGCCTGCGCATCTCCTGCCGCCCGATTGAGCCGGTCGAGGATCGCCTTCGATTGCTCGAGAAGGGCCGTCGTCCATGGAAGCGGCGACCGATAGTGCGCCGACAGCAGCGCCAGGCGGAGCACCTCGCCGTCGTGGTCCTGAAGCAACTCCGCGGGCGTGACGATATTCCCAAGGCTCTTCGACATCTTCTCGGCGCCCATGTCGACGAAGCCGTTGTGCACCCAGTAGCGGGCGAGCGCCGCGCCGCCGTGGGCGCAGCGGCTCTGCGCGATCTCGTTCTCGTGATGTGGGAAGATCAGGTCGAGCCCGCCGCCGTGGATGTCGATCGTCTCGCCGAGATGGGTCGCGATCATCGCCGAGCATTCGAGGTGCCAGCCCGGACGGCCGCGGCCCCAGGGCGACTCCCAGCCAATGACGTCCACGTCGCTCGGCTTCCACAGCACGAAGTCGGCGGGATCGCGCTTGTACGGCGCGACTTCGACGCGCGCGCCGGCGATCATCTGCTCGCGGTCGCGGTGGCTGAGGATTCCGTAGGCCGGGTCCTTGGTGACGTCGAACAGGACATGCCCCTGCGCGACATAAGCGTATCCGCCGGCGACCAGGCGCTCGACCATCGCGATCATCGGGCCGATTTCCTGCGTCGCGTGGGGAGCGATGTCCGGCGGCGCGACCCCGAGCGCCCCCATGTCTTCGAGATAATGCCGCTCGTAACGCTCGGTGATCGCCGACGGCTCGACGCCTTCCCTCTCCGCGGAGGCGATGATCTTGTCGTCGACGTCGGTGACGTTGCGCGCATAGACCAGGCTGTCGGCGCCATATTCATGCCGGATCAGCCGCGCGAGCGTGTCGAACACCACCGCCGGCCGCGCGTTACCGATGTGCGCGCGACCGTAAACGGTCGGCCCGCACACATACATGGTGATGCGCTTCGGGTCAGCGGGCTCGAACGCGCGCTTCTCCCGCGCCATCGTGTCGTAAAGCCGGATCATTCCTTCGCCTCTTCGCGGGCGTGGCGGCGGGTTTCAACCCAGTCGACGATCCCGCGCCCGCTGGCGTTCAGCAAGGGGTAGGTCCGCGACTTCGTCATCCACGCTGGGCGCTCCGCTTCCGGGCCGTAGATGAGGTCTGTGGCAAGATTGGCGAAGAGGAAGAAAAGCGTTGCCGCCAGAAGCCCCTTCACCACACCGAAGCCCCCGCCGAGGGCCCGGTCGACAGGCCCGAGCAGCGACCGCCGGGTCTTCCCGCCGATCGAGCGCGCGAGCAGCTTCACGAGGATGAAGGTAGGTACGAACAGCAGAGCGAAGGCGAGCACGGACGCGCCCTCCGCAGTGCCGACGCTGTGCGCCAGTCCGCCCGAGAGCTGCGTGTGGAACAGCTTGATCATCGCGATGGCCGCGGCCCAGGCGAGCAGCGACAACACCTCGTAAACGAAACCACGAACGAACCCGACCGCGCCGCCGCCGACAAGCAGGAGGATCACGAAGATGTCGAGCGCGCTCACGGTGCCGGGGCTAGCCGCGCGACATGACTAGTCAAGTTCAACGACCGAGGATTTGATCCACGAGCGCCCGCAGGTTGGCGAAGTGGGCGAGCGAGATTCCGTCGACCTTCTTCACCTCCGAGGGCGCCCACGCCTGCTCGAAGCCGAGCTTTGCGGATTCCTTGAGACGCAGAGGCGCATGGGCCACCGGGCGGATTTCGCCTGAAAGAGCGATTTCGCCGAGGACCACCGCTTCGCTCGGGATCGGTTTTTCCGACAGCGCGGAGACCAAGGCTGCCGCGACCGCGAGGTCCGCCGCCGGGTCGCTCAGCCGGTAGCCGCCTGCAACGTTCAGATAGACTTCGGTCGTCCCGAAGCCGAGGCTGCAGCGCGCTTCCAGAACCGCCAGGATCATCGCCAGCCGGCCGCTGTCCCAGCCGACTGCCGCTCGCCTCGGTGTAGCCCCACTCGCCAGCCGCACCGTCAGCGCCTGGATTTCGACCAGCACCGGACGCGAGCCCTCCAGCGCGGGGAAGACGCTGGTGCCGCTGACCGGCTCGCCGCGCCGCGTCAGGAAGAGCGCCGACGGGTTCGGGACCTCGCTGAGCCCCTCCGTCTCCATCGCGAAGACGCCGATCTCGTCGGTTCCGCCGAAGCGGTTCTTGAGCGCGCGCAGGATTCGGTACTGGTGGCTCCGCTCGCCTTCGAAGCTCAGCACCGTGTCGACCATATGCTCAAGCACGCGCGGGCCGGCGATGGTGCCGTCCTTGGTGACGTGGCCGACCAGCGCGACGGCGGTGCCGCGCTCCTTGGCGAAGCGGACCAGCTCCTGCGCGGAAGCGCGGACCTGGCTCACCGTCCCCGGCGCGCCTTCGATCAAGTCGCTATGCATCGTCTGGATCGAATCGATGACCAACAGGTCCGGTGCCTCGCCCTCGCCGAGCGTCGTCAGCACGTCGCGGACAGAGGTCGCGGCGGCGAGCCGCACCGGCGATTTGCCGAGCCCGAGCCGGATCGCTCGCAGCCGGACCTGCTCTGCGGATTCCTCGCCCGAGACATAAACGACGTTGCGCCCAGCAGCCGCCAGCTTGGCCCCGATCTGGAGCAGCAGGGTCGACTTGCCGATACCCGGATCGCCGCCGACCAGCATCGCCGAACCCGGCACGATCCCGCCCCCGATGGCCCGGTCGAACTCGGCGACTCCACTGACAATGCGTTCCGGGAGCGCCGCTGGATGGTCGAGCCCGACCAGCTCGATAGTTCGTCCGCCGCCCTGGAGATTGTGCTTTGCAGCGAAGATGCTCGTCACCTCGGCCGCTTCCTGGACGAGCGTGTTCCACTCGGCGCAGTCCGGGCATTGCCCCTGCCAGCGCATCGTCACCGACCCGCACGCCTGGCACACATATCTGGTTTTCGCTTTCGCCATCGTCCTTCAGCCTAGCCTCGCCGGGCCGCTTCGCAAGCGATAGAAGGCTTAGAAACGGAGGTGCGTGCGTGGCCGACGTCTTCCTGTCCTACGCAAGACCCGACGCCGCTTGGGCGGAGCGCATCGCGCGGGCGTTCGGCAAGGCAGGCTGGTCGGTCTGGTACGACCGTGAACTTCCCGCCCACCGCGCCTATGCCGACGTCATCGCGAGCGAGCTCGAATCCGCGCCGGCGGTGCTCGTGCTCTGGTCGAGGGCATCCGTCGAATCGGAATGGGTGCGATCCGAAGCGAACCGGGCGCGGGAACTTCGCAAGCTCGTTCAGGCGCGCGTTGGCGATGCCCGCCTGCCGATGCCGTTCGACCAGATCCAGTGTGCCGACCTCACCAAATGGCGCGGCGCAGCTGCGAATCCCGGCTGGCGGCAGGTCTCGAGGAGCATCGACGCCCTGGTCGCGCGGCCATCGTCGGAAACGGCGGCACCTCCAACCGGCTCACCTCTGCACCGGCGCAAGCTGCTTGTCGCAGGCGGGGGCATCGCAGTCGCGGGACTCGCAGGCATTGCCGCTTGGCGGATCTGGCCCCATCGGGAAGAAGCGTCTCCGCAAGCCCAGCTGCTCCTGCAAAAGGGGATCGACGCCCTCCAGAACAATGACGCGCTCGACCCGGGCGGCCCCGGCTCAACGATGCAGGCGATTGCCTTCATTACCGAAGCTACCGAGGCGGCCCCGAACTTGCCGATCGCCTGGGGCGCCCTCGCCCTTGCCTACGCCGTCCGCAAGCGCACCGTGCCGCTGGGCGATCGTCCCGGGCTCGATATGCGCAGCCGGGCGGCGGCAACGAGGGCCCTGCAACTCGACCCGAAGGAGCCTCGCGCGCTTGGAGCAATTCTCCTCCTCGATCCGGTGTACAGGCACTGGCTGCCCGTCGAGCGAGCCGACCGCGAGGCGGTGCGAAAGAACTCGGTGGTTCCGCTGCTCCTGTCGATCACCTCCGACATGCTCGGGAACGTTGGCAGGTGGAGCGATGCGCTGGGCTTTTCAAAACGGATGGACCGCACGCATTTCCTCATTCCAGGGGCCGACCGGAGGTTCATCACCGACCTTTGGGCCTCGGGCGACATCCAGGCGGCCGACGGCGTGCTTAAGGAGGCCGTCGAACGCTGGCCTCAGCAGCCGGAAATCTGGCGGATGCGAACGGCCTATCTCATGTACACCGGCCGTGCCCGAGAGGCGCTCGACCTGTTGCGCGAGGATGTGGAGCGGCCTCCCGAAATCCGCGACGATTTCATAAAGGCGACTCGTGCGGCGGCGGAAGCCCTATCCGGAGCGCGGGTTCCCGAATCCGCAGTCGGCGAGGCGCTCACATTCCTTCGCAATAATCCCGCTTCGGCCTTGCACGTCGCGAACGCCTGCAGTGCCCTGGGAGCGCTTGACGACACCTTCCGAATTCTGGACGGCTATTATTTCAACGCTGGACAATGGGCAGCGGTAGCGCCTGCAGCGGGCGACCCCGACCGCATCACAAATGCGCTATTCCTGCCGCCAATGAAGACCGCTTGGACCGACCCGCGCTTCGGCCCGTTGCTGCAACGCATCGGGCTCGAGGAGTATTGGCGCCAAAGCGGCACGGTACCCGACTTCCGTCGGGGAGTCTGACACGCTGAGACAGGCCGGTTGCCGGGATTCCCCGCCGCCAGTACGGCGAGCTTGTGAGCTGGATTCCGGAACCGCTGCGAATCCCCGCCTTCCGCGCGTTCTGGCTGGCGCGGTTGACGGCGACGATTGCGCAGATGGCGATGGTCATCGTCATCGGCTGGCAGGTTTACGACATCGCCCGCCACACGATGGACCCCAGAGCCGCCGCACTTCGTCTCGGGATCATCGGCGTCGTCCAGTTCGCGCCCCTGTTCCTTCTCACCCTGGTCACCGGATGGACGGCCGACCGGCTCGATCGCCGCTGGATTGCGCGGGCGTCCGTTTTTCTCGAGTTGCTCTGTGCCGTGGCGCTCGGAGCCTTTGCCTGGACCCACACGACGACCCTGGAAACGCTTTATGTCGTCGCCGCCCTGCTGGGCGTTGCGCGCGCATTTGCCGGTCCGGCGCTTGGAGCGCTCGCGCCAAATCTCGTCCCGCGCGACATCCTTCCTCGAGCGATCGCCTTGTCGTCCATCGCCTGGCAGAGCGGCGCGATCGTGGGTCCCGCGCTCGGCGGCTATCTCTATGCGTTGGCGCCCGTGGCGCCTTACGCGGGGAGCGCGCTGCTGTTCGCGGTCTCTCTGGGAGCGTTGGTGACGATCCCCAAGGTCGCCGCTCCGGGCGGCGCGAGCGAAATAGGCGCGTGGCAGCAGATGATCGAGGGGCTGCGCTACGTCCGAAAGAACCGGCTCGTGCTCGGAGCCATCAGCCTCGACCTCTTCGCGGTGCTCCTGGGCGGAGCGACGGCGATGCTCCCGGTATACGCGCGCGACATCCTCCACACGGGCCCCGAGGGCCTCGGCCATTTGCGGGCGGCCCCCGCAATCGGCGCGACGCTCACGGCGGCTTACTTCGCTTTCCGGCCCCTGAGGACCGAAGTCGGCGTGAAGATGCTCGTCGCCGTCGGGATCTTCGGCGGAGCGACGATCGTCTTCGGGCTGTCGCGCTGGATGCCTCTTTCCCTGGCCTGCCTGACCCTGCTGGGCGCCGCGGACATGTTCTCGGTCTATGTCCGCCAGTCGCTGATCCAGCTTTACACCCCGGACGAAATGCGGGGCCGCGTCGGCGCGGTGTCGTCGCTGTTCATCTCCGCGTCGAACGAGCTGGGCGAAGCGGAATCGGGCTTCCTCGCCGCCTTTATCGGCCCCGTCGCAGCGGTCGTTGCCGGCGGAATTGGAGCGATCGCGGTCGTCAGCATCTGGGCCCGGCGCTTCCCCGAGCTTCGCCTGGCAAGGAGCTTCGAACCGCCCGATTTGCCTGGCGCACCGGAGCAAAGCCGGGAAACTTAATTACGTGCTAACCTTCTTCGTTGGCCGCACCGTTACTGCCTTCCGTTAACCCCGTGAGCTTGCGGAGCGATTTTCTCCGCGAGGGGTAGCGAATGCCGAGAACGCGCTTTGCCAAAGCGGTAAGCCCATCGTTTGAAACTCCGGAGCGGGCGTCCATACGCCAGGCGCTGTGGTTCGACGTGGAAGCGGCAGACACGTCCGACGACGAAACGCTCTCGGAATCGCGGGTCGCGAACTTCGACCATACCGCCGTGCTTCTCGGCGCGACCCATCTCCTTCTCGGAGTGACCTGCCTGGTACGCCATCCCGAGCTGCTGGCGATGTCCTTCATCTCGCCGATCGTTCCGCTGGTCCTGATTGTCCTGCTCGACGGCGTCGCGGCGATGGGTCTTCACTGGCGCCGCAACATCGACGTCGCGCCGCATACCATCTCCCGTGCCATGTGCGGCTACATCGCCGGCGTCGGCGTCCTCTGGACCTTGTTCGGCCTCGCGGTTTTCATGCAGCTTCCGGTGCACGGCCCTGTTGTCTCCGTGTCGATCTGCGCGGGAATAGCGATGGCGGCGCTGGTCGCGATTACCTCTCCGCCCCTCTCCGTGGTCAACGCCTTCGTCGCGACCGTTGCGTCGGCCTTCTTTTCCAACTCCCCGGTCGTCCCGGTCGGAGTGGCTCTCCTCTCCTTCTTCATCGTCGCCTATGGAATCGCCTCTGCGCGAACGAACATCGCGGCCAGCCGCCGGCGGCTCAACCTGGATGCCGAGGCGCGCAAGGCTCTGACCTTCGTCGACGAGTTCGAGAACAGCGGGCGCGGCTGGTTCTGGGAAACCAACGCCGAAGCGACGCTATCCTACGTCTCGCAGCAGCTCGCCGACGATTTCAGTTGCGAGCCGGCCGAGTTGCTAGGCCGCCAGTTCACCGACCTGTTGTCCGTCGACACCAACGTCGACGGCTCGATCGAGGAAGGCAAGACGCTCGGCTTTTACCTGTCGGCGCGCTTCCCGTTCTCCGACGTGATCGTTCGCGCCGGAAGCGACCAGGACGTCCACTGGTCGCTTTCCGGCAACCCGGTCTTCGACGAGCGCGGCCGGTTCCTCGGCTTCCGCGGAATCGGCACCGATCTCACCGAGCAGCGCCGGACCGAGCAGGAAATTTCGAGGCTCGCGCGCTTCGACTCTCTCACCGGCCTGCCCAATCGGGCGATGATGCGCCAGACGCTCGAAGAAGCGCTGCGCAACGCGGCTCACCGGCAGAAGGGCTGCAGCCTGTTCCTGATCGACCTCGACCGCTTCAAGAACGTCAACGATACCCTTGGCCACCCGATCGGCGACGCACTGCTTCGGCAGGTTGCGGAGCGGCTGAAATCGGTGATGGGCGAGCATGGACAGGTAGGGCGCCTGGGCGGCGACGAGTTCAAGGCGGTGCTTCCCGGAACCGTCGACATCGGCCTCCTGGAATCGCTGTCGCGGACCCTGATCGAGCAGGTGTCGCGGCCCTACAGCATCGAGGGTCACAGGGTCCTCATCGGCGCCTCCGTCGGAATCGCCATCGGCGACCCTGGCCGGGCCTGCGCGGACAGCCTGATCCGCAACGCCGACCTCGCGCTCTACGCAGCGAAAGCGGCTGGGCGCGGCAAGCACTGCTTCTACGAATCCTCGATGCACAGCGAAGCGGCCGACCGGCAGGTGCTCGAGAACGACCTCAGGCAGGCAATCGAGCGCGGCGAGCTCGAGGTCATGTACCAGCCGATCGTGCGGGCCGCGTCGGAGGAAATCTCCGGCTTCGAATCCCTGGTCCGCTGGACCCACCCCGTGCGAGGCGCGATTTCGCCGGACAAGTTCATCCCGCTCGCCGAGGAATGCGGGCTCATCGGCAAGATCGGCCAGTGGGTGCTCGAAACGGCGCTCAAGGAAGCCGCCTCCTGGCCGGACGGAGTGCGAGTCGCCGTCAACCTGTCGCCGATCCAGTTCAACGACCCGGGAATCGTCGACATGATCGCCGGGATCATCGACGAATCGCGGATCAACGTCAGCAAGGTCGAGCTCGAGATCACCGAGGGCGTGTTCCTCGCCGACAGCGACCACACCGACGAGACGTTCGCGCGCCTGAAGAAGCTCGGGGTCCGACTTGCGCTCGACGATTTCGGCACCGGCTATTCCTCGCTCGGCTATTTGAAGAAGGCGCCGTTCGACAAGATCAAGATCGACCAGAGCTTTGTCCGCGGCGCCGCCTCCCCGAGCAGCCGCAACAGCGCCATCATCCGCGCCATCGTCAGCCTCGCCGACAGCCTGGAGATGGAAACCTGCGCGGAAGGTGTCGAGACCCACGACGACCTCGCGCTGATCCGCGAGCTTGGCTGCAGTCACGTCCAGGGTTACATCTTCGGCCGCCCGGCGAAGGCCGAGGACGCGCGCGAGCTTGCCAACCGAGCCCGAGTCGAGGCCGCCGGCTTCCAGTGCCTTCGCGAGCCCCGCCATCGCCTGATGCGTCGGGCCACCGCCATGATCGACGGAGCGGAGGAGGAGATCCGCCTCCGCAACATCTCGATCACCGGAGCGCTCGTGGAATCGCGCCGCTCGCTTACGCCGGACACGGAGCTTCGGATCAACATCGTCGGCGTCGGCCCCGTCACAGGCACCGTCCGCTGGTCGGGCAACGGCAAGGCCGGGATCCAGTTCTCGAGCGAATTCGACCTCGGCCGCCTCGCCCCGAAGAAGCAGAACGGCAACGACGTGCGGATGCTCAAGCCCTGGTACATAGAGCGCCGCGCCGGGGAGCGGTGAACCCAGCCAAAGCATTGCGCCGGCTCGAGGGACGGCGCAGACCCACGGAATGAAGATCATCGGAAGTTTCGTCAGCCCGTATGTCCGCAAGGTGCTGGCCTGCCTGAACCTCAAGGGTCTCGCCTATGAGATCGACCCGATCACGCCCTTCTTCGGAAATGACGAGTTCGAGCGTCTGAGCCCCCTGCGGCGGATCCCGGTGCTCATCGATGGCGATTTCAGCGTCAGCGATTCCTCGGCGATCTGCGCATACCTGGACGAAGCGTACGACGGCTATCCGCTGCTTCCGGTCGCGCCGAAGGATCGGGCCAGGGCGCGCTGGCTGGAGGAATATGCAGATACGCGGCTTGGCGACCTCTTCATCTGGGGGCTGTTCTACCAGAAGGTGGTGCGCCCCGCGGTGTGGGGCGAGAAGGCGGACG
>JBKPOU010000140.1:0-3260 GCA_046733255.1 Pseudomonadota bacterium
TCGCATACGCGCGACATCTGGCTAATCCTGATTTTCTATGAGGCCCTTGGGCCCAAAATGCGGGCGTTCCGTTAGCGGCTGTGCCTGGGCGCGTCAATGGATGGCCGCAACTCCTCACCCATATCTGCGTTCAACGACCGAACAAGGATCCAACAGGGGGAAAAGCGAATGCGCGCCATTATTTTGATCCTAATCCTGGCAGTCGTTCTGCTGATCATCGCTGTCGCGTCCGGTTTCCTCGACATCAGTCAGACCCGCGAAGCCAAAGCGCCGCAGGTCGGGGCCACCACGAACGGAGTGACTGCCCGCGGAGGTCAGGCTCCCGCCTTCGACATCGAGACCGGATCCGTCTCGGTCGGAACGAAGCGCAAGGAGGTCGGCGTCCCGACGCTGCAGGTGAATCCTCCGGCCGAGGCCAATAACCAGGCGGCCAATACGGCGGGCAACGCAAACTGATCGAAATGACAGCAGGCGGCGCCTGCGCTAGCGGGCGCTAATGCCATTTCCCTTGCCGCCACCGATGCGCCGAGCGCTCGACCTGGCTGCGGAAGCAGCAGCCGCGGGTGAAGTACCTGTCGGCGCAGTCATTACCCGCGGGGAGGAGATTGTGGCGGAGGCGAGGAACGCGATGCGCGGGTCGTTGGACCCGACAGCCCATGCGGAGATGGTCGCGATCCGGGCGGCTGGCGAAGCGATCGGACAGCCCCGGCTGGACGGTTGCACTCTCTGGGTCACGCTGGAGCCTTGCGCGATGTGCGCCGCGGCTGCGTCGGTGGCGAGGCTGGGCTCGGTCAAATATGGCGCTGACGATCCCAAGGGCGGTGGAGTTGTCCATGGCGCGCGAATATTCGCCCAGCCGACCTGCCATCACCGCCCCGACGTCCTCGGCGGCATCGGTGAAACGGAATCGGCGGAGCTCCTGAAACGCTTCTTCGGGGAGCGGCGCTCCTGAACTCGGAATGCCCCGCTTGCTGCAACTCGTGTTTGCGGGCAATTAGTCTGCCGCCGCCATGAGCGACCCTTTGCTCCCGTTCCCCTGGATCGATGTCGTCATCATCCTCGCGTTGATCATGCTCAACGCGGTCCTCGCCATGAGCGAGCTCGCGGTCGTGTCTTCGCGAGAGGCTCGGCTAAAGGCCATGGCACGAAGCGGCAGCCGCGGTGCGCAATGCGCGCTCGACCTCGGTTCGGATCCGGGCCGTTTCCTGTCGACTGTCCAGACCGGAATAACCCTTATCGCAGTCTTCGCCGGCGCCTATTCAGGCACCAGCCTTGGCGAGCCAACAGCGCAGCGGCTTCAGCTTCTCGGGCTATCGCCCGACACGTCGCACAGCGTTGGCTTTGCGATCGTGATCATCATCGTGACCTACGTCTCGCTGGTCGTCGGCGAACTCGTTCCGAAGCAGCTGGCGCTACGCTCGCCCGAGCCGATCGCAGCCGTCATGTCCCGTCCCATGCTATGGCTGTCGAAGGCGGCGGCGCCCTTCGTCTGGCTGCTCGACCAGTCCAGCAAGCTGATTTTCCGGATGCTGGGGTTGAACCGGGAGTCGGACAAGGCGGTCACGGCGGAAGAGCTCCACCTCGTCGTCGCCGAAGCTCAAACCGCAGGCGTTCTCGAGGAAAGCGAACGGGCGATCATCTCCGGCGTCGTCAGGCTTGCGGACCGCCCCGTGCGGGAGGTCATGACCCCCCGAACCGAAGTCGACTGGATCGATATCTCTTCCTCCGGCGATGCGCTCCGAAAAGCGTTGAAGGCGACTCCGCACAGCCGGATTCCGGTCGCCGAGGGATCGGTCGATAATATCGTCGGCGTCGTGCAGGTCCGCGACTTGCTCGAGGCCTCGCTCGACAAGAAGCCGCTTAGCCTTCGCCAGCTTGCACGTTCGGCGCCCGTCATTCCGGATCTCATGGACGCGATGGACGCGCTGGCCGTGCTTCGCTCCGCGGAGGTTCCGCTTGCGCTTGTCCACGACGAATATGGTCATCTCGACGGGATCGTTACCCCGGGCAGCATCATCGCCGCCCTTGCCGGCGCCTTCCACCATGACATCGAGGAGGGCGAGGAGCCCGATCTCGTCGAGCGCGACGACGGAAGCTACATTCTCTCCGGCGCGGCAAGCGCGGACGTGCTTTCAGACCGTCTTGGAATCCACCTACCGGCGGACCGGGACTTCACGACCGTAGCGGGCTTCGCGCTGGAGGTGCTCAAGCACCTTCCGGAAATCGGGGAGAAGTTCACGCACGACCGGTGGACGTTCGAAATCGTCGACATGGACGGACGCAAGATCGACAAGTTGATCGCCGCGCGAGCGAAGCGGAAGAAAGCCGTGGCCGAGCGGCAGGCCTAGTCGCAGCCTAAAGCTTGCCGAACCTTTGCTCGAACCCGTCTTCGTCGCCGCGTGCCAGATAGTCCGCCTGAAGCGGCACCTGGTCGCGCTGGAGCCGTCCCTTGAAAGCCCCGAGCGACTGGTCGAGCCGGTCGATATCGCCTTCGCTCAGCCGCGCGAGGTGATCGAAGCGCGTGATGCCTGCCTGGTTCAGCAGGCCCGCGAACTTCGGCCCGACGCCTTTGAGCCGGGTGAGGTCGTCGGGTGGCCCCGACGCGCTGGAGAGGTTCGCGTGGACCGGGGCGTCGATGATCTCGCCACTGACATCGCTGACCGCGGCCGCGGCTTCGTCCGCAAGCCCCCGTCCTTCGCGCCGAGGCGCCTCTTGCATGTGCGGCCGGACCGGTGCGCCGTCCTGCGTCAACTTCACGGCCTGCCTCGGTCGGAGGAGCAGGAAGAGCAGGAGGAGAATGACTGCGACCGCTACGAGAATCGCAGGCCAATAAGCGTTCAGGACTTCCATTCGATCACCATTTCCACTGCGCGTTGTAACGACGGCGAAGCTCGATCCCATAGGCGAGCAGCACCCCGAGGAGGAAGCCCAGCAGGCTTGCGAGCAAGCCTTCGACGACGAGTGGAAGCCCTGCCGATCGGCCCCACGTCGCCCGGCTAACGCCAGGAATGTCCTCCATCAGCCTCACCAGCTCGCTGCGCTGGAAGTCGTTTGCCGTTCCCGACATCAGCACTCGGCGGGTAAGCGGATCGCGGTGCAGGTGGGCCTGGACCTGGGTCATTTCATAATAAGTCAGCGTCTTCGCAACATTGCTCTCGACCACGGTTCCGAAGCGGTCGGCACCGCCAAGTGGACCGTGCCAGAGCGCTGCTCCAGCAAGGGCCGCCAATGCCGCTGCTGCGACGATCTTTCGGCTGTGA
>JBKPOU010000141.1:0-20942 GCA_046733255.1 Pseudomonadota bacterium
GTTCGATCCACAGCGGCCTCTCCGGCCTCAAGAAGGACAACCGCGGCTACAATCTCGACCAGCTTCTGATCGGCGCGGAAGGCACGCTCGGGGTCGTCACCGCGGCGGCGCTTCGGCTGGTTGCCGCCGTCTATTCCCGGGCGGTTGGTTGGGGAGGAGTCCGCGACCCCCAGACGGCGCTCGCATTGCTTCGCGACTTCGAGGCGAAAACCGACCGCATCGAAGGCTTCGAGCTCGTTCCGGGCGACTCGCTCGATCTCGTCCTGAAGCATATTCCCGGCACTCGAAGCCCGCTCGAAGGCTCCTATCCGTGGAACGTCCTGATCGAGGCGACGTCCGCCTCGGCGGACTTCGATCCAGTCGAGCTCCTCCAGTCGCTGCTTGCAGGCGCGATCGAGGACAAGCTCGTCGAGGATGCGATGGTCGCTTCGTCCGAAGCGCAGGCCGAAGCGCTGTGGCGGATCAGGGATTCGATTTCGGAAGCGGAGCGGGCAGAGGGACCGTCGACCGCGCACGACATATCGGTCGCGGTCGCCGACATGCCGGGCTTCCTGCTGGCCTCCAAACGCGAAGTCGAACGCGCTTTTCCGGGAACGACCGCCAGTGCCTTCGGTCACCTCGGCGATGGCAACCTTCACTTCCACGTCCGCGCCGGCAGCCGCGCCGCGCCCGGCTGGAACGAGAGCGAGGGCCACGAGATCGAGCGGTTCATCGACGACCTCGTTACCCGCGCCGGCGGCTCCATCTCCGCCGAGCATGGGATCGGCCAGATGAAGCGCGGCGAGTTGGAGAGGCTTGCCGCGCCCGGCGACCTTGCGGCACTCCGCGCGATCAAGCACGCGCTCGACCCGATGGGCCTGATGAACCCGGAGAAACTGGTGGGTTGATCAATCGGCGACGTCTACAATTATGCTGCCGCAATAATCTCAGTTATAGTTCATGCGTCGCACCCCTTTGGGATCACTGAAAATGAGATTCAATCGCAGGCGACGACTAAGTGTACTTTCTATTTTGGGTTGGGTCGCAACGGTCCCTTCTGTCCTGGCCGCTCAGGCACCGTCAAACGTCCTCGTCGCAAACGGCGAGTGGCAACGCAGTCCAAAAGCGACGGCGGTTCAGTGTGGATTGGAAGCGCACATTGAAGGTGCGTCAGACCTGCAACTGGCAATAAGTGGGATTCCGGGACAGGATAGGGCCATCGTCAGCGTCCTTGGAAACGCGCCAAGAATAGGTCCGAGCAATCGATCGATGGATGCCCAACTAATCGTTTTCCCGTCCGGCGAGCGATTCACCTCATCCATGACGCGGGTTTTTAATCCAATGACCAGCGAAACGAGCCTTGTTCTCAGCGAATTGCCAGACCGGTTCCTCGAAAGTTTTGCAACGGGCAATGCTGTGAACGTAGAACTGGATGGCCGATCGAATTTCCAGATTCGTTATTCAGGCGCGAGACAGGCGGTCACCGAAGTCGCGGAATGCCAAACGCGACTGCTTCGCGAGTGGGGATTGGACGCGAAACAGATAGCATCCTTAAAGCAAAAGCCCCGCCCAATCGAGCCGAGCCGCGTCTTTAGCGGCGCTGATTATCCGATTGAAGCACTGCAGGAAGGTGAGCAGGGCGACGTTGTCATCGGCTTCACCGTGGATGTCGACGGTCGCGCGAAAGACTGCAGCACGATCGTCAGCAGCGGCTCGTCCGCTTTGGACCGCCAAAGTTGTCGGCTGCTGATGCAGCGCGCGAAGTTTTTGCCAGCCCTAGATGAGAGCGGCAAACAAATTCCGGTCCGCGTTCCCCAAGTTGTGCGTTGGGCTTTCATGTAGAAGCTTAAACTTTCCACCGCCCGGTACGAAGCGTGACGTAAGCTGGTGGGCTAGCCGAGCTCGACGAAATCGCGGAGGCGCTGAACCAGCGGCTCGGTCGGAAGGCCGCTGCGCACCGCGATGAACAAGGTGTCGTCGCCGGCGATCGTCCCGACGACTTCGGGAAGTTTGGCCTGGTCGAGGGCGAGGCAGACCAGGCCGGCCGAGCCCGGCGGTGTCTTCACCACGATGAGGTTCGCGGCGGTTTCGATGGACTGCACCCACTCGCCGAAGATGCGGCGAAGCCGAGTCCCGGACCGGTCGCGGTCGGCGATCTTGTCGGGCAGGGTGTAGCCCAGCTGCGGCCCGCGCTTCACCTTGACCGCGCCGATCTGCTCGAGGTCCTGTGAAACGGTAGCTCGGCTGACCTGATGACCCGAAGCGGCAAGCCGGGCACTGATCTCCTCATGTCCAAGAGGCGATTCTTCCCTCAAAATTTGGACGATCGCACGCTGGCGCTGGGCGCGGGGACTGGCCATCAACAGTTCACTCCAAAATGGACCAAATGACTGGCGCGCCCGGCAGGACTCGAACCTGCGGCCTGAAGCTTAGAAGGCTCCCGCTCTATCCAGCTGAGCTACGGGCGCGTGAGCGGAGAGTTAGCGGCAATTGACGCGAAGCGGAACAGCGCTACCCAAGCGGCATGAGAGCCGAAGGGGAGGGGCTGAAGCACGTCGAGGCGCGGGCGCTGCACGGCGCGCGCTTCCGATACTTCGACTTCGTCATGGTAGCGTTCGTCGTGGTGCTGCTGCTGTCGAACGTCATCGGCGCGGAGAAACGATCGGTCGTCGACCTGCCGGGAATCGGGCTGTGGCCGTTCGGCGCCGGCATCCTGTTCTTCCCCGTCTCCTACGTCATCGATGACGTGCTGACCGAGGTCTACGGCTATGCCCGCGCGCGCCGAGCCATCTGGGCGGGTTTCGGAGCGCTCCTGTTCATGGCGCTGATGGAATGGACGGTCGTGCACCTTCCCGTCGCTCCCGGCTGGACAGGCCAGGATGCCTACGTGCGGGTGTTCGGGTCCGGCTGGCGGATCATTGTCGCGTCGATGTGCGCCTTCTTCGCCGGCGATTTCCTCAATTCCGTCGTGCTCGCGAAGATGAAGGTGTGGACAAAGGGGAGGTATCTCTGGACCCGCACCATCGGCAGCACCGTGATCGGCGAGGGCGCCGATAGCCTCATCTTCTACCCGCTCGCCTTCTACGGAATGGCGGACTGGCCGGCTCAGATCATGCTGCAGGTGATGCTGAGCCAGTTCGTTCTCAAGGTCAGCTGGGAGGTCGTGCTGACGCCCGCTACCTATGCGGTGGTTGGCTGGCTTAAGAGCAAGGAAGGCATAGACGTCTACGACGTCGGAACGGACTTCACGCCATTCACTCTCGATGAATGAAGTTCAGGCGATCACCGTCTCGAGAAGGCCTTCGAACAGGCGTCGCCCGTCGGTGCATCCGTGCGCCGCTTCGACGGCGCGTTCGGGATGCGGCATCATGCCGAGGACGTTCCCCGAGTCGTTGAGGATTCCGGCGATCCGCCGGGCGGAACCGTTCACTTCCTCGGCATAACGGAAAGCGACCCTGCCGCTGCCCTCGAGCCGGTCGAGAGTTTCTGGGTTGGCCTGGAAATTGCCGTCATGGTGGGCGACCGGGATCCGGATGGTCTCCCCCGACTCATATCCGCTGGTGAAGAGGCTCTGGCTGTTCTCGACGGTCAAGGCGATGGGCCGGGAGACGAAGTTGAGCCCGGCGTTCCGCATCAGCGCGCCCGGCAGAAGGCCCGTCTCGGTCAGGACCTGGAAGCCGTTGCACACGCCGAGGACCGGAACGCCGCGATTGGCGGCGTCCACGACCGCGCGGACGATTGGCGATCGCGCCGCCATCGCCCCGGAGCGAAGATAGTCACCGTAGGAAAAGCCACCCGGAATGCCGATGAAATCGACGCCGTCGGGAAGTTCGGTTTCCTTGTGCCAGACCATCGCCGGCGCTCGTCCGGTGACCTGCTCCAGAGCAACGGCGAGGTCGCGGTCGCAGTTTGATCCGGGAAAGACGATGACGGCGGTCTTCATTCATTCAACTCCTGCCGACGCACTTCATTACCGGCCAAATATGCGGGAATCGTGGCAGGTCAGGCGTTCGACAAGCGCTCGATCCGGAAATTCTCGATCACCGTGTTCGCGAGCAGCTTGCGGCACATCGACTCAAGGTCGGAGTCGCTCGTGCCTTCGTCGACATCGAGCTCGATCAGCTTGCCGGCACGGACGTCGTTGACCCCTGCGAATCCAAGGCCCTCGAGCGCGTGACGGATAGCCTTGCCCTGCGGGTCGAGCACGCCGGGCTTCAGGGTGATGAATATGCGTGCCTTCATCGCGGCGCCTATGGCTCGCTTCTCCGGGTGCGGCAAGCTTTACCCTCTCTTTACTATCGTCGAGCATCATTTGAGCGTGCCGGGCTGTACTCCGGCGATGGGAGAGCATGTCCATGGCGGCCGGCCTCGCTATTGCGATCTTCGTTGCGCTCTTCGGATGGGGTGCGACCTATTTTGGCTGGAGCGATCCGGAGGGGAAGGTGCGCCTGGCGCTCTTCACCACCTTCGTCCTCGGCATCCTTTGCGGCTACAAGTCGAAGGGCTGAGCGACAGCGGTTGCGCTAGATGCGCCGCGCCCTAGAATCGCGCTGTGCGCGAAATCCCACCCTATGCCAGGCTCCTGAAGCTTGAGTTCCGCGACGATCCGGCTGGCGCGCCTTCCGTCGTCATGCCCTATCATGACGACGTCGTCGGCCGTCCCGGCTTCTTGCATGGCGGAGCGATTGCCGGCCTCCTGGAATTCGCGGCCTATAGCGGGCTGGCACGGGAGATCGGCGACGAGTCGGTCGTGGTGAAGCCGGTGACGGTGACTGTCGATTACATGCGGCCGGGGGTAGAGCGGGATACCTACGCAACCGCGATCATCGAGCGGCTCGGGCTATCGATTGCCAATGTCGATGCCTTCGCCTGGCAGGAGGAGCGCGACCAGCCGATCGCAAGCGCGAGGCTCAACTTCCTCCTGGAGCGTCCTTCCGAAGGCTGACCACTGGCGCGCAGCCGGAGATTCTGGCAGCGCAGCGGCGTGGACTTCGAGCTAAATCAGCGGCAGGCCCATTTCCGCGACCGCGTCCGCGCGTTCATCGACGAGCATATCCGGCCAAGACTGGCGGACTATCGCGAGCAGCATGAGGCGGGAGACCGCTGGCAACCGTCCCAGCTTATCGAAGAGCTCAAGCCCAAGGCCCGGGAGGCGGGCCTTTGGAACCTGTTCATGCCACCTGCCCCGGCAGTGCCGCAGGTCGACGACAGCTTCGGCTTCGAGGGCGAGCAGCTCACGAACCTCGAATATGCGCTGTGCGCGGAGGAAATGGGCCGGATCCCGTGGGCCAGCGAGGTCTTCAATTGCTCCGCCCCGGACACCGGCAACATGGAAGTGCTCCACCGTTACGGCACTCGCGAGCAGAAGGAGCAATGGCTTACTCCGTTGATGCGCGGCGAGATCCGCTCGGCTTTCCTCATGACGGAGCCGGGAGTGGCGTCATCGGACGCCACGAACATCGAATGTTCTATCCGCCGCGACGGCGACGATTACGTCATCAACGGGCGCAAATGGTGGTCATCGGGCGCGGGTGATCCGCGCTGCAAGCTCGCCATCCTCATGGGCAAGACCGATACGTCGGCCCCGGCCCACAAGCAGCAGTCGATGGTCCTCGTACCGATGGACGCCGAGGGGATTGCGGTAGAGCGCGCGCTGACCGTCTATGGCTATGACGACGCGCCGCACGGGCACATGGAAATCCGCCTGGAGGACGTTCGCGTTCCGGCGTCGAACCTGCTGCTTGGAGAAGGCCGGGGGTTCGAGATCGCGCAGGGGCGGCTCGGGCCCGGACGGATTCACCATTGCATGCGAACCGTCGGCGCTGCCGAGGAGGCGCTGGGGCTGATGTGCAGGCGCCTCCAAAGCCGGATCGCCTTCGGCAAGCGGCTGTCCGAGCACAGCGTGTGGGAGCAGCGGATCGCCGACGCGCGGATCGAGATCGAAGCGACGCGGCTCCTGTGCCTCAAGGCGGCGGATATGATGGACCGCGAAGGCAACAAGGCGGCGAGGGCCGAGATCGCGATGATCAAGGTGAAGGCCCCCAACATGGCGCTGAAAATCATCGACGATGCCGTGCAGGCGTTCGGCGGCGCCGGAGTGAGCCAGGACACTCCGCTGGCGATGAGCTGGGCGCACATCCGCACGCTGCGCCTGGCCGACGGGCCGGACGAGGTCCACAACCGCGCCATCGCGAAAATCGAGTTCGAGAAGCACCGGCCGCGGGACAGCAACTGATGGGCCTGCTCGACCATAAGGTGGCGATCGTCACCGGCGCCGCGTCTGGGATTGGCAAGGCGACGGCCGAGCTCTTCCGCGGTGAAGGTGCGACGGTCGTTGCGGCCGATCGGAAAGCGGCAAAGGGCATAACCACGCTCGACGCAGGGTCGGAAGCCGAAGTCGAAGCGCTCGTCGAGAAGACCGTTGCCGATTTCGGCGGCGTGGACGTCGTCTTCGCCAATGCGGGAATTTCGGGCGGCCTCGCGGGCATATTCGAGCAGACCGCCACTGATTGGCAGGAGATCCTCCAGGTGAACCTGATCGGGCCGTTCCTGCTGATCAAATATGCCGCGCCGCACATGAAGGAACGCGGCGGCGGGTCGATCATCTGCACTGCCTCCGTGGCTGGACTTCGCGCAGGGGCCGGAGGAGCCGCCTATTCGGCCTCGAAGGCCGGCGTGATTAGTCTCGTCAAAGTCGCGGCGACGCAGCTTGCCGGCTCCAACGTGCGTGTGAATGCGATCTGCCCCGGCCTCATCGAGACAGGCATGACGAAGGAGCTTTTTGACTGGGCGCGCTCGACGGGGCGCGAAGCGCGGATCGGCCGCCTGAACCCAATGCGGCGTGGCGGCGAGCCGGAGGAAATCGCCTCGGTCGCGCTGTTCCTTGCATCCGACGCGGCGAGCTACGTCAACGGGCAGGCGATCGCGGTTGACGGCGGACTTTGCGCCTCGCACCCCTTCTCGCAACAGGAATATGGCCGGACGTCGGCCTGACTTTCGGAGGTTTTGAGTGAGCAACCCGATTTCCACGCGGCACCACGGCGACGTGCTGATCATCGAATCGAACAACCCGCCGGTAAACGCGCTCTCCGCCGCTGTCCGCCAGGGGCTGGTCGAGGCGATCGAGCAGGCGGAAGCGGACGAGAAGGTAAAGGCGGTAGTGATCGCGTGCGAAGGCCAGACCTTCTTCGCGGGGGCCGACATCACCGAATTCGGAAAGCCGCCAGTCATGCCCTGGCTCCCGCAGGTGGTCGACCGGATCGAGGAATGCACGAAGCCGGTCGTCGCGGCGATCCACGGGACGGCGCTCGGCGGCGGGCTCGAGGTCGCGCTCGGCTGCCACTATCGCGTGGCCGTGCCGTCGGCGAAGCTCGGCACTCCGGAGGTGAAGCTGGGCCTGCTTCCGGGGGCTGGAGGAACGCAGCGCCTGCCTCGCGTGGCGGGTGTCGAAAAGGCGCTGCAGATGTGCTCGACCGGCAATCCGATAGGCGCGAAGGAGGCGTGCGACGCCGGGCTGGTCGACCGCCTGGTTGAGGGTGAGCTGCTGCCGCACGCGGTGGCTCTTGCCGAGGAGGTCCGCGATGTCCGGCCGCTTCCGAAATCCTCCGCGCGTCAGGACCGCGTCAGGAATGTCGACCAATCGGTGTTCGACCAGTTCCGGCAGGCGAATGCCCGGAAGTTCAAGGGCTTCGACGCTCCGGAAGCCAATATCCGGGCAGTCCAGACGGCCACCCAGAAGCCCTATGCGGAAGGCGTCACAGAAGAACGCAAATTGTTCATGGAGCTGCTGAGCGGGCAGCAATCGAAGGCGCAGCAATATTTCTTCTTCGCCGAGCGCAAGGCAGCCAAGATCGACGACATCCCCGAGGACACTCGCCCGCGCGACATCCGCAAGGTCGGAGTGATTGGCGCAGGCACCATGGGCGGCGGCATCTCGATGAACTTCCTCACCGCCGGGATACCGGTGACGATCGTCGAGATGGGACAGGACGCGCTCGACCGCGGCACCGGGCTCATGCGCAAGAATTACGAGGCCAGCGCCGCGAAGGGACGCTTCACAAGCGAGCAGGTCGAGACGGCGATGGGACTCTTGTCGCCGACGCTCGACTTCGAAACGCTCGCCGACTGCGACCTCATCATCGAGGCCGTCTACGAGAATATGGACGTGAAAAAGGAGGTGTTCGGACGGCTCGACAAGATCGCCAAGCCCGGTGCGATCCTCGCCTCCAACACGAGCTATCTCAACGTCAACGACATCGCTGCATCGACCTCGCGGCCGCAGGACGTCGTTGGCATGCACTTCTTCTCGCCCGCCAACGTGATGAAGTTGCTCGAGGTCGTTCGCGGCGAGAAAACGGCGCCGGACGTGCTCCTCACCGCGATGCAGCTTGGCAAGCGCATCAAGAAAGTGCCGGTCGTCGCCGGAGTCTGCCACGGCTTCATCGGCAACCGGATGCTCATGCCGCGGCAGGTCGAGGCGACCAAGCTTCTCCTCGAGGGAGCGACGCCCGAGCAAGTGGACAAGGTCCACGTGGATTTCGGGATGCCGATGGGGCCGTTCCAGATGGCCGACCTCGCGGGTGTCGACATCGGCTGGCACCGCGACCCGAACCGGATCGAGAACCTGCGCGACGCGCTGTGCGCGATCGAGCGCTGGGGCCAGAAGAAGGGCGCGGGCTTCTACGACTATGACGAAAAGCGCCGTCCGAGCCCGTCGCCGGTGGTCCAGCAGATCATCGAGAAGTTCGCCGCCGAAAAGGGCGTCGAACGTCGCGAGATTTCCGACCAGGAGATTGTCGAGCGCACCATCTACCCGATGGTCAACGAGGGCGCGAAGATCCTCGAGGAAGGCATGGCGCAGCGCGCGTCCGACGTCGATGTCGTCTGGGTCTACGGCTACGGCTGGCCGGTCTACAAGGGCGGGCCAATGTACTGGGCTGACAATATCGAGGGCCTGACGAAGATCGTCGCCGGCCTGAAGCAGCAGGAGGAGCGGATGAAGCCTGACTTCAGTTTCTCGAAGCTGCTCCTGCAGAAGGCGGAGAAGGGCGAGAAGTTCACTCGGTAAACTCGCCTTTTTGCAAGGAAGGGGAGTCCTCCGGCAACAGCGCCAGCATCGCCAGGGCGACCGCGGCGACTCCCGCCCCGGTAGCGAAGGTTGCGGTCGCGCCCTCGCGGTCCCAGAGCCAGCCGGCGCCGAGGCTGGCCAGCAAGGTCGCAATTCCCGTGACGAAGTAGAAGGCGCCGAAGCTCGTAGCCCGTAGATGCTCAGGCGCGCTGTCGGCGATCATTCGCGCGAAAATGCCCTGCGTCATTGCCATGTGCGCTCCCCACATCACGACGCCGAGGGTAAGCCCGGCAAGTCCCCAATCGCTTGCCAGCACGAGGTCTCCGGCGATGAGCACGGCCATTCCGGCCATCAGGACCGAGCGCGGGCTAATCCTGTCGCTCAGCGCTCCGGCCGGATAGGCGAGGGCGAGGAAGCCGAGGTTGAAGAGGACGAGCGCGAGCGGCGACAGCGCCGGGGAAAGGCCGAGATCGAGGCCGCGGAGGATCAGGAAGCTCTCCGAAAATCGGGCGAGCATGAACAGGAAGCCGACCGCGAGCAGGCGTCGCGTACCCTTGCTGAGGTCGCGGAATCCGCGGAACAAGGGTCGGCGCTGCTCCATCGGCGTCAACGGCGCCGTTTCCTGCACAGCCTCGAGCACCAGAAGTGCGGACAGTGCCGCCGGGATCACTGCGATCCAAAAAACCGCACGCACATTGTTCGAAAGCGCGAACATCAGGGCCATGGCAATGATCGGCGCGAGAAGCGCCCCCACCGTATCGAGGGCCTGACGAAGGCCGAACGCCCGGCCGCGCATCTCCGGCGGCGTTTCGTCGGCGATCATGGCGTCGCGCGGGCTTCCGCGAATGCCCTTGCCGATGCGGTCGATGAACCGGGCCGCGGCCAGCGGTATCGCGCCGTTCGCGAGCGGGAAGAGCGGCTTCGAAAGCGCCGCCATCCCATAACCGAGGAGCACCCACGGCTTCCGCTTGCGGCTGCGGTCGGACAGCCCTCCCGAAACGAGCTTGGCGAACGAGGCCGTGGCTTCCGCGATTCCGTCAATCGCTCCCAACGCGACGACGGGGAGACCAAGAGCGGTCGTGATGAAGACCGGAAGCAGCGAATGGTAGATTTCGCTACTGAGGTCCATGAGCAGGCTCACGAAGCCGAGGACCCAGACCGTTCGCGGAAGGGAGGGACCACCGGCCTGGCTCATGTTTGGGGCATTGCGGCTGTTCCTAAAAAGCGCAAGCGGCACGACCACTTGACAGATACAACAGTAATGCTGATCAAATGTTTGCTGTGCAGCAACTGAGCTACTCGCATACGCCTGCGGCACTCGCTGTCCGCTTCACGAGCGTCGCCCACAAGTGGGTCGCGGACGGGCCCGCGGAGCGAGCGGAAGCGGCTCGGCGCAAACTTCTCGAGTCGATAGCCGAGCGCGAGCCCGCAACCCTCAACCAGGTGGCCGAAGCGATCGGACGCGGCGCTCCGGCAGTCAGCCGCTCGGTCGACGCCCTGGTGCGTGCCGGAGCCGTTGAGAGGCAGCCGGATCCGAAGAACCGCCGGCGCCTGGCGCTCCGGCTCACCCAGGCGGGGCGCGACGAACTCGATCGCGGCTTGCCGTCGAACAGGGTCTTGCGGGCCAAGCTCGAGCGCCTCGCGCACAGCGAGCTCCGCGCCGTGGAGCGGGCCATCGAGATATTGGAGCGCGGACTCTAGCAGCTTGTGAAAGGCTGCTTCCATCCCATGTTGCATTGCAACAATGCGGCGATTCCTGTAGGGGCCGCGTTCCCAATTTCAGGACCATAAGATGAACCTGCGCAACGTCGCGATTATCGCGCACGTCGATCACGGCAAGACGACCCTTGTCGACCAGCTGTTCCGCCAGTCGGGCACCTTCCGCGACAACCAGCGCGTGGAAGAGCGCGCGATGGACTCGAACGACCTGGAGAAAGAGCGCGGGATCACCATCCTCGCAAAGTGCACCAGCGTCGAGTGGCACGGTACGCACATCAACATCGTGGACACGCCGGGCCACGCCGACTTCGGAGCGGAGGTCGAGCGGATCCTGAGCATGGTCGACGGCGTGATCCTGCTCGTCGACGCCGCCGAAGGCCCGATGCCTCAGACCAAGTTCGTCACCGGCAAGGCGCTCAGCCTCGGCCTGCGGCCGATCGTCGTCGTCAACAAGATCGACCGCCCCGACGCCCGCCCCGCCGAAGTCCTCGACGAAGTGTTCGAGCTGTTCCTGAACCTCGAAGCCAATGACGACCAGCTGGATTTCCCGGTGCTCTATGCCTCCGGCCGCGCAGGCTATGCGGGGCTGACGGACGACGTGCGCTCGGGCGACCTGACGCCGCTTTTCGAGACGATCGTCAGCCACGTACCGGCGCCCGGTCTCGACCCCGAAGGCGAGTTCAGGATGCTGGCGACCTTGCTCGACCGCGACCCCTTCCTCGGGCGCATCCTGACCGGCCGGATCGAGAGCGGCAAGCTGACCACCAACATGCCGATCAAGGCGATCGACGTCGACGGCAACGTCGTCGAGGAAGGCCGCGCGACAAAGGTCTTCGCCTTTCGGGGCCTTGAGCGCGTGCCGGTCGAGGAGGCCGAAGCCGGAGAGATCGTCGCCATCGCCGGCCTCATCAAGGCGACTGTCTCCAACACCTTCGCCGAGCCCGGAGTCACCGAGGCGCTCCACGCCCGCCCGATCGACCCGCCGACCCTGGCGATGAGCTTCTCAGTCAACGACAGCCCCTATGCCGGCCGGGACGGCGACAAGGTGCAAAGCCGGGTAATCCGCGAAAGGCTGGAGCGCGAGGCGGAAGGCAATGTCGCGATCCGGGTCAGCGTGGCCCACGACAACGACAGCTTCGAGGTCGCCGGCCGCGGCGAGCTCCAGCTCGGGGTCCTGATCGAAACGCTGCGCCGCGAAGGCTTCGAGCTTTCGATCAGCCGCCCGCGAGTCCTGTTCCGCGACGGCCCGTCGGGCCGCGAGGAGCCTTACGAAACCGTCGTCGTCGACGTCGACGACGAGTTCAGCGGCACCGTCATCGACAAGATGGCGCTGCGCAAGGCGGAGATGACCGACATGCGCCCGTCGGGCGGCGGCAAGACGCGGCTGACCTTCTCGGCGCCTTCGCGCGGCTTGATCGGCTACCACGGCGAGTTTCTGTCCGACACCCGCGGCACCGGGATCATGAACCGCTTGTTCGAGAAGTATGGCCCGTACAAAGGACCGATCCAGGGCCGCCAGAACGGCGTCCTCATCTCGATGGAGCAGGGCAAGGCCGTCGCCTATGCGCTGAACGCTCTCGAGGACCGCGGCGTGCTGTTCGTCGCGCCCGGCGAGGACCTCTATGAAGGCATGGTCGTCGGCGAGAACGCGAAGCCGCAAGACCTCGAGGTCAATCCGCTCAAGTCCAAGCAGCTCACCAACTTCCGCGCCTCGGGCAAGGACGAAGGCATTCGCCTGACCCCGCCCAAGCGCATGAGCCTGGAGCAGGCCATCGCGTATATCCAGGACGACGAGCTGGTCGAAGTGACCCCCAAGCACGTGCGGATCCGCAAGCGGTACCTGGACCCGCATGAGCGGAAGCGAGCGGCTAGGAAGCTGGAGGCGGCCTAAGGCTTACAGGGTTGGATGTCTCGAGGCTCGGGACGCTCGCCTACGGGCTCGAAGGACGCGAAATAGGCGTCGCCGTTCTCGATCGGCTGATAGGCTCGCAGCCGTAGGCCGACGGCGGCGAATTCGCAGCGCAGCACCTGCGGCGGAAGGCCGTGCCTCTGCGGCGGGCGGTCGGCGTCGACGACGATGATCTGGCCGTTCGGCTTCAACGCCTCGCGGATGTGCCACAGGAACCCGTAGGGCGACTTCACCTCGTGATAGACGTGGACGAGGAAAATCCGGTCGAGCGAGTGAGGCGGAAGGTGCGGGTCGTCCGCTTCGCCCAGCGAGACGGCGACATTCTCCAGATTTTCCCGCTGCACGCGCTGCGCCAGCTTGTCGCGGACTTCCGGGACAATGTCCTCGGCAAGAACGCGGCCGTGGGGACCGACGACGGGAGCGAGCCTGACCGAATAATAGCCTTCGCCGGCGCCGACGTCGGCGACCCACATTCCGGGCTTGACCCCGGCCAGCTCGACGACTCGGGTGAATTCGCCCATCCGGTCGCGGGCGTCTTCGGTCGAAAAGGCATCGCCGACGATGGCGGCGACGGGCCGGTTCGCCTTGGGGAACGGATCCTGCTTGGTTTCGGCGCGGCATGCGACCAGCGACGCCGCGGCCAGCGCCACCACGGGGGCAAGCCTATTCCACATCCTCGACTTCGATCTTCTCGCCCGTCACCCGCTGGGAAAGCGCGGCGGCCATGAACCTGTCGAGGTCGCCGTCAAGCACGTCGCCGGGGCTGGTCGAGGTGACTCCGGTCCGGAGGTCCTTCACCAGCTGGTACGGCTGGAGCACGTAGCTTCGGATCTGGTGGCCCCAGCCGATGTCGGTCTTGGCGGCGTTGGCGGCATCCGCTTCCGCCTCGCGCTTCTGAAGTTCGGCTTCGTAGAGCCGCGCCTTGAGCTGCTTCATCGCCTGGGCGCGGTTCTTGTGCTGCGAGCGCTCGTTCTGGCAGGCGACGACGATGCCCGTCGGCACGTGGGTGATCCTGACCGCGCTGTCGGTCGTGTTGACGTGCTGGCCGCCGGCGCCGGAGGCCCGGTAGGTGTCGATCCTGAGGTCGGACTCGTTGACCTCGATCTCGATGTCCTCGTCGACTTCGGGATAGACCCATATGCTGGAGAAGCTCGTGTGGCGGCGGGCGTTGGAATCGTAGGGGCTGATCCGCACCAGCCGGTGGACCCCGCTCTCGGTCTTGAGGTTTCCGTAGGCGTTCTCGCCCCTCACCAGGATGGTCGCCGACTTGATGCCCGCCTGCTCACCGGAGTGGTGATCGATCATCTCGACCTTGAACCCGTGACGTTCGCCCCAGCGGGTGTACATTCGCAACAGCATCTCCGCCCAGTCCTGGCTCTCGGTGCCGCCCGCACCGGCGTTGACCTCGACATAGGCGCTGTTCGCGTCGGCTTCTCCGGCGAGGAGCGCGGCGACCTTGTCCCGCTCCGCGCGCTCGGCGAGGTCGGCCAGGCTCTTCACCGCATCGTCGACAAGAGCGTCGTCGCCCTCGCTCTCGGCGAGCTCCATCAGCTCGACCGTATCGGTCAGCTCCCGTTCGATCGCTCTCGTCGCGCCGATCGCCTCGTCCAGCCGCCTTCGCTCGCGCATCACCTCCTGCGCAGCCTTTGGGTCGTCCCAGAGCTGCGGGTCCTCGACCTTCGCGTTCAGCTCGTCGAGGCGCTTGTGCGCGCGGTCCCAGTCGAGGAACCGGCGAAGGAGCGCCGTCGCGGCGTTGATCTGGTCGACATTGGCTTGCGCTTCGGCGCGCATGGTCGTGCGTCTTTCGTCAACTGTTCCCTGCCGGGGCTAAAGAGCAGCAGTGGTATTTTGCAAGGGGGCAGGTTGCGGCGCCTGGTACTGCCGGACCGGCGCCGGGGTTTGATACATCGGCCGGAGCGACGGCGCGCGCGGTCGCTTCGCGTTCGCGGCAGCCGCTTCGGCCGCATCCACTTCGGTGCCGTGCCGATGCCGGAAGCTGCGCCTCGGTTCGGTCTGCGGCTGGAAGGCCTCCCAGATCACCGCCGCTTTCGGGTCCTCGCCGTTCGGGAAAACGCCGTAGACGCGCTTGCCCGACGCCCGGTCGATTCGAACCCATCGAATCCCAGGCGGAGCCACGAACGGCACTTTCGGCTGGTCCTTGAAGGCGACCTTTGCCCAGTCCTTCCAGATCGGCGCCGCGAGGCTTGCGCCCTGGACACGGCCCAGCGGCCGCGGCTGGTCGTAGCCGACATAGACCCCCGCGACGACGTCGGGCGAACCGCCGACGAACCAGACGTTGGTCGGGCCGTTGGTCGTCCCGGTCTTGCCGAACAGCGGCCGGTCGAGATCGCGGAGGACGACGGCGGTGCCGCGAAGGATGACGCCCTCCATCACGTGGACCATCTGGAACGCGGCCATCGCGTCGATCAGTTGTTTCGTCCTCAGCGGCGGGCGCGGCATCGGCTTGCCGTCCCAGTCGGGCGCGCTGCAGCCCTTCATGATCGCGCAGCGGTTGTCGGAGCGGTAGATGACCTTGCCGTCGCGGTCCTGGACGTAATCGATCATCGTCGGGGTGACCGAGCGGCCCTGGTTGGCGAGGATCGCATAAGCGTTGACGAGCTTCGCGACTGTTGTGTCGCCGGCTCCGAGCGCGATCGAGAGATAGTTGGGATAGTCGCCGACGCCGAGCTTGCGCGCGGTATCGGTGATCTTCGCCATTCCGATCTGCGAGGCGGCGTGAACCGTCATCAGGTTGCGCGACTGCTCGAGCCCCCAGCGCATCGTCTTCGCCCCGGCGTAGCGATGGTCGAAGTTGGTGAAGCACTTGTTGCCCAGCCCCGCGCCTTGCCACACGCAGAAAGGCGCATCCATCTCGATGGTCGCGGGGGTCATGCCGTTTTCGAGGCCTGTCACGTAGACGATCGGCTTGAATGCCGAGCCTGGCTGGCGGTTGGCCTGGGTCGCGCGGTTGTAGGACGATCCGATGACGTCGAAGCCGCCCTGCATGGCGAGGATCCGCCCCGTGTGGACCTCCTCCGCCAGCATTCCGCCCGACACCTGCGGGATCGAGCGAAGCGCGTAGGTGCCGTCGCCCATGTCCTTGACGACGATGATCATGCCCGGGCGGAAATTGCTGAACGCGCTTCCGCCTCCGCCGCGCTTCGGCATCGATGCGGCCGAAGCCGGCAGGGTCGCGGTCTTGCCGTTGGCGAACCCGATTTCGGCGGAGTTGGAATCCTTCGAGAGGATCACCGCCTTCCACCAGTCGGGAAAGCCGGTGCCGACCGGCGTACGGTCCAGCAACGCCGCCCAGTCACCGGTGATGTCGATGCTCTTGTCGAGATCGCGCCAGCCGCGCCCGCCGTCGAAATCGGCGAGGCCCTCGCGGAGCGCGTTGGCGGCTGCCTGCTGCATCACCGGATCGACCGAGGTCCGAACCCACAGGCCACCCGCGTAGAGGCTGTTCGGCCCGTCCTCGGCGGTTTCGCCGAAGCGCTTGAGGAGATCGCGCCGGACCTCCTCCATGTAATAGCCGCCCATGTCGCGGAAATGCTCGCCCGCGCCGTAGCGGATCGTCCCGAGCGAGGTCGCCGCGGCGGTTTTCCACTGGTCCTCGCTGATGTAGCCGTTCCGGTACATCTCGCGGAGCACGTAGTTGCGACGATTGAGTGCGCGGTCGGTAGCCCGCACCGGGTCGTAATTGGCTGGAGCCTTCGGAAGCACCGCAAGATAGGCCGCTTCCGGCAGGGTCAGGTCGGTTACGTCCTTGTCAAAATAGGCGCGCGCCGCCGCCTGGATTCCGTAGGCGTTCCGGCCGAGGAAGATCTGGTTGAGGTAAAGCTCGAGGATCTGCTGCTTCGTAAGAACCGATTCGAGGCGAAACGCGAGAATCGCCTCGCGGATCTTGCGGCCAATATTATAGCTGCTGTCCTTCAGGAGGCCCTTGGCGACCTGCTGGGTGATGGTCGATCCGCCGCGGGCGCGACCGCCGCCGGTCACCGTCTTCACGGCATAGTCGCCGACCGCACCGAGAAGGCCGGTGTAGTCGATCCCCCCGTGGGTGAAGAACGTCTTGTCCTCCGCCGAGATGAACGCGCGGACAACCATCGGCGGGATTTCGTCATAGGCGAGGTTCACCCGCCGTTCCCGGGCGAAGCTCTGGACCGGGTCGCCGTTATAGCCGCGGACCTTCGTGGGAAGCGGAGGCTGGTAGGCCAGCAGGGTGTCGTTCGACGGGAGGCCGGTCGCGAAATAGAGCCAGACGCCGGAGAACAAGGCGAACAGGATCGTCCCGACGACGGCAAGGCGCTTGACCCAGCGGCGGCCGAAAAACGGCTCGAGCCGATCGCGGACCCGCCGATTGAACTCGACGAGATCGGGCATCGGGACGTTGGGAGGCGACAGGCTTTCGAACTTCATGCGTTGGCGCGCTCTAGCCTCTTCCGCCCACCTCGGAAAGCGTCAAAGAAACTAGCGGACGGAACGGCTTGCCACATCCGCCTCAATGGTGGCCGCCAGAGCCCTGACGATCCGCGACCTTTGTTCGGGATCGCGGAGCATCGCCTCGTCGTCGGCATTGCTGATGTAGCCCGCTTCGAACAGCACCGCCGGCGTGCGGGTGCTTCGAAGCACGTGGAAGTCCGCGAAGCGATGCGGCTGGGGGCGCAATTCCACTCGGCCCCGGGAGTTGCGTATCAACCGCTCCGCGAGGTTCGCCGAGGCGTTCATCTGGCTTCGAAGGACAAGGTCGGAGAGGATTGCGCGGACCGACCCGTCGGAGCCGCCTGCGCGCCCGACCGTGCTGTTCTCCTTCTGCGCAAGCCGCTCCGCTTCGGCGTCCGAGGCGACATCCGAAAGCGAATAGACGGTTGCACCGCGGGCGAGCGGATTGGGGGCGCTGTCCATGTGAATGGACACATAGAGGCTGGCGCCGAGGCTTCGGGCAAGCCCGGACCTCTGGTCGAGGGTGAGATAGCGGTCGTCCTCGCGGGTCATCGCGATTCGAACTCGCCCGTCGCTCGCAAGCCTGTCGCGAAGCTCGAGAGCGAGCTGCAAAGTGAGGTCCTTTTCCGCCACGTCTCCGGAAACCGCCGCCGCCCCGGGATCGCGGCCGCCGTGACCGGGATCGATCAGGACCAGCGGGCGCCCGGGCGAGCGCGCTTCGATAATTCGGACCGAAGGAGCCGTGGGAGAGGGCAGGGTGAGGGTGACGCTCGACAGGCCGCCCCGCTCGGGCCCGGCGACGCCGGCAGCCGCCGCGCCACCCAGGACGAGCAGGATCGCGGCGCCCGCGCCGATGGCGCATGCACCTCCAATCAGCTGCTTGATCGTCCAACTCCCCACCGCTGGGCCTCCGCCAGCCGTTTACCCTGAAGCGTCATGTATCACGAATTCAGGGTTAACAGCTACTTATCGGCAAAGGTGAGCGCGCCTCACCAACTTTGTTGCGGCGGGGCTCGCCCGATGCTACCCCGCCGCAACCCTGGGCTTCAAACAAGCCGAAGGGTTGCGCCGCGCCCGACCCGGAACGCGGCTCTACACAGGTTGACGCTGCATGACGCCACTTTTCTCCCTCCGTCAGCTCCAGTCAGGGCAACGGAGCGGCATTTCCGCGAGTGAAGCGGGACAAGCGCACGCAGCAGACACGATTTTCATCACATCAGCCAAAGCCAGCGGCCGACACCCGCCTGGCCTGGCCCAGTTAATGGCGCGACTGCCGGTACCCCCGAGCAAGCGCGCCCGGAGAAGTTTCAATGTCAATGCGCATGCTGATCGATGCGCGCCACCCGGAGGAAACCCGGGTCGCCGTCGCCAAGGGAAACCGGATCGAGGAGTTTGATTTCGAATCCGCCGAGCACAAGCAGCTCAAAGGGAATATCTATCTCGCCAAGGTCACCAGGGTAGAACCGTCGCTCCAGGCGGCGTTCATCGACTATGGCGGCAACCGCCACGGCTTCCTGGCCTTCAGCGAAATCCATCCCGATTACTACCAGATCCCCAAAGCCGACCGCGACGCCCTCCTGAAGGAGGAAGCCGAGCACGCTGAGGAGGAAGAGCGGCTCCGCTCCAACGAAGGCGACGAGCCCGCTTACACGGACGAGGCAGACGAGCCGTCGTTCGATGAGGAGGGCGGAGCGCCGGTCGAGGAGGCGGTCGAGGCCGGAGGGGATTCCGCGCGCTCGCCGGTCGACGAATCCGCCGCCGACGAGCTTCGGAAGAAGCGCCAGAACCTTCGCCGCCGGTACAAGATCCAGGACGTGATCCAGCGCCGCCAGGTGCTTCTCGTCCAGGTCGTCAAGGAGGAGCGCGGCAACAAGGGCGCGGCGCTGACCACCTATCTGAGCCTCGCCGGCCGCTATTGCGTGCTGATGCCGAACACGTCGCACGGCGGCGGCATCAGCCGGAAGATTTCGAACGGCGCCGACCGCAAGCGGCTGAAGTCGATCATGAGCGACCTCAACCTGCCGTCGACGATGGGCCTCATCGTCCGGACGGCGGGGCTGCAGCGCACCAAGGTCGAGATCAAGCGCGACTTCGACTATCTCGCCCGCCTCTGGGACGAGATCCGCGAGCGGACCCTGAAGAGCACCGCCCCGGCGCTGATCTACCGCGACAGCGACCTCATCAAGCGAGCGATCCGCGACCTCTACAACCGCGACATCGACGAGGTGATTGTCGAGGGCGAGGAGGGCTACAAGGCCGCGCGCGGCTTCATGAAGCTGCTGATGCCGAGCCACGTCCGGCGCGTGAAGCAGCACATCGAATCGACTCCCCTGTTCCAGCGCTCCGGGGTCGAGGACCAGCTCAGCGCGATGTACCAGCCGGTCGTCCAGCTGAAGTCCGGCGGCTATCTCGTGATCAACCCCACCGAGGCCCTGGTTTCGATCGACATCAACTCCGGCCGGTCGACGCGCGAGCATAATATCGAGCAGACCGCCTTCAACACCAACCTCGAGGCCGCGCAGGAGATCGCGCGGCAGCTTCGCCTCCGCGACATGGCGGGGCTCATCGTCATCGACTTCATCGACATGGAGCAGTCGAGCCATGTCCGGAAGGTCGAAAAAGCGATGAAGGAAGCGCTGAAAAACGACCGCGCCCGGATCCAGGTGGGCCGGATTTCCAGCTTCGGGCTGATGGAAATGAGCCGCCAGCGGCTTCGCACGGGTGTCCTTGAAGCGTCGACCCGGCCCTGCCCGCATTGCGAAGGCACCGGTCTGATGCGAACCGCCGCGTCGGCCGGACTTTCGGCGCTTCGGATCATCGAGGACGAAGCGACGCGCGGGCGTGGCGAGAGGGTGCTCCTCCGCGCCGGCCGCGATGCTGCCGTTTATGTCCTCAACAAGAAGCGCTCCGAGCTGGCCGAGATCGAGCTTCGCTATGGGGTTTCCATCGAGATCGCCATCGACGAGACGTTCGAAGGCGCGAAGATGACGGTCGAGAGCTCGGGCCCGCGTCCGGTGCGCGCGCAGGTCGCGGCTCCGGTGCTCGACAGCCCCGAAGAGGAAGAGGAGGAGCTCGAGGCAGCGCTCATCGGCGCGGAAGCCGAAGAAGAGCTGGAGCTTGAGCGCGAGGATGAGGAAGAACGCGAGGAGGCGCAGGAGCGGGGCGCACGCCGCCGCCGCCGACGCCGCCGCGGAGGACGCGGCCGGCGCCGTGGAGGAGGCGAGGAATCGAGCTTGCCCGCCGACGAGCTTCCGCCCGCGATTGAGGAATCGGGAACTCCTGCCGAGCCGGAACCCGAGCCTGCCGAAGCGGGCGACGAGCCAGCGGAGAAGGCGAAGAAAGGGCGCCGCCGCCGAAAGAGGCCGGCCGAGCCTTCCGACGTCGAGCCCGACAGTTCGCCGATGGTCGAGCGGCCGGTCGATGAAGAGCCGGCCATCGCCGAGACGGAAGCGCCCGCGGAGGCTCAGCCGAAGCCGCGCCGCTCGCGCAAGAAGAAGGCCGAGGCCGACGAGCCGGCGCCGCCCGAAGCTCCGCCTGCCGAGACCGCCGGCGAAGAGCAGGCGATAGCCAAGCCGAAGCGCCGGACGAAGGCGAAAGCCAAGGACGAGCCTGCTGCGAAGGTTGCGGGCCCTGAGGAAGGTACCGCAGTCCCCGAGGCGGACAATGACGCCAACGGGGGCGATGCATCGGGCGAACCGAGGCGCGGCTGGTGGCAACGGACTTTCGGATGAGCTAGCCCACGGGCGGTTTCATTCGCTGTTCAGGCCGCGGGTGTGAAAGGGAGTCGATGACCTCCGCGCTGTCCCGACTGACGCGCCTTTTGAT
>JBKPOU010000142.1:0-3791 GCA_046733255.1 Pseudomonadota bacterium
CGCCAGAAGCGAGCCGTCGACGAACTCGACGAGCGAGTGAACGATCGACTGCGGATGCACGACGACGTCGATACGGCTCGACAGGATGTGAAACAGGTGATGGGCCTCAATCAGCTCCAGGCCCTTGTTCATCAAGGTCGCCGAATCGACGGAAATCTTCGCACCCATCGACCAGCGGGGATGAGCGACAGCCTCCGCCGGTGTTGCTTTACGCATCTGCTCCAACGGAACATCGCGGAACGGCCCCCCGCTGGCCGTCAAGACAAGACGTGAGACATCTTCTCTGCGGCTACCCGCAAGACACTGAAAAATGGCGTTATGCTCACTGTCCACTGGAAGCAAAGTCGCGCCGCTTCTACTCGCCGCATCGGTCATGAGCCTGCCGGCCGTGACCAGCGCTTCCTTGTTGGCGAGGGCGACGGTCTTGCCCCCTTCGATCGCGGCCATTGTGGGGAGGAGCCCTGCGCAGCCGACGATCGCCGCCATCACCAGGTCCGCCTCGCCGCTGGCGGCTTCAACCAGGCCGTCGGTTCCTGCCGCGGCCCGGCAATCGCTCCCCTGCAACTTGCCGCGGAGTTCCTCCAGGCGCGACGCATCAGCGATCACCGCGAGCCTTGCCCCGGTGCGCAGGGCAGCGTCCGCGAGAGCGTCGACATTGCTCGCGGCCGTCAGCGCAGCGACCTCGAAACGGTCGGGCGATCTTTCCACCAGGTCGAGGGTCGACCGCCCGATCGAGCCCGTCGCGCCGAGGATGGCAATTCGCCGTTTCATGCGGCTCCCGCGATGACAGCGATCGCGGTGAGAATCACTACGGGGAGCAACCCATCCAGCCTGTCGAATACCCCACCGTGGCCGGGTAGCCATCGCCCGGAATCCTTCACTCCGGCCAAACGCTTCATTCGGCTTTCGAAGAGGTCGCCGCCTTGCGACGCCACGGAAAACAGAGGCGCGAGGAGAAGCACGGTCGGATTGAGGTCGACGAACAGCGCCCAGGCGCCTCCGAACAAGGTGGCAGCGGCGACACCGCCGTAGAAGCCCGCCCAGGTCTTGCCCGGGCTGATCGAGGGCGCCAGCTTCGGCCCGCCTATCGCCCGCCCGACGAAATAGGCGCCGATATCGGTGGCCCACACGATGATGAAGACCCACAGCACGAGGCCGATCCCGTTCCCGGCCCGCTCACGGACCCAAAGCAGCGATAGGGACGCAGCCAGCGCGTAGGCGAAGCCGGCAACATACCAGCTGGCTCCCCAGCCCCTGGTAAGCCGCGTCCATTCGTAGAAGACGGCCGTGGCCGCGGCGGCAGCGAGGAATGCGAATGCATATCCACCGGCGATTGCTGCGAAAAGCGCCACGACGATCATCACGACGCCGGTCGCGGTTCGGACGATGAGTTCGCTCATCGTCCTCCGTACCGCCGCTGGCGCGCGGAAAACTGGGTGAGAGCCTCGTTGAAGGCCTGCTCGTCGAAATCGGGCCAAAGGACCGTGGTAAAGAGCAGTTCGGAATAAGCGCTCTGCCACAGCAGGAAATTGGAGAGCCGCACCTCGCCCGACGTGCGGATGAGGAGGTCCAGCTCAGGCAGTCCGGCCGTGGAAAGCTCCCCGGCGACTGCAGCTTCATCGATGTTCTCCGGCTCGATCTCGCCTGCAGCAGCCTTGCGCGCGAGCGCCCCTGCCGCGCGAGCGATCTCGGAGCGCGATCCGTAGTTTAGGGCGACGACGAGGGTCAGCCGGTCATTTCCCGCCGTCTTTTCTACCGCCTCTTCGAGCTGCCTCGCCATCTTCGGGCCAAACGCGCGATAATCGCCGATCAGCCGAAGCTTCACCCGCTCGTCGATCAGGTGCTGCAGCTCCTTTTCGACATAATAGCGCATGAGCCCTGTGAGGTCGGCGATCTCCTCGTCCGACCGGCGCCAGTTTTCGGAGGAGAAAGCGTACAGCGTCAGCACTTCGACGCCGGCGTCAGCCGCGGCCTGAAGGGTTCGGCGGACCGCTTCCGCCCCCGCCTTGTGACCGGCGACGCGAGGAAGGCCGCGCTGCTTGGCCCAGCGCCCGTTTCCGTCCATGATGATGGCGACGTGGCGCGGAACGAGAGCCGGCATCTCGTTCGCTGCGGCCGTCTGAGAGGACGTCACTTGCCGAGGATTTCCTTTTCCTTGGCCTCGGCCAAAGCGTCGATTTCCTTGATCGTGTCGTCGGTCAGTTTCTGCACCTCATGCTCGAGCCTCTTGTGCTCGTCCTCGCTGATCTGGTGCTTCTTCTCGTCCTGCTTGAGATGGTCCATGCCGTCGCGGCGGACGTTTCGCACCGCCACTTTCGCTTTCTCGGCATATTGACCGACCAGCTTGGCGAGCTCTTTGCGCCGCTCCTCGGTGAGGTCCGGGATCGGAAGGCGGATCAGCTGCCCGTCGGTGACCGGGTTGAGACCCAGGTTTGCGGAGCGGATCGCCTTTTCAACCGGCTGCACGTTCGACCGGTCCCACACCTGCACCGTCAGCAGCCGCGGCTCGGGCACGGAAACCGTCGCAACCTGATTGAGGGCCATGTTGGCTCCGTAGACCTCGACGTGGATCGTATCCAGAAGAGCGGTCGAAGCGCGACCGGTGCGAAGGCCGGACAGTTCGTGCCTCAGGGCCTCGATAGCGCCGTGCATCCGGCGCTGAAGATCCGATTTGTCGATCGTCGTGGTCATCTCCTACTCCTCGTTCTGAACGACAGTCGCGGTCCCATTGCCGGCAAGGACCTCGGCGAGGTTGCCTGGCTGCCGGATATTGAACACGACGATCGGAATATTGTTGTCTCGGCACAGAGCCACCGCGGCCGCGTCCATGACCCTGAGGTCGTCGCTCAGCACGCGGTGGAAGCTGAGCTTGTCGTAACGCTTGGCCGTCGAGACCTTCTTCGGGTCAGCGGTATAAACGCCGTCGACGCTGGTTCCCTTGAACAGCGCGTCGCAGCCCATTTCAGCCGCGCGCAGGGCCGCCGCCGTATCGGTCGTGAAATAAGGATTCCCCGTTCCCGCGGCGAAGAGGACGATCCGTCCCTTCTCAAGGTGCCGAAGGGCCCTGCGCCGGATATAGGGTTCGCTGACCGCCGACATCGGAATGGCCGACTGGACCCGAGTGTCCACGCCCTGGTTTTCAAGCGCGTTCTGAAGCGCCAGCGCGTTCATGACCGTCGCAAGCATGCCCATGTAATCTGCGCTGGTCCGGTCGAAGCCCTTGGCGGCAGCTGCGATCCCGCGAAAGATATTGCCGCCGCCGACGACCAGGCACAGCTCGTGCCCGTGCGCCTTCGCCGCGGCGATTTCGGCGGCCAGTCCATTCACCGTGTCGGGATCGATTCCGAACTGTCCCGGCCCCATCAATGCCTCGCCCGACAGCTTCAGCAGGATTCGATTGAAGCGGGGGCGGGTCATTCGGCGCGGGTTCCCAAGGTTGACGAAGGCGAGGCACCTTTAGTGGCGGCGGCGCGGAGTGCCAAGCGGCTGTTGGCTTGCTTCGTAAAAGCTTTCAGCGCAGCATTTCTGGCGAACGGGGGCGCCGCCGATGGCCAGTGTGTTCCTAAGCTACGATCGCGAGGACGCCGACAAGGCGCGCGCCGTCGCGCTGGCACTGGAAAAGGCGGGCCATTCGCCCTGGTGGGATTTCCACATCAGGGGCGGCGCCGAATATGGCAAGGAGATCGAGCAGGCGCTTGCCGAGGCCGACGCGGTCATTGTCCTTTGGTCGAATCACTCGGTTCAGTCGGCTTGGGTCCGCGACGAAGCTGCAGCTGGCCGCGACCGCGGCC
>JBKPOU010000143.1:0-16804 GCA_046733255.1 Pseudomonadota bacterium
CCAAGCTCGACGTCAAAGTCGGCGACAAGGTCGAGCCCGGCCAGCCGGTCGCGGTCATGGAAGCGATGAAGATGGAGAATATCCTCCGCGCGCCCAAGGCGGCGACGGTCAAGGCAACCCCGGCCAAGGCGGGCGACAGCCTCGCCGTCGATCAGGTCATCGTGGAATTTGAGTAGCTAAGCACCAACGCGTTTGGAGTCATTCAGCAGTGCGAATGCTCCGACTAACGCCGCGAGAACTGCACCGACGGAGAGCGCGGTCCAGAGCGCAGGCCAGTTATTCAGCAACATCGCTGCGAAGTTCAGCAAAACGGCCGCGAGACCAATCTTGGCACCTCGTGTTTGCAGGCGGCCTCGCATCATGACGAAAACGTATCCGCCATTGAAAAGAAAATATGCCGCCACGACGGGAATCAGCCACGGACCAGTGAGTGAATCCACCCATTGAACAGCCATGACAGCGGCGGTCAAAGCAGCAACCAGAAAAAGGGCAAACGCCGCAGCGCGATGCTGGCCTGCGTTTGGCTCAATCATCAGCATCTCCACGACTCCTCAACTCGCTCCGCCTGAGCTTGCCCGTCGCGGTCTTCGGCAGCGCCTTCACGAACTCAATCTCGCGCGGATATTTGTAGGGGGCGATCTGCGATTTGGCGTGTGACTGCAGCTCGGCGACCAGCGCGTCCGACCCCTCCGTATCCGCCGCCAGCACCACGAACGCTTTCACCTTCTGCCCGCGCTCCGGGCAGGGCACTCCGATCACCGCGCATTCCGCGACCGCGGGGTGCGAGAGGAGCGCATTCTCCACTTCCGGAGCGCCGATATTGTAGCCGGAGCTGACGATCATGTCGTCGTTGCGGGCGAGGTACCAATAGTATCCGTCGGCGTCGCGGCGGTAGGTGTCGCCGGTGACGTTCCATCCGTCCTGCACATAGTCGCGCTGCCGCTCGTCATCGAGATACCGGCAGCCGGTCGGGCCTTGGATGGCGAGCCGGCCGACGCCCTCGTCCATGGGATTGCCGTCGTCGTCGAGGACGGTCGCTTCGTAGCCCGGCACCGCCTTGCCCGTTGCGCCCGGGCGGATGTCGTCGCCCGCGGCGGAGACGAAAATGTGCATCATCTCGGTCGAGCCGATGCCGTCGGTGATCGCGATTCCCATGCGTTCTTTCCACGCGCGCCAAGTCGCTTCCGGCAGATGCTCGCCCGCGGAGATGCAGTAGCTCAAGGTCTTAAGCGCCTCGTCGAGCGCGGGCTGCGACAACATCGCTTTGTAGGCCGTGGGCGCGGTGCCGAGGTGCGTGACGCCATGCTTCCCAATCGCTTCGAGCAGCTTGTCGGGACCGCCCTGCTCTATCGTGGCCGCAGCGACTCCGAACCGCCACGGGAACATCGGCGTGATTCCGAGGCCGAAGGTGAAGGCCATCGGTGCGCTGGTCAGGAAGACGTCGCCGGGCTTCGGATCGACGAGATGCTTCGCGAACGTGTCGCAGGGCGCGAGCACGTCGCGGTGAAATTGTACGCACCCCTTGGGCACGCCGGTCGTGCCGCTGGTGAAGGCGATGATGCATGGGTCGTCGCGGCCGGTATCGGCAGACGGCAGCGGGTCGAGCCCCGCCGTGCGAGTTTCGAGTTCGCCCTTCCCATAGTCGCCGTCATATTTGACGATTGAGCGGACGAAATGGGTCTGGTCCACCGCCTGCCGGAAGTCGCCGATGAAGCGGCTGTCGACAATGGCGTGCGAGATTTGCGCGCGCTCGATCACCGTCGCCATCTCGCCCGGGCGAAGCAAAGGCATGGTCGCGACGACCACTCCGCCAGCCTTGAGCACGGCCAGCCACGCGGCGAACATCGTGTAGGTGTTCGGCCCGCGCAGCAGCACGCGATTGCCGGGAATGAGGCCTTCTTCGTCAACAAGGAGGCGAGCGATCCGCCCGCTGAAGCCGTCCAGCTCGGCGAACGTCCACCGGCCATGATCGTTGATGACCGCGAGCGCGTCGGGCGCGCCGGACTTCAGCAATTCGGCTGCACAGTTCAACCGCTCCGGATATTGCAGCTCCGGCAGGTCGAAGCGGAATTCCGGAAGCAGCTCCGGCGGCGGCAGTCGATCCCGGACGAAGCTGTCGTACATCTCAGTCCGGCACCACCGCCGTCGTCTCGATCTCGATCTTCGCCGCGCCCTCGACGAGTCCCTTCACCTCGACCAGCGCCATGGCCGGATAATTGCGGCCCATGATCTCGCGCCAGGCGGCGCCGATCTCGTCGCGCTCGCGCGAATATTCGCCGCGGTCGATCACGTAGCAGGTCATTCGGACGATATGCTCCGGCCGGGCGCCGTCCTCGGCAAGGATTGCGAGGGTGTTGCGGAGCGCCTGGGCGAACTGGCCGTGGAGCGAATATTCGCTAAAGCTCTCCGTCTCGTCCCAGCCGACGACGCCGGCCGTGAAGATCATGCGGCCGCTGGCGCTGATCCCGTTCGAATAGCCTTTCGGCCGCGGCCAGCCCGGCGGTTGCAGGACCTTCATAAGCTCGCCCCCTTCAGCAGGTCCTTCGCGATGATCTGCCGCTGCACCTCGCTCGCGCCCTCGTAAATGCGGAGAGCGCGGATATCGCGGTACAGCTCCTCGACTTTGACGCCCCGCGTAACGCCCGCGCCGCCGTGCATCTGCACCGCGGCATCGATCACCTGCTGCGCCGACTCGGTTGCCTGCAGCTTGGCCATTGCGGCGGCGCGGCGGTTGTCCATTCCTCCGATGTCCTGCTGCCAGGCGGCGCGGTAGATGAGCAGCGCCGACGCATCGACGGCGAGAGCCATGTCCGCGATCTTCGCCTGAGTCACCGCATTGTCGGCGAGGGTGCCGGTGCCGAGCCGCCGGTTCTTCGCGAAGGACAGCGCCTCATCCAGAGCGCGCCGGGCAAAGCCGAGAGCCGCCGCGCCGACGGTCACGCGGAACAGGTTCAGCGTCTCCATGCCGATTCGGAAGCCGTCACCCGGCTCGCCGATTAACGCGCGGGCGGGGATCCTGACATTGTCATATGTGAGCCGCGCCAGCGGGTGTGGGGCGATGACCTCGATCCGCTCCGCAACGCTTAGACCCTCCGCGTCGGCAGGGACGATGAACGCGGAAAGACCGCGCGATCCTTCGCCTTCTCCGGTGCGCGCGAAGGTGACGTAGAAATCCGCAATCCCGCCGTTGGAGATGTACGTCTTCTCGCCGACCAGCACCCATTCGTCGCCGTCCTTCATCGCCGACGCCTGGATGTTGGCGGCGTCGGAGCCGCATTCCGGCTCGGTCATCGCGAACGCGGCGATGGCTTCGCCGCTCGCCACTTTCGGAAGCCATTCGAGCTTCTGCTCGACGGTCCCGAACAGGCTGATCGCCCCCGATCCGAGCCCCTGCATCGCGAAGGCGAAGTCGGCGAGGCCGTGGTGGCGGGCAAGGACTTCGCGGCAGAGTGCGAGGCTTCGAACGTCGGGCCGGTTGTCGCCGTCGGAGACCGCGAGCTTCAGGAACCCGGCACGGCCATATTCCTGTACGAGTGCACGGCAGGCGGCGTCCGCATCGGATGGCTCGGCATCGTGGATCCACTCCTGGCACCAGTCCTCGAGCCGCGTCGCAAGCGAGCGGTGGCGCTCCTCGAAGAAGGGCCAGGAGAGGAAGGCGCGGTCGCTCATCCTCCCCTCTCTGCAAGGGAGGGGAGTGAGGGGTGGGTGCACGCGCCAGCGCGCGCTGGCGAAGCGCCCCTAATCACCCCGGAACACCGGCTTCTGCTTCGCCGCAAACGCCTCATGGGCGCGGCGGAAGTCGTTGGTTTCCATGCACAGCGCCTGCGCTTCCGCCTCCATCTCCAGCGCCTTTTCGATCGGCACATGCCACTCGGCATCGAGTTGTTTCTTGGTAACGGCATGTGCAATGTTGGGCCCGGCTGCGAGGTCACGAGCCAACGCCTGCGCGTCGGCGAGGACATCGTCCGTCAGCCGGTTCCAGAATCCCCAGGCAAAGCCCTCCTCGGCGCTCATGCTACGCCCCGTGAACAGGAGTTCGGCGGCGCGGCCGTGGCCGATGATACGCGGAAGGATGGCACAGGCGCCCATGTCCGCGCCTGACAGGCCCACACGCGTGAACAGGAACGCTGTCTTCGCATTCGGAGATGCAAGGCGGAGATCGCTGGCCATCGCCATGATCGCGCCGGCGCCCGCGCAAATGCCTTCGGCCGCGGCGATAATCGGCTGTGGACAGGCGCGCATCGCGCGAACGAGATCGCCGGTCATCCGGGTGAATCGCAGCAAACCGTCGCTTTTCATCTTCGTCAGCGGGCCGATGATCTCGTGAACGTCGCCGCCCGAGCAGAAATTGCCGCCGGCGCCGGTGATGACCACAGCCTTCACGCCATAGGTCTCGTCGAGCGCCCAGAAGGTTTTGCGAAGCTCGTCGTAGCTTTCGAAGGTCAGGGGGTTCTTTCGCTCCGGCCGGTTGAGCGTGATGGTCGCGACTCCGTCGGCCAAGTCCCACAGGAAGTGGGTCGGAGCGAAGCTCGCCGGATCGAAGCTCACGCGCTCGTGCCGCCGTCGATGGTGATCGCGGCGCCGTTGATGTCCCGGCTGAGCGGAAGACAGAGGGTGAGGACGATATTTGCGATTGCCTCCGGGTCGACCAGCCGGCCGCTGGCATTCATGTTGGTGATGACCGCGCGCGAATCTTGCGAGCTCCGCCCCGTGATCTCGGACACTCGCGCGACTGACTGGTCGGTCATCGGGGTATCGACATAGCCGGGACACACCGCGTTCACCGTGAGGTTCGTCTTCGCATATTCCGCCGCGAGCGAGCGGGCCAGACCCAGGAGCCCGTGCTTGGACGCGGCATAATGGGCTGCGTAGGGGACGCCCCGGATCGACGCCACCGAAGCGATGAAGACCAGGCGCCCGTTCTGGCTCTCGAGCAAGTCGCGGATCGCCTCGCGCGCGCAATCGAAGGCGGCGGTCAGATTGGTGCCGATGATGCGGTGCCAGCTTTCGCGGGTCATCTTGTGAAACGGCGCGCTCTCCGCGATCCCGGCGTTGACGATAAGAAGCTCTATGGGCCCGTTCGCCGCACGCGCCTCACCGAAGGCGCGCTCGATCGCCCCGGCTTCGGTGACGTCACACTGGAAGGCTGTTCCACCCGTCGCGATCGCCGCGGCCTGGATCGGCTCCATTCGCCGACCGAGTAGCGACAGCTTCGCGCCCTCGCCCGCAAGCGCCTGTGCTGCCGCAGCTCCAATGCCGGTGCCTCCGCCGGTGATCAGGGCGTGCCGCCCCCGAAGCGCCTTGTCAGCCATAACAGCCCTCTTCAATTCAAGCATTGGCCGAACGGCAATGAGGTGGCAAGGCGCTGCGCATGAAACTCGCAGTACTCGAAACGGGCCATCCGCCGGGCGACCTTGAAAGCCGGTTCGGCGATTATCCGGCGATGTTCCACCGGATGCTGGGCGACGGCTTCGAAATCGAATCCTTCAATGTCCAGGCCGGCGAGTTCCCCGTTCGGCCGAATGGGCACGACGCCTACATGATCAGCGGCTCTCCTGCGGGCGTGTACGACCCGCTTCCGTGGATCGCACCGCTGATGGAGTTCATCCGCAACGCAAACGGAAGCAAGATGGTCGGCATCTGTTTCGGTCACCAAGTCATGGCGGAAGCACTCGGCGGCCGTGTCGAGAAATCGAGCAAGGGCTGGGGGACAGGCCTTCATCGCTATGACGTGATCCGCCACGAGCCGTGGATGAACGGCGATACGTCCCGAACTCTTGCAGTCCCGGCGTCGCATCAGGATCAGGTGATCGTGCAGCCGCCGAACACGACGATCGTGGCCGAATCGGACTTCACACCCTATGCCGCGCTCGCCTGGACCGACCGCCCCGCGATCTCCTTCCAGTTCCATCCCGAATTCTCGCCGGAGTTCGCCAAGGCGCTCATCACCGAGCGCCACGACGCCATTCTCGACCCGGAACCGGCAATCGCATCGCTCGACGCGCCGAACGACAGCGCCCGCGTCGGCAAATGGATCAGGCAGTTCCTGCAGGAGATTCCGTCATGAAAACCCGCGCTGCCGTCGCGTTCGAAGCCAAGCGACCGCTCGAGATCGTCGAGGTCGACCTCGAAGGCCCCAAGCAGGGCGAAGTACTCGTCGAGATCATGGCGACGGGCATCTGCCACACCGATGCCTACACGCTCGACGGGTTCGACTCGGAAGGCATCTTCCCTTCGATCTTGGGCCACGAAGGTGCGGGCGTGGTCCGCGAAGCGGGTCCAGGCGTGACCAGCGTGAAGCCCGGCGATCACGTCATCCCTTTGTACACGCCCGAATGCGGCAAGTGTAAGTCGTGCCTTTCGGGGAAGACGAACCTCTGCACCGCTATCCGCGCGACCCAGGGCAAGGGCTTGATGCCCGACGGGACGAGCCGGTTCAGCTACAAAGGCGAGACGATCTTCCACTATATGGGCTGCTCGACCTTCTCGAACTTCACGGTGCTTCCCGAGATCGCGGTCGCGAAGATCCGCGAGGACGCACCCTTCCAGACCAGCTGCTACATCGGCTGCGGAGTGACGACGGGGGTCGGGGCGGTCATTAACACAGCGAAGGTGCAGCCGGGCGACAATGTCGTCGTTTTCGGGCTCGGGGGGATCGGGCTCAACGTCATCCAGGGCGCGAAGATGGTGGGGGCCAAGATAATCGTCGGAGTCGACATCAACGCATCCAAGGAGGAGTGGGGCCGCAAGTTCGGGATGACCGACTTCATCGACGCGGCGGGCAAGGACCGGGCGGCGATCGTCGCGGAAATCGCCGAGCTGACGGACGGCGGAGCGGACTACAGCTTCGACTGCACCGGCAACACCGAAGTGATGCGCACAGCGCTCGAATGCTGCCACCGCGGCTGGGGCACGAGCATCATCATCGGAGTCGCCGAGGCGGGGAAGGAAATTTCCACGCGGCCGTTCCAGCTGGTGACTGGGCGGAACTGGCGCGGCACTGCCTTCGGCGGAGCCAAGGGCCGCACGGACGTGCCCAAGATCGTCGACATGTATATGGACGGGACGATCGCCATCGACCCGATGATCACGCACGTGCTGAAGCTCGACGACATCAACAAGGGCTTCGACCTGATGCATGCGGGCGAGAGCATCCGGTCAGTGGTCGTTTATTGAGAAGGGAGGCTAGCCATGTTCAGCCACATCGTCGTCGGATCGAACGATATCGACCGGTCGCAGAAGTTCTACGACTCTCTATTCGGCGAAGCAGGGATGAGGGACAGTGAGAAGGACCGTCTCGCATACCGGCGGAAGGGTGCCGCCTTCCTCGTCACCAGGCCCATAGACGGGCAGCCGGCCTGCTCGGCCAATGGCGGGACGGTGGGATTCACCTTCGACAGCTCGGAAGAGGTCGACGCTTGGCACAAGCGCGGAGTCGAGGCCGGCGGAACGTCGATCGAGGACCCGCCCGGCTATCGCGAAGGCAATTTCGGCAAGCTCTACCTCGCCTATCTTCGCGACCCTGACGGCAACAAACTTTGCGGGCTTCACCGTCCGGCGCAGTGACGGTGGACCACTGGCCTTTCGACGATCCGCCGAATGTCGCCGCGATCACGAATCGGGCAATCATGCATGACGGTGATTGGATCGGACTCGTGTCGCACGATTCCGAAGATGGCGGATGGCAGTTCCTCAGTCTCGAGGGAGCTTCGAACGCCGACGAACCTACGGTAGTGGCCCTCCACCGTATCCTCGAGAAGGATCGGTCAATAGGTGAGCTGGCTGACCTTCCATTGGGTTGGAGGGCATGGCGGGCAAGTCCCGACGGTCCATGGCAACGGGCGCGTCATGACGATTGAAATCGTGAACGAGAACAAGTCGCACGGCGGGCGCCAGCTGGTCGCCAAACACGCGTCAGCGGCCACGTCGACGGAGATGAGCTTCTCGATTTTCCTTCCGCCCGAAGCCGAAGGGGGGCGAAAGCTTCCAGTCGTCTGGTTCCTCTCCGGCCTGACATGCAGCCCGATGAACGTCACCGAGAAAGGCGAGTACCGCGCCGCCTGCGCCGAGCTGGGGCTGGTCTTCGTCGCTCCCGACACCAGCCCACGCGGCGAGCAGGTCCCGACCGATCCCGCGGGCGGCTGGGACTTCGGGCTCGGCGCGGGCTTTTACGTCGATGCTACGCAGGAGCCGTTCGCCGCCAATTACCGCATGTGGAGCTACGTCACCGAGGAGCTTCCGGCGCTCGTCGAATCAGAATTCCCGGTCGACATGAGCCGGCAATCGATCACGGGCCATTCGATGGGCGGCCACGGCGCGCTGACGATCGCGCTCCGCAATCCGGACCGTTTTCGAAGCGTCTCCGCTTTCTCGCCGATCGTCGCGCCCAGCCAGGTGGCGTGGGGAACGAAGGCGCTGGGCGGATATCTCGGCGAGAACCGGGACGCCTGGCGAAAGCATGACGCCGTCGCGCTGATCGAGGACGGCGCGCGTCTGCCCGAAATCCTCGTCGATGTCGGCGAGACAGACCCGTTCATCGAAAATCAGTTGCGGCCCGAGCTTCTGGAACAAGCATGCGCGTCGGCTGGCATTCCGCTGACGCTCCGCCGGCAGCCGGGATACGATCACAGCTACTATTTCGTCTCGACGTTCATGGCCGAGCATTTGCGCTGGCATTCGGAGAGACTGATGAGGGGATAGGCGATGACTCTCAACCGCCGCGAATTCATCCAGGTTGCGGCGGCAATGGGAGCGTCGCTCGCATGGGGCGGGGCGGCCCGGGCTTCGAAGACGGGCTGGCGCGAAGCCCGTAATCTGTATCCCGAAGGCGTCGCGTCGGGTGATCCTGGCTCCAACAGCGTGATCCTGTGGACGCGCCGGCCATTCACTTCGGGCGATCGCCATATGCTGAGAGTCGAGGTTGCCGAGGACGAGGCTTTCCGCCGCGTCGTCGCACAGGCGCCCGCTGCCGCATCCGCCGCAGCGGACTGGACAAGCCGCGTGTTGGTCGGCGGCCTCAAACCCTCACGGACCTACTGGTATCGCTTCGCCGACGCCGACGGGAACGGCAGCCGCATCGGCCGAACGCGCACCGCGCCGCTGCCCGACGATCCGCGCGCTGTGAACTTCGCGTTCGTCAGCTGCCAGGACGTCAACGAAAGCAAGCTCAACGGCTACCGCCGAATGATCTTCGAGGATGAGCGGGCGCGGCCCGAGGACCAGCTCGATTTCGTCTTGCATCTCGGCGATTTCATCTACGAGGTCGTGCAATATCCTGAGGAAGGGAAGCCGCGCTTCGACCGGAAACTCTACGAGGTTGCGCGGATCCCGGACGCGCTCAAAGTCCTCAAAAAATATAATCTTCCGACGACTCTCGAGGGATACCGCGCAGTGTGGAAAGGCTATCTCGCCGATCCCGACCTGCAGGACGCGCGTGCGCGCTGGCCGTTCGTGTGCATCTGGGACAATCACGAATTCTCGTGGCAGGGCTGGCAGAGCATCCTTAAGGCGCCGAATATCGAGCAACCCGCGCAGACGATCAAAGTCGCCGCCAATCAGGCTTGGTTCGAGAATATCCCGGCGCGGGTAGAGGCTCCGAGCGGGTCGTTCGACGAGTTCGGCTCCGTTCCCGTGACGAACGTCAAGATCGAGAAGTTCGACGATGACGGCCTGGGCGTCGAGCCGAACAATATCGCCGCGATCAACAGCCTGATCGTTTACCGGGCACTTCGCTACGGCCGCCACCTCGATCTGCTGCTCACCGACTTGCACAGCTATCGCGGACCGACCCCTTTCGACGAACCATCGCTCGATAAACTTGCCGACTGGGCCGACTACGACGGGATGTTCCCCGATGATTTGTTGCAGGTTCTCGAGGGCGGGCGCGTCTTCAACGGCGGCAATCCCCCGGCGGAACTAGAGTTCAACGGGACGAAGATCGCCAATCCGCGAAAGGACAAGCCACCGCAGGCAATTCTCGGGGCGAAGCAAAAAGCCTGGCTCAAGGACCGCTTGCGCAGCTCGAGTGCGACCTGGAAGATTTGGGGCAGTTCCCAGGGCAACCTGGAGCAGCGCGCCGATCCTGAAAACCTGCCCGCCGGGCTCACGAACCAGAAATGGCCGGCGGGCCGTTTCGCCAACGTCGGGGGCGGCGACTACGGCAGCGCATGGGTCGAGCGCGGCGAGATCTACGACCTGGTGCGTGACGCAAAAATCACCGGCTTCGCCATCGTTTCCGGCGACCTGCACAGCTTCTGGGCTGGCTACGCTGCGCCGCATTTGCCGCCCGCCAAGTTCGAGCCCGTCGGCCTGAGCTTTACCGGCGGGTCCATGTCGAGCGTGGGCGGAGGCGAAGCGAACGAATATGTGATCAAGAAGGACAATAAACTCCGGCCGATCTACCTGGCCGACCGGCCGGGCGCGGCTAAGCCCGAGTCAACCTACAACATGCTGCTGACGCACGGTGTCCGTTCCTGCTTCGAATACGCCAAATCCTTCGATCGGGCGAAGGCTCGGGCGCTGTCGAACCCCGATTTGGCGCCGCATCTTAAATTCGTGGATATTGGCGGGCACGGCTATGCGACCGTTCGGCTCACCGGCGACGAAATGCGGACCGAGTTCGTGTGCATTCCGCGCCCGATTGCGCGCAGCGGCACGCCTGATGGCGGACCTCTTCGCTATCGCATCGTCCACGAGGCCAAGCTGTGGCGGGCGGGCGAACGGCCGCAGCTCACGCAGAAGATTATCGAAGGCGACCCGGGTTTGGGGGTTTGAACCGAAGCGCTGTCACATTTTGTTCGAAGTGCCCCCGGCACTTCGGAAAATGGTGACCCCAACGGGACTCGAACCCGTGTTTTCGCCGTGAAAGGGCGACGTCCTAGACCGCTAGACGATGGGGCCGGGAAAGCGGGGGCGAGTTAGGCGAGGCTCCGGAGAGCGTCAAGCGAGCGCGGCGTCTTCGAGGTGCATTTCCGCCGCATTGCCGCCGTTCCATTCGTCGCGGCGGATGCTTCCGGCGAGCCACCAGCGGCGGTCGCCCGGCGAGCCGAGCAGCGCCTGGCCGAGGTCGGTCTGCGCGCTCCGGAAGGCGATCCACTTGAAGCTCCTTCCGTCCTCGCCGCAGGCCAACCCGCGCACGTGTCCGTCGCCCACGATTCCGACGCGGAGCAACCGCGCGGGACCGGTGACAATCTTCGGGCTGGGCCAGCCGGCTCCGTAGGGACCGCCTTCATCGAGGGCGTCACACAGGCCGCCGACTATCCCGCCCGGCGCAAGCAGCGCGTCGACGAGCAATGCGCGGCCATCGAGCGAACGTTCGACGTCGGCAGCGAGGCGCTCGTTGATGAAGTTTCTGAACGCGTCGAGTCCGCCCTTGGCCAGCGTCAGGCCGGCGGCCATCGCATGCCCGCCGCCGGCGATGAGAAGCCCGCTGTCCTTCGCGGCGAGGACTGCAGCGCCAAGATCGACTCCCGATATCGATCGGCCCGAACCCTTGCCCGTCCCATCCTCGTCCTCGGCGATGACGATAGCTGGGCGCCCGAACCGTTCCTTGAGCCTGCCGGCGACGATGCCGATCACGCCGGGATGCCAGCCGGGGCTCATCACCGTCAGCACCGCCTGCCCGTTCAGCTTCGCAGCCTGTTCCTCAGCCTGCTCGCAAACGCTCATCTCAATGGCGCGCCGTTCCTCGTTCAAACGGTCGAGCTCGGCGGCGATGCTCCGCGCCTCCTCCGGATCGACGCAGGTGAGAAGCCGAACGCCCAGGTCGGATTTGCCGACACGTCCGCCGGCGTTGATGCGCGGGCCCAAGGCGAAACCGAGGTCGCGGCAGCTCGGTGGCTTCACCAGCCGCGCCGCTTCGGCAAGGGCGGAAAGGCCGATGTTCTGCCGCGCCGACATCACCTTAAGCCCCTGTGTCACGAAAGCGCGATTCAGGCCGTGCAGCCGGGCAACGTCGGCGACCGTGCCGAGCGCTACGAGATCGAGCAGGTCGAGAATCTTCGGCTCTTCGCGGCTCTCGAAATAGCTGCGCTCACGGAGGTCACGGATGAGCGCGACGGCGAGGAGGAACGCCATTCCGACAGCCGCAAGATGGCCGTGCGAAGCCCCAATCGCCTCTTCGTCCAGCCGGTTCGGATTGATCAGCGCAGAGGCCACGGGAAGGAGCGTCGCGCATTGGTGATGGTCAACAACGATGACGTCGAGTCCGGCGGCTTTGGCGTCCTCGAGCGCATCGAAGGCCTGGGCGCCGCAATCGACCGTAATTGCGAGTGACGCTCCGCGCTTCTTGAGCTCGACGAGCGCTGTCCCCGACGGGCCGTACCCCTCCATCAGGCGATCGGGGATGTAGACGATCGGCTCGCTTCCCAGCCGCCTGAGAAGCAAAGTCAGCAGCGCGGCGCTGGTCGCCCCGTCGACGTCATAGTCGCCGAAGACCGCGATCGTTTCCCCGGCAGTGACCGCCTCGGCGAGCCGCTGGGCGCCCTTGTCCATGTCCTTGAAAGCGGACGGGTCGGGCAGGAAATCGCGGATTCGCGGGTCGCGGTGCCTTTGGAGGTCGTCAGGTGGAACGCCGCGGGCGAGAAGCAGCTCGTCGAGCAGCGATTCCATTCCGCTCTGGCCGGAGCCCCGCCACTTCCACGGCTGGCCGGACACGGATTTCTCGACGTTTAAAGCGAACCCCACGCGGCGATTCTACGCCAACGCGACGGCGGGTCTAGAGGCTTCGGCGGCTTCCGAGGTTATAATGTTCGGTGAAGACACGGCGGACCGTGCCCGAACTCGCGCGCATCACCAGGCTTTCGGTCGTCACGCACTCCTTGCGCCGATGGACGCCCTTCAGGAGCGCCCCGTGGGTGACCCCGGTTGCGGCGAAGATGCAGTCGCCCTTCGCCATGTCGGTGACGCTGTAGACCCGATCGAGATCGTCGATTCCCCAGCCGCGGGCGCGGCCGACTTCGTCGTCGTTGCGGAAGAGGAGCTTACCGAAAATCTGCCCGCCAACGCAGCGCAGCGCAGCCGCAGCAAGAACGCCCTCGGGGGCCCCTCCGCTTCCCATGTATACGTCGATGTCGGTGTCGGGATCGGCGGTCGCCATCACGCCGGCAACGTCGCCGTCCGGGATCAGCTTGATCCCGCACCCGATCTGGCGAAGCTCGGCGATGATCTTGTCGTGACGGGGACGGTCGAGGACGCAGGCGATGATCTCGTTCGGCTCGACGCCCTTTTCCTTTGCGATCGCCCGGATGTTGTCGGCGACCGGGCGGTTGATGTCGATCGTTCCTTGCGGATAGCCGGGACCCACCGCCAGCTTTTGCATATAGACGTCGGGAGCATTGAGGAGGCAGCCGCTCTCGGCGATGGCGAGCACGGCAAGGGCGTTCGGCCCGGCCTTGGCGGTGAGGCTGGTCCCTTCGAGCGGGTCCAGGGCGATGTCGATTTTCGGCCCGCAATCCTGCGCCGACCCGACCTTTTCGCCGATGTAGAGCATCGGCGCCTCGTCGCGCTCTCCTTCGCCGATCACCACCGTCCCATCCATCGGCAGCTTGTTGAGCTCGGTTCGCATGGCTTCGACGGCGGCGGCATCGGCGGAATCATTGTCGCCCCGCCCGATCCACTTCGAGGCGGCGATCGCTGCGGCTTCGGTAACTCGCACCATTTCGAGAACGAGCACCCGATCGAGAACCGTCGAGCCCTGGACGTCACTGGCCACGCGCAAACTCCCTGTTGGATTGCAGCGCGATAGGAGGCGGCATCGGGCCTGTCGAGACTAGCTCTGTTCTTCGGCCTTGTGCTCGAGGAGCGCGTTGCGCACCCGGACGGCACGCGACTGAATCTGGGTCTCGATCAGGAAAAATGCGAAACCGCTTCCAAGCGCGATCATGCACAGGATGAAGACCAATGCGATCGCAGTCCCGAACTCCCCGCTGACCAGGGTTCCGGCGAAGAGAAGGACGACCACGAGGCAGATTAGCATAGCCGCAAAGACCGCCAGCCAGATCGCCCGGTTCACCAGCGACATGCGGCGGTCGAGAATCCGGATTTCCCGAAGGAACTTGTCATGCTCGTCGCCCCGGCTTTGAAGAAGGAGCGGCTCGATGTTCCGCACGCGGTCGACGATTCGGGACAGTCTTCCGGTACAGACGTTGAGGAAAGCGCCGATCCCTGCAAGCAGGAAGACCGGCGCAAGCGCCGACTGGATGATGTCCGCGATCTCGGCGACGCGGGTTTCGTGCGGGGGAATGATCATGGGCTTAGTTAATCACGATAGGCGGGAAGCGACCAGCCGCGGAGAATTGCCATCGCGCGAAGTGCGAATCCGGCGGCGATGGCAAGCGCGGCTGCCGCCCAGACGGACAGTCCGAAAAGGGTGAAACCCACCAGCAGGCCGGCCGCGAGCGCGGCGGGAGTGACGTACAGCTCGCGGCGCATCAGGACCGACGGTTCGCCCGCGAGCACGTCGCGAATGATTCCGCCGGCGCAGGCGGTGAGCACGCCCATGACGAACGCCGGGAGCGGCGCGACACCGTAGCCGAGCGCCTTCGCCGCGCCATAAGCGGCATAGGCCGACATCCCCGCGGCATCGAACCAGAGCAGCGCTCGGCCGGTGAAGCGTCGGCGGTTTGCCATCCACACAAGCAAGGCTGCTGCAATGCAGATGACGAGCGTCGCATTGGCGCGGATCCAGAAGACGGGCGCGCCGATCAGGAGGTCGCGAAGCGTTCCGCCGCCAACGCCGGTCACGGCCGCGAAAAATATGAAGGTGACGAAATCCAGCCGGCGCTCCGCGGCGACCATCGCGCCCGAGATCGCGAAGACCGCGATTCCGAAATAATCCAGAAGAACGAGCGCGTAGGGGAGGTGCGTACCGTCCATCAGCGCCTAATCCAGTCACTTTCCCCATATTGGGTTGGCTGCAATTGCGGCTTACATGGGCGAAATGGCGGATGAAAGCGACGCTGGGCCGAATCCCACGCTGGAGGATTGGCAGCATTGGACCTGGGTGATGGGCCGCGCCCAGCAGATGCTGATGGAAGCCTGGGCCCAGAGCCTCAAGACGCCGCAGCCCTGGCCGACGAGCCCGCCTTCCTGGGGCGCGTTTCCGCCGGCTTTCTTCGGCGGCGAGGCCCCTCCTGCCGCGGATCCGGTGAGCATGATGACTGCAGGCGCCGAAGCGTGGGCGAAGGGGCTCGACGCATGGGGCCAGATGCTCGGCCTGGACAGCAACACCGCCGAAAGGAAGGACCGGCGCTTCTCCGCTCCCGAATGGCGCGACAATCCTTTGTTCGACCAGATCCGCCAGACCTATCTCGCCTTGTCGGACAAGCTGCTCGGGACCGTCGATGAGATCGAGGGCCTCGACAGCGAAACCCAGGCGAAGCTGAAGTTCGCTGCGCAGAATTTCGTCGATGCGATGAGCCCGTCCAACTTCGCGCTGACCAATCCGCAGGTGCTGAAGAAGACGATCGAGACCCGCGGCGAGAACTTGCTGAAGGGCCTCGGCAACATGCTCGAGGATATCGCGGCCGGACAGCTCACGCAGACCAAGCCGGGAGTGTTCGAGGTCGGCAAGAACCTCGCGGTGACGCCCGGCAAGGTCGTCAAGGAGACGCCGCTCTACCAGCTGATCCAGTACACGCCGACAACCGAGCAGGTCCTGGAGGCCCCCGTCGTCATCTTCCCGCCGTGGATCAACCGCTTCTACATCCTCGACCTGACCCCCGAGAAAAGCTTCGTCAAATGGTGCGTGGACAATGGCGTCTCGCTGTTCATGGTCAGCTGGAAATCGGCCGACGAGAGCATCGCCGACGCCACTCTCGACGACTATGTGCTTGGGGGCCAGGTGGACGCGATCGACACGGTTCGCGACCTGCTGGCGGTCGAAGCGGTCCACGCCATCGGCTATTGCGTGGCCGGGACGACCCTCGCAGCGACGCTTGCCTGGCTGCACGCGAAGAAGCAGCAGGACAAGGTCAAGTCCGCGACTTTCCTGACGGCCCAGGTGGACTTCACGCTCGCCGGGGACCTCAAGCTCTTCACCGGCCCCGAGACAATGGCGCTGCTCGACAAGCTAACCGCCGAGAAAGGTTATCTCGACGGGCGCTACATGGCGGCGACGTTCAACCTGCTTCGGGGGCGCGACCTCATCTGGAGCTATGTGGTCAACAACTACCTTCTCGGGGAGGAGCCGCCGCCGTTCGACCTGCTCCACTGGAATTCAGACACGACGAACCTGCCGGCCGGCTGGCACCGCGCCTATCTCGAGGACCTCTACGCCGGCAATAAGCTCGCGACCGGCGAAGTCGCGGTCGCCGGTACGGCGATCGACATCGACCGAGTGGAGACCCCGGCCTACATCCAGGCCGGTCGCGAGGATCACATCTCGCCGCCCGAGAGCGTGTGGAAGATCATGGACCATTTCTCGGGCAAGAAAAGATTCGTCCTTGCCGGATCGGGTCATATTGCCGGAGTTGTGAACCCGCCGGCGGCGAACAAATATTGCTACTGGGTCAACGACCGGCCTTGCGGAACGCTCGAGAGCTTCATCGAGGGCGCCACCGAGCACAAGGGAAGCTGGTGGCCTGACTGGCTTGACTGGCTGAAGTCCCAGAACCCCGCGACGGTGAAGGCCGATGGTGCGCGGGTTCCAGGCAAGGGGAAACTGAAAGCGATCGAAAACGCCCCGGGGCGTTATGTCCAAGAACATTGAATCGCTGACGCTGCGGCTGGCGCGCTCTGGGGACCGTCTCAAGCTGGAGCATTTGCAGAGGCTCGCATCGCTCGAGCTTCCCGAATATCGGTACGA
>JBKPOU010000144.1:0-5750 GCA_046733255.1 Pseudomonadota bacterium
ATCCTGACTCGTTACGGCCGCCACAACATCGGCTTCTTGTGGCTGTTCGTCGAGCCCATGCTTTTCACGCTCGGCGTCACGGCGATCTGGACGGCGCTCAGGTCCGTTCACGGATCGCAACTTCCGATCGTCGCCTTCGCCCTTACCGGTTATTCGACCGTGCTGCTGTGGCGAAACATGCCGAGCCGTTGTGTCGGCGCGCTCCAGCCGAACCTTTCGCTGCTTTACCATCGGAATGTTCGTGTGCTGGACATCTTCATGGCGCGCTTGCTGTTGGAAGGGGCGGGCGCGACGATTTCCTTCGTCGCATTGTCGTTCTTCTTCATTGCGATCGGCTGGCTGGAGCCGCCAGAGGACGTTCTTCAGGTCGCCGGCGGCTGGCTGATGGTCGCGTGGTTCGGCATGAGCCTCGGTGTGCTGCTCGGGGCCTGGTCCGAAGAGTCCGAAATGGTGGACAAACTTTGGCACCCGGCCGCTTACCTACTCTTCCCATTGTCGGGCGCAGCTTTTCTGGTCGACGCCCTCCCGCAGCGAGCGCAAGAGCTGATCCTTCTGCTGCCGATGATTCACGGGGTTGAATATGTCCGCGAGGGCTATTTCGGCTCGCGGATCGTCGCTCACTACGACATGGGTTATATGGCGCTTTGGAACCTCGGCCTGACGTGGGTCGCCCTGGTTTTGACGCGGAAGATCAGCCGCTCGGTGGTGCCGCAGTGATCAGGCTCGCCGAAATTCGGAAGAACTATCCCACTCGGCTGGGCCCTGTCCGGGTGCTCGACGGCGTCGATCTGGTCGTTCGACCCGGCGAGCGTGTCGGCATTCTGGGGCGTAACGGCGCAGGGAAGTCGACTCTCATCCGACTCATCAGCGGAGCCGAGCGGCCGACGAGCGGAGCGATCGAGCGGGGGATGAGCGTTTCATGGCCGCTCGCATTCGGCGGCGCTTTCCAGGGATCGCTGACCGGTCTCGACAATTTGCGCTTCATCGCTCGGATCTACGGCGTTGATCCTGCCGAGCATGAGCAGTTCGTCGCTGACTTCTCCGAGCTCGGAATCTATTTGAACGAGCCGGTCAAATCCTATTCTTCGGGCATGCGCGCCCGGCTCGCTTTCGCCATTTCGATGGTGATCGAGTTCGATTGTTTCCTGATCGATGAGATCATCGCGGTCGGCGACGCCAGCTTCCATCAGAAGTGCTTGCTTGAGTTGTTCGAAAAGCGTCACGACCGCGCAAAAATCATTGTTTCGCACCAGACCCGTTACATTCAAGATCACTGCACGCGCGCGTCGGTCCTGTCGTGCGGAAAGCTCCACCATTTCGACAACCTCGACGAGGCATTCGGTTTTTACAGCGAAGCGCCGCCTCCTGCCTTGGAGGCCGCATGAGGGCGGTATCACGTCTGGCGAAGCGGGCTGCACGACAGATGTGGCTCGCCCGGAACAGCGCCGCTTTTCGGGACACTGAAACGCGCCGTCGGCCGCGGCTGCTCGTGGATGTCTCGGTGATCATGCGCCACGATGCAGCGACGGGAATTCAACGCGTCGTCCGTTCCATCTGGTCGCACCTCCGGATGCTCGAGGGGCGCGATTTCGATGTCCTTCCCGTCCACGCGGGGCGATCGCGAGGCTATTGCTTCGCGCCCGGCGATTTTCTCATGCCTGACTCACGGCCTGGTCATATCCCGGTCGGCGTTCGCCCTGGCGACAAGTTTCTCGGGCTCGATCTCTCGGCGCATTATCTTCCGAATTACATTGATCAGCTCGCAGCCTGGAAATCCAACGGGGCCTCGCTCCACTTCGTAATTTATGACCTGCTGCCCTTGACCCGGCCGGACTGGTTCATGCCTTCGACAAGCCGCCATTTCGCACGGTGGCTAGACACTGTCGCGACGATCGGAGACCAAGCGCTGTGTATCTCCGACACGGTTGTTCAAGAGCTAGGGCGCAGGATCATCGGCACGCCCGCGCATGAAAGGCTGACTGTCGGACGCCTGCACCTGAGCGGGGACATAGCGGGATCGCTCCCTTCCGCCGGCCTTTCGCTCGAGGTCAGATCCGTGCTTGCACGGCTTCGGTCGCGCCCAAGCATTCTGATGATCGGCACCATTGAACCGCGCAAAGGCTATGATCGAGCCCTCGACGCGTTCAGCCTCCTCTGGGATTCTGATGGGGACACGGCGCCTGATCTCGTCATCATCGGAAAGCGGGGCTGGAAGACAGCAGCTCTCCAGGAACGCATCCGCAATCATCCGCAGCATGGGCAGAGATTGCACTGGCTGGAGAACGTAAGCGATGAAGCGCTGACGAAGTTTTACGGCGCCGCGCTGGGGGTCTTCATCGCCTCATACGACGAAGGCTTCGGATTGCCGCTCGTCGAAGCGGCGCGACATCGGCGATGGGTGCTGGCGCGCGATTTGCCGGTGTTCGCCGGGCAGCGTCTTTTGAACGTCATCTACTTCTCCCACGATTCGCCCGATGCGCTTGCTCACGACCTTCGCGATTTGGTTCGGGTTGCCAGCGGCGGGCTGCCGCCGACAACGAATTCGCCGAAATGGTCGTGGTGCGTAGAGCGCTTGATCGAGGAGATCGGTCTCGCTCGCGAGGCGGGTACAGGCCAGCCCCCGGCGCTCCGGCTGGTCTCCTGACCGGAATCGACAACAATTCAAACTGCGACGACTGGAGCAGCCTTTTCGAATGGCAAAGCGAATTCATATCAAGATTGCGGACCGTGGATGGATCTTGGAAAAGTGCGCCAGCGAAATTGCCGCGAGAGCCGACAACGTCAGCTACGGGACCGATCCCGATCCCTCGGCCGACCTTCAATATTACATCAACTATTCCGCCCGCTCGCGGCGCGTGAATTTAACTGAAGTCGCGTTCTTCACGCACAGCGAGAACGACGCGAATGCGCGTCGCCGATACTTCGAAGCCGCGAACGACGTCGAGCATTGCGTCTGCATGTCCGAGCGCTACGCGCGCGAGTTGATAGAATCCGGGGTTCCGCAGGAGAAGGTGACGACGATCGCGCCGGGCGTGAACCTGGAAGAGTTCCAGCCGAAGATCAGGATCGGCGTCGTCGGACGGACCTACCACACAGGCCGCAAGGGCGAAGCGCTGGTCGCTCAGGTGATGGACATTCCGGGCATCGAATGGCGATTCACCGGCTCGGGTTGGCCGGGCCAGTCGGTGCACGTTCCCAGTGGAGCAATGGCCGACTTCTACAACGACCTGGATTATGTCCTTGTCCCCTCGCTCTACGAGGGCGGGCCGATGTCGGTCCTGGAAGGGCTGGCATGCGGCGTTCCGATCATTTCGTCGGACGTCGGCTGGGCTTCGGAATATCCGCACATCCCGTTCGAGAACGGCAATGCCCAGTCGCTTCGGCAGGTGCTTACGACGCTGGTCGCGGAGCGCCACGCGCTTCGTGAATCGGTGCTCGACCGCACGTGGGAACGTTGGGCCGACGAGCATCTGAAGCTGTTCGACCGGTTGCTGGGCGGCGCCTCGCCGCAAAAATCCTCTCCGGAGAAAGCGAGGGGAGCGCCGATCGGGGCGACTCTCATCACCCACGGAAGCGAATCCAAATCGATCGGCGGCCCGTCAGTGCGCGTGCCGCGTACCGCCATCGAGCTGGCCAAGCTGGGCCTGAACGCGAGCCTGCCGAGCGAACACCCGGACAATTTCGACGACAGCCAGGTCGCCCATCTGTTCAATATCTGGCCGGTCGACAGTTGCCTGAAGATGCTCGATCGCGCACGCAGCGCTGGAAAGCGAACGGTTCTCTCGCCGATCTTCCTGAACCTCTCGAACATTCACTTCGCTTCCCAGACCTTGCCGCGCCTTTTTTCCGAGAATCGCAGCATCCAAGAGATCGATTCCGCTCTGTCGGAAATCGCCAACGAACTGAAAAATGAACCGAACATTCCGATTCGCGAACCATTCGACAGTTTTCATGACCGCGTTCGCGTCTGCGTCGAAAGTGCGGATCATGTGATCTTTCTCAGCGACTATGAGCGCCGTTGCGTCGAACATATCGGTGCAGCCGCGCGCTCGGCTACGCTCGTTCGTAATCCAGTTGATGCCGGTGCATTCGCGAACGCGGACCCGGCGCTATTCGCGAATCGCTTCGAACTCGACGACTACATCCTGTGCGTAGGCAGGATCGAACCGCGGAAGAACCAGCTCGTGCTCGCTCACGCGGCGAGGACAATGGGCAAGACGGTCGTTTTCATCGGGCACACGGAAAATCGCGCTTATTATGACCTTGTTCGGGAGGCGGCAGGCGAACAAGGCCGGTTCATACCGCGCATCGATCCCTCCGATCCGTTGCTCAAATCGGCATTCGCCGGAGCAAGCGTCTTCTGCCTTCCGAGCTGGGCCGAAGGAGCGCCGCTCGCCGCGCTCGAAGCAGCCGCTGCCGGAGCTCCCCTGGTGCTCAGCGACCGCGCGTCCGAAAGCGAATATTTCCGCGACTTAGCCGACTATGTGAATCCCGCGGACATCGATGAAATTCGAACTGCGCTGGAAGCGGCTGGGCAGAAGCGCGACGACGAGGCTCGCCGCTCCGCACTCCAGAAGCACATCGCAGAGAACCACAACTGGCCGAAATATGCTCGCGAAACGGCCGCCGTGTACGAAAAGACGATTGCGGTCGAGACCGCTATTTCGGTCAAGCCGACCAACCCGAATTCGAGCGTTTATTTCGACCTGACGACAACGTTCCACGCGTCGGGAAATCCCACCGGTATCGCGCGCGTAGAAAATTGCGCGTACCAGGCGTTGGTCCGCCAAATCGGAAACCGGGTCATTCCCATCATGTGGAATTCCCGGACGAAAAATTATGTCCAGCTCGATCGTGCAACGGCGATCGTCGGCACCAATTTGGCTGAGCTCGAGCGAATGGAGAAACGCTCCGAGCTTCGAGTCCTTGACGGATCCGACGCGGCCGGCGGGCGGATCGTCACTTTAGGCGGCTCATGGATCCGGAATCCCGAATATGTTTCGGCCTTGGGAGCACTCAAGCGGGATCTTGGCGCAAACCTGACCGTCCTGGTCCACGACCTGATCCAAATGAAGCTCGCTCATCTCTATCCGGACGGCGTTGGCAAGGAATTTGAAGCGAATGCGCGGCTTATGGCCGGCGCTACAGACGATTTTCTCGTCTATTCGGAATTCACGAGGTCCGACTTACGGGAGTTCCTCGTCAGCAATGGCGAGTTGTTCAAGAAAATCTCCAAGTTTCGACTTGGTGACATGTCTGGCCTTCACCCGGCGGCGGAGCGCGCAGAGGACGTCGCGGAATCAGAGCTACAGAAACGCTTTTCCGGACGGAAATTCGCGATCTACGTAAGCACGATCGAAATCCGGAAGAATCACGCTTTACTCATCAACGTATGGCGTCGTCTGGTTGAGGAACGCGGATCATCCGCTCCGCATCTCCTGTTTATCGGCCGGTCGCTTTGGCGTGGCGATGAGGTCGTCGATTCCATCCGGCGCGACGAAACGCTTCGGAATTACGTTCATGTCCTCCACGATGTCGATGACCGAGATCTCGACTGGTTTTATCGGAACTGCCTGCTCACCCTTTATCCGTCCCTCTACGAGGGATGGGGACTGCCAGTCGCGGAAAGCCTGGCCTACGGAAAGGCTTGTATAACCTCCGACCGAACGGCCACCCGGGAAATCGCTCCTGGCCTGACAGATCTTGCCGACCCCTATGATTTTCGAGGCTGGCACGATCGCGTCACTTAT
>JBKPOU010000145.1:0-9575 GCA_046733255.1 Pseudomonadota bacterium
GCCGAGCACGGTGCGGGCGTGCCGATCGTAAGGCCCGCTTCGGCGGGCCTTTTCTTTCTGCTAAGCCATTCGTCGAGGGGGAGAGCCCATGGCCACCGGCGACAAATTCGAACGCCACCGCCAGCCCTGGCGGCAGGACGAGATCCAGAAGCTCCACCAGCTCGCCGGCAAAGGCATGAGCGTAAGAGCCATCGCCAAGGCCCTCACCCGAAGCGAAGAGTCCGTGAAGGACCGAGCCAAGGCGGACCGGCTGAAGATCACGAAGATGCGGTAGCGCTACGCCACGCGCCGGCGAGAAGACCTGCTTCCGGCGACCTTTCTCAATCCCGTCCGACGAAGCGCATATGTCCTGACAAGCACCTCTGCTGGCAAATGCCACCCATCTTGCAGATTGCGAATCATCGAAATGGAAAGCGGCCGCTTCCGGTTGAGAACCTCGGAAACCCTGCCCCGCGACCCGATCATTGGCTCCAGGTCGGCGCGCTCCGCTCCTCGCTGCTCCATTGCAAATTCGATCAAGGATATGGGGTCGGGCGCCTCGATGGCATGGTGCTCGGCCTCATAGGCATCCACTAGAGTGGCAAGCACGTCGAGCTCGTCGGCTTCCGGCGTGCCGGGATGTGCGTGCATCAGGCCCTCTATGTCCTTTAAGGCACGCTCGTAATCCGCTTCGGTGCGGACTGGCTTGATGGCGACTTTCTCAGGCATTTTTCACATCCAGCTCATCATATTCCTTATGCGTCCCGACGAAGCGAATGAAGGGGATTTGCAAGTCGTAATTGATGCGAACGACCAGCCGATACTTGTTGCCGGCGATATTGAAGACCACACGGGTGCCAACCGCGCTCGCGCTCCCGAATTGCTCCCTGACTTGTGCAAAATTCTTCCAACCCGCCTTCTTTGCAATTGCGAACCAGGCTTTCAGCGGTTCCTCACTGTCGCCACGATTGGGACGTTCCCAATGCTCTCTCAGCGCCTTCCTTGAGATGATACGCATCAGGAGTTAACATGTTCCCAATTTGGGAGCAAGAATCGCGGGAAAATCACAACAGACTTAAATGCTTCGACGTCTCGTCACGCTTCGCCTTAGAGGGCGCCTCAGCATTCGGATTGAAACTGCCGGTCCATTTTCGGATGAGGCGGACCAGGAGGTCGTTTAATTCTGCCGCGCGCTTGCTTCTCCGGTGGCCTAACTCGGCTCTTAGGGCCTTAACGTCGTTCAGCTGCCGTACCTTGCGAACCTCGGCTTCCAATTTCTGGATGGTATAGTGCCGGAACGGTCGTCCGGCTTCGCCTCCGCTGCGTTCCATTACAACAAACTCCCCTGCTGTGATGTATCCTCACGCTTCGCCCGCTTGATGCTCGACGGATCGACGAACGGAATGTCGGGCTTCTTTCCCTGGACAGCTCGGCCAGCGTGATGATCTGCAGCCGCGGATAGGTGCGGCCCCATTCGTCCTCGAACCGCCCGACCGCTGCCGCTTCCGTTTCCATCGGCCGCGTCGGTAAGCCGGCGCAGATGAACACGCCGATCGGCGCTTTCTCGCGCTCCATCGCGCTGTGCAGGTCGCGGATCATGTTGACGCAGACGTTGCCGCCGCCCTTGACCGAGACCAGCGCCTTTTCGGTGCGTTTGCAATCGGGCTTGAAGTAGATGATGCCGTCAATGCCGCCGTCGGCGCCCTTTTTCTTGCCGCCGAACGGGAGCGCGTCGACCATCGACACCGCCCACCACTGGAACTGGTACTTGTCCCGCTCCGCCAAGTCCTGGGCCGAGGCGAGGTCCTTGGGCGTGCCGTGCACTTCGAACGCGATGCCGGGAAAGGCATCCTTCAGCCGCTTTTCGATCAGCGAAATGGCAAGATGAGTGACGTCGATCCCGATCCACTGACGGCCGAGCTTCTGTGCGGCATGAACGGCGGTGCCGCAGCCGCAGAAGGGGTCGAGCACGACGTCGCCGGGGTTTGAGGAAGCGGAGATGACGCGCTCGAGCAAAGCGAGCGGCTTTTGGGTCGGATAACCAAGGCGTTCTTGCGCATTTGCAGACAGCGGCGGAATGTCGGCCCAAAGGGACTGAAGCCGTTCCCCAAGGCTTTCATCTTCGTACATCTTGAGCCGCAGCGCCCCGCTTTCCTTGGTGGGAAAATGCAAGCGGCCCTCAGCATCATATTTTTGCATCCGCTCAAGGTTGCAGGACCAGCCATTCGGATGGGGCTGGTAAGTGACGCCGTTGGACGCCGTGAAGGGATAGTGAAGGTTCGGGCGCGGTCCAGGATTTCGCAGGGTTACTGACTGCCAGCGTCGACCGTCGGCATCTACGCTAGGATATTTCGCCGCTGCCTTCGCTGCGGACACTTGGGTGAAAACCTGGTTCCAGGTGTAGTTGGTGCCTTTCGTGTAGAAGAATATCGTATCGGTAACATCGCCGTAGGTTCTGCCCACATTTCCGTGTGCAAACGTCCGCTTCCAGACGATCTCGGTGCGGAACTTGTCCGGTCCAAACACCGCGTCCAACAGGAGCTTCAGATAATGCGACGCCGTGGGGTCGCAGTGCAGGTACAGGCTCCCGGTCGGCTTGAGGACCCGGTGAAGCTCGATCAGGCGGATCGCCATCATCGCCAGATAGGCCATCATGTCATTCTCGCCGAGGAAGCCGCGCATTGCGCGCAGCAACTCGGCAGCGGCTGTATTGCCGGACTTCATCACCTGGTCGAACGCGTCCTCCGACCCGCCGGGATGGTTCGTCCAGTGCCACGTGTCCTCGAACGCCTCGATCTGCGCGTCCGAACCGTCGCCGGTCTTCGACTTGAACAGGATGTTGTAATTGGCGTTCGAGTTGAACGGCGGATCGAGATAGATGAGGTCGACGCTCTCGCTCGCGATCTCGTCACGAAGGACGTCGAGATTGTCACCATAATAAAGCTTGTTGGTCACGCGCACTCCCGCCCCGAGCGACACCAAGCGTATCGCTCGGTCGCATACCGATGCAAGCACGTTGACATTCCATATTTACGTAACTACATAAATCTAACTTGTCGGATCATCGACAAGGTATTGCGGGGAACGACCATGAATAGCTCGTACTGGCTAAGGATAGGGAGGGATCCCCGCCGTGGAGATCACATACAACCCGGAGAAACGGGAACGGACGCTCGCTGAGCGCGAGCTGGATTTTGAAGATGCAGTGCACGTGTTTGCCGGAAGGACCATCGATTTCATCGATGATCGACAGGACTATGGAGAGGAACGCTGGATCACGTTCGGACGGCTCAAAGGCCGCCTTGTCGCGTTGGTCTGGACTCCCCGCGGCGAAGCTCGGCACGTCATCTCGATGAGAAAAGCGAATGATCGCGAACAAGAGAAATACGAAGGACAACTGGGACCCTGATACCGCGCCGGAGATTCCGGACGAGGCATGGGATCGCGCGCAGATCTCCGTTGCTGGCAAGGTCGTTCGACAGGCGAACGGCACCCTCACGAAGCGAGGTCGACCGCCTATTGGCGACGAGCCAAAGCAGCAAGTGACTCTGCGTCTGCCGCGCGAAGTGATCACTCATTTCAAGGCCGGAGGTCCGGGCTGGCAAACTCGGATCAGCAAGATACTCGAAAAGGCCGCGCGGAGGGACCAACGCAAGTCCGCGTGACAACTGAGGCAACCGTCACGAAGTGAATTCGTGACGTCGAACGGGCTCGGCTCGCCTTACGCTCGCCACCCCGCCGGCCGGGTTTGCGTCTCTCTTCGCGCTGGTTCGGGTTTGCTTCGCAAATCTCTCACCTGCGCTCGGGTCGAAAACTTCTGTCCTACAGCCCCCGGTTTGCGATAACTGCCGCGCCTCCTTTTCGCATGGAGGCATGATGGCCACGAAACTCAAGATCGTCGAACCGGCTGAGGCCCATCCGGTCGCACGCGAAACACCCCACTTCACCCCGGCCCCCACCCGCAAGCAGCACGCCGGCTGGACTGCCGAACGGCAGCGCAAGTTCATCGAGCATCTGTCGCTGACCGGCTCCGTCGGAGAGGCCGCCGCGACCGCCGGAGTCACGTCGCGCTCGGCCTATCGCCTTCGCAACAGGGCCGGGGCGGAAAGCTTCGCCAGCGCCTGGGACGCGGCCCTGTCGCTCGCCGCCACGCGTCTCGCCGCAATCGCCTTCGACCGGGCGCTGCACGGCCGCTCCGAGCGCTTCTACAAGGACGGCGAGCTGGTGATGGAGCGCAAGATGCCCTCCGATTACCTGCTCACCTGGCTGCTGTCCCGGCTCGATCCGCTGCAGTTCGGCAGCCCGTCTGCCAAGGCGCTAGCAACCGCGACCGGCGACCCGCGCGAAGCGTCGCGCAATTCGCTTCCGGACCTGTCCGCAACTCTTGCCGACATTGCGCCGGAGGACTGCCCAGCCGACAGCGCCGATTATATCGACGAGCGCCTGGGTGAAATGTCGTAACTCGCGCGCATACGCGTAGGCTCGCGACCTTTGCGACCTTTCGCCGCTTCTACTGCGGCTGCGGCTCGTGTTACTCGCCGCGTTCGGGCTCGCCCTCGGTGGCGGGAGCAGCGGCGGGTGTCGCTGCGGGCGCTGCACCCGGCGCTGGCGCTGCCGCTCCGCGCGGGTCGTCCTTCGGATCGACGTAGATGATCTGGAACGGCCCGTGGCTGACGATCTGGACCGTCGCGCCCGTCTCGGTGAAGGCGAAATGGTTCATGTTCGGCGGAAGCTCGACGAAGCCGCCGGCCCCGAGCGTCGCCGCCTTGGCCTTGTCCAGCTTGTCGCCCATTCCCATCGATGTCGAGCCTTCCATCACGGTCACCAGCTCGGGAGTCGGGTGGTGATGCGCCGGGACCGAATAGCCCGCCGGGAACTTGAGGCGGATGGTGAACATCCCTTCCTTGCCGGGATCGCCCGAAAGGACGGCGAGCTGCGCTCCGGCGGGAAGTCCCGGCGGCGCCGGTCCCCATTTAAGGTCGTTCGGCATCATCTGGGCGCTCGCCGCGGAACCGGCGACAGAAGCGGCGCAGAGAGAGAGCATGAGCGTACGGATCATCGGTTACCCCTTCTTCCGATCACCCACCGCGCACGGCGCCCATACCACGCTCGTTGCGCTCCGGCGAGGCTTGGTGTAGGGGCGCCGCCTTCCGAACATTCGGAGCCCTGCGGGAGATGAGCCTGAGCGCTCGTCGTCTGGACCGCTAAACTTGAAACGAGAGTGAAATGGCAAAGAAGATCACCGGCTATATCAAGCTGCAGGTGCCCGCGGGCATCGCCAACCCGTCGCCGCCGATCGGCCCGGCGCTCGGCCAGCGCGGCGTCAACATCATGGAATTCTGCAAGGCGTTCAACGCCGCGACGCAGGAGCTTGAGAAGGGCGCCCCGATCCCGACCAAGATCACCGTCTATGCCGACCGCTCGTTTTCCGTCGAGACGAAGACCCCGCCCGCGTCCTTCCTTCTCAAGAAGGCGGCGCGGCTGAAGTCCGGCTCGAGCGAGCCCGGCAAGACGAGCGCCGGAACGATCAAGCGCTCGCAGCTTCGCGACATCGCCGAGCAGAAGATGAAGGACCTGAACGCCAACGACCTCGACGCCGCGTCGAAGATCATCGAAGGCAGTGCCCGAGCGATGGGCCTCACCGTGGTGGAGGGCTAAGCGATGGCCAGGCAGAGCAAGCGCGAGCAGAAGTTCGCAAGCGTCGACCGCGAGAAGTTCTACGGCGTCGATGAGGCCATTGCGCTGGTCAAGCAGAACGCGACGGCCAAGTTCGACGAGACTGTCGAGCTGGCGCTGAACCTGGGCGTCGATCCGCGCCACGCCGACCAGATGGTCCGCGGCGTCGTCTCGCTCCCGAAGGGCACCGGCAAGGACGTCCGGGTCGCCGTCTTCGCGAAGGGGGACAAGGCGGACGAGGCCAAGGCCGCGGGCGCCGACATCGTCGGAGCCGAGGACCTGATGAACGACATCCAGGGCGGCAAGATGGACTTCGACCGGGTCATCGCGACTCCCGACATGATGGGCGTCGTCGGCCGGCTGGGTAAGGTGCTCGGTCCCAAGGGGCTGATGCCGAACCCGAAGCTCGGGACCGTGACGATGGACGTGAAGAAGGCCGTCACCGACGCCAAGTCGGGCCAGGTCGAGTTCCGCGTCGAGAAGGCGGGGATCATCCACGCCGGGATCGGCAAGGCGAGCTTCTCCGAAGGCGATCTCAAGGCGAACTTCACCGCGTTCATGGACGCGATCGCCAAGGCCAAGCCGTCGGGCGCCAAGGGCAAGTTCGTCAAGAAGGTCGCGCTTACCTCCTCGATGGGCCCCGGCCTCAAGCTCGACCTCGAAGAGGTTCCGGGCGCTTAGCGCCTCAGAGGCAAGACTTCAGCACCTTCGCCTGCACCGTCTCGTTCGAGGCGATGTCGGCGAAGAAGCTGTCGAGGAAGGCCGTTGCCCGCTGGATCGTCTTCGGTTCCAGCCCGGGAGTCGAGCTTAGCGCCGCGAGCAACTGCGGCCGCTGGCTTCGCATCTGGACGGCGACCGCATAGGCCTCGCCGTTGTGGGCGCAGTAACCGCGGTACTGCCGCTGCCGGACGTTGGCGATCTTCAGCGCGTCGGGCGGAGTGGCGTAAGGCGCGTTGACGAAGCCCGAGAAGTCGAAGTCGTAGGGTATCGGGATGGCTCCTGCCGCGACTCCCCGAGCCGGCGAGATCATCTTCGCATTGTGGCAGCATTCCTCGCCCGCAGGCCCCGCGCGCATCGACCAGTCGTGGTTCGCGATCATGTGCTGGAACATCGCGTAGAGCGCGGCGTGCCGCGGGCTCAGCGAAGAGATCGGGATCCTTTCCGGAAGCCTCGCCTGCTGCATCCCGTTGCGCTTGGCGACATCGCCCAGGTCCTCGATGAAGAAGCCGTAGCGCGACGCGATCGGCTTGCCGCCGCTGTCGACATAATCGACGGTCGCGAGCCGGACCCGGAAGCTGGCCGGACTGAGCACGTTCAGCATCCGATACGCAGCATATTCGAGCAGCACATATTGCTGGAACGACTCGCCGTTGCGGCAATGGGTGACGAGCTTCAGCGACTTCTGCCCGGCGAAGACGGACTGGCCAGGAGGCGGGCTGGTGAACTGCACTTTCAGCGGCGGGAACTGGCAGACGTCGGCGGCGCGCCGGGTGATTCCCCGCGCGTTGAGCGTGATCGGCATCGCCGCGCTCCCCGCAACCGCCAGCGACCCCGGCTGCGGGCTCTCCGAGCGGCTTCTGGCAATCGACGACAGCGGGCCGGTGATCGTTACCCGGATCACGTCGTTCGACGAGAACAACGCGGTCTCGCCGGCAGCCGCTGCCGGCGCCGCAATCGCGACCGCCGCGAGCCATAGCAACAGCCTTGAGATCATTCGCGCCCTCCCCGGCTCGCGCCGCTGCGCTGCACCGAATGCGGCACGACCCGGTCGCCGACGATTTCGAGATAGCTGGGCGTGCCGCCGTAATAGCGCGAATTCCCGGTATCGATCCGCACCAACCGCCCGCCGTAATCCATCTTGATTCCCGACAGGCTCGGGGTGTGGCCGACGACGATCCGCTTCGCGCCGTAGCCGGTGAGGACCGTAGCAAGCTCCTGATCGATCGGCGGCCTCGGCGCGCCCTCCACCGGCAATTCCGTCACCTTCGGGTCGCGGCTGATGAGGCCCCGGTACCACAAGGGGCCGAGCGGGCTGCTGATGATCGACGACGGCGAGCGGTCGATGCTCCTCAGCGCCTCGGCCACCTGGGCATTGATGGCGTCGATCGGCAGCTTCGAATATTCCGCGCTCAATCCGCCGTGGACGAAGAGATTGCCGCCGACCAGCGCCACTGCCGGATTGTGCAGCACCCACCGCCCGATTTCCCCGTCCGGGGCCCAGGCCAGGCGCTGCTCGACCCAGCCGAGCGGTGTCTCCTTCATCCAGGCATCGCGGATCGCCTCGCTTGTCAGCGCCGGATCCTTCGCCCGGTACTGCGCCTCGATGTCCGCCTTCTTCGACTCGTAAAGGCGTTCGCGAAGCTCCGCGGAACGCGACGTCGCAAACTCGGCAAAGTCGCCCGCAACCGTGTAGCGAAGATCGCCGATGACGTTCATCGCCTCGTGATTGCCGGTGAGGACGATCACCCGCCCGCCCTTCTTCGGCGCTTCCTTCTGCAGCCGGATCAGGTCGCGGACGATCTTCGAGGAGTCCGGCTCGCGGTCGACCATGTCGCCGAGCTGGACCAGCGTCGTCCGCCCGCCCGTCCAATGGCCGCGCCTGTCGACCAGGCCGGCGGCGGAGGCGATGTCGCGCCACACGGAGAAATCGCCGTGAAGGTCGCCGACCGCGACGATCCGTTGAGGCTGAGGCGGCGCGGCGATGGCGGGCGTTGCAGCGAGGGCCGCAGCGATAATCAGTCGAACCTGCTTCAACAGCCCGCGAAACATCGCAGCCCTCCCCGCAGCGGAATGCGAAGGGGCGCTTGTGCGGCCCGGTTGTCAACAGGCTCATGCCAAGACTGTTGATTGCGCGCCGAAATTCGGTATAGGCGCGCTCTCGCATCGCTTCGGCGGTGCACCGTCCGAGACAGTTGCTGCCCCCGATCATGTCGAGGGGCTTAATTTGCAGCCTAGACGGGGACAGGAATCATCGGAGCGCCTTGCCGCGCTTCGCGTGCGTTGCGATTGAGCGGCGCCACCGATCCAACTCCCCACGGACACTCGCGTTTCGCCGCGGCTTTGCCGCTGCGGGACATTTTGTTGGGTCCTCATCGAACTCGTTTCGGTGGGATAATTTGGAGTTGGCATGGATCGTTCGCAAAAAGCCGATCTGGTCGACCAGCTGAAGCAAGTCTTCACGGATACGAGCGTCGTCGTTGTCACGCGCAACCACGGCCTCTCGGTGGACCAGTCCACCGACCTCCGGAACAAGATGCGCGACGCCGGCGCCCAGTTCAAAGTTGCGAAGAACCGGCTTGCGCTCATCGCCCTGGACGGGACCCGTTACAAGCCGATCGGCGACCTTCTTACCGGTCCGACCGCGCTTGCAACCTCGTCCGACCCCGTCGCGGCCGCCAAGGTCGCGGTGGACTTCGCCAAGACGAACGACAAGCTCGAGATCGTCGGCGGAGCGATGGGCGACACCGTGCTCGACGTCGACGGGATCAAGGCGCTCGCCGCGCTTCCGTCGCTCGACGAGCTTCGGGCCAAGATCGTCGGGCTCGTCCAGGCGCCTGCGAGCAAGATCGCTCGCACCGTCGCCGAGCCGGGCGCGCAGCTGGCGCGAATCTTCGCGGCCTACGGGGCCAAGGAAGCCGCTTAAGTTTCTATCATCAACGCACATGGGGCGCGACGCCTCGCACAGGAGTGATTTCAAATGGCTGATATTGCAAAGCTGGTCGACCAGCTGTCTGAGCTGACCGTTCTCGAGGCCGCTGACCTCGCGAAGGCTCTCGAAGAGAAGTGGGGCGTTTCCGCCGCTGCCGCCGTTGCCGCTGCACCGGCCGCCGCAGCCGCTGCCGGACCGGCCGCCGAAGAGAAGACCGAGTTCGACGTCATCCTCACCGGTGACGGCGGCAAGAAGATCAACGTGATCAAGG
>JBKPOU010000146.1:0-6775 GCA_046733255.1 Pseudomonadota bacterium
GTCCGCTAGCCGGACTGGACATCAAGCCGCCGGGCCAGCGTGCACGCTACGTCGCCAAGGCGAGCGTGCTCGAAAGCCCCAGCAGGCTCACAATTCAGCTGTCGCTAGCCGCGCGCGGCACCGGCGGTCTGTGGTCCGCTCGGCTGGAGGGCGCCTCGAACCAGGCTGCCGATCTCAACCGGCAGGCCGCAGCGATGCTCGGGGCGGCATTGCAGTGCGATTTCGACGTTGAAAGTCGCCGGTCCGGGCTCACCCCGGATGTTCGCGGGCTTTACATCGACGGTTGCGCCCGTCTCGCCGACCCAAGGGCTTCCCCCAACGAAGCGATCAATGTGCTGCGTCAGGTCACGCAAAAGGCGCCCAGCTTCGCGCCGGGATGGGCGAAGCTCGGCTATGCCGAGCTAAGCGGCATCGATTACGTGGCCGAGTCAGAGGCGAGCAATGTCGCCTGGAGCGCCGGTCGCCACAGCGAGGCGGCCCGCCGTCTCGACCCGACCCTTCCGGAAATTTCTTACGTGAGAGCCTTCGATAGGAACTGGGGGCCCGGATCCAACGCCGATGCGCTCTCCAGATTGGACGAGGGCCTCCATAAAAGCCCGGACAGCGCGATCTTGAACGCCGGGCGTGCCGACATCCTCCGGCGTACCGGCCGAATCAACGAAAGCCTGGAAAGCGCCAAGCGGGCTATAGACCTCAATCCATTGTCCCCTGCCCTGCTGCAGGATTACATTCTTGCTCTCGTCTACAGCGGCCAGTCGAATGCAGCGGAGCGCGAGCTTGCGACGGCTGAGTCGAACTGGACGCGGTCTGCGGCGATCGCCCAGCTCCGCTTCATGTTCGACCTCCGTTACGGCGATGCGGCCAAGGCCCTCGGCATGTTGAGAAACAACGAGGTTCCGGACATCACACCCGACGAGACGATGGAGCTCTTTCTGCTGGCTCGGAGCAAGCCGACGGCGGCCAATGTGGATGCGGCGCTGCGCTCGTACCGCGCCGCCTATGAAAAGAACGAGGCCGGCAGCCTTGGCTACGTACAGGCACTAGTGCAGTTTGGAAAGATCGACGAGGCTCATCGGCTGGTCGCAGTCGCACCCCTCGACAGCTGGTTTTCCAACACAGAAATCCTCTTCAGGCCATACATGAAGGCCTTCCGCGCCGACCCGCGCTTCATGCAGTTCGCCAACCGGCTGGGACTGCTCTCCACATGGAAGAAAACGGGCATCTGGCCGGATTTCTGCAGGGACCCGAAACTGCCGTACGATTGCCGGCAAATCGCAATGAAATATGCGGCCGAGCCGTCCTAGTCCGGCTTCTTCGCCACCGCGACCAGCGCCGGGCGAAGGAGGCGATCCTTGAGCATGTAGCCGGCCTGCATTTCCTCGACGATCGTGCCGGGCTCGGCGTCCTTCGTCGGCACTTCCATCATCGCCTGGTGCTTGTGCGGATCGAGCGGCTCGCCGATCGACTTCACACGTTCGACGCCGTTGCGAGTGAAGACCGCCTCCAACTCGCGCGATGTGGATTCGATTCCCGCGAGGAAGTTGCTCGCCACCTTGTCGCGGCGAAGCTCCTCGTTGACCGCGGCGAGCGCCCGGTCGAGGTGGTCCTTGATGGCCAACATGTCGCGCGCGAAATTGGCCGACGCATAGCTTGCCGCCTGCTGCTTTTCCGCTTCCAGCCTCCGGCGGACGTTCTGCACCTCCGCGGCCGCATAGAGAGCCTTGTTGTTCGCTTCCTCGAGCGCCTGCTCGAGCTCGGTCAAGCGGTCGTGCTCGGCAAGCTCGGGCGATTCTTCCGCCGTCTCCTTGCGGAGCTCTTCCGCTTCTTCGTGAAGCTCGTCTTCGTCCTTAATCATCCGATCAATCTCGTTAGCGTTTTGGCTGTAAAATCCACCATGGGGACCACCCGCGCATAGTTCAACCGCGTTGGCCCGATCACTCCGACAACGCCGACCACGTCGCCATGGCTCCCCCGATAGGGCGCGGCGATCACCGACGAGCCGGACAAAGCGAACATGCGGTTTTCGCTGCCGATGAAGATCCGGCAGCCCGGAGCGTCGCGGGCGCTTTCGAGGAGCCGGGCGATCTCTTGCCGGTCCTCGAGCTCGTCGAGAAGGCGGCGTACGCGGTCGAGATCGGCTGCGGCGGCATCGTCGATGAGGTTCGCTTGGCCGCGGACGATCAGCACCGGGCGTCGCGCATGGTCCTGCGACCAGGCGGCGAGGCCGGACGCGACGAGCTCGGCCGCTGCGGCGTCGATGGCATCCTTCTGTTCGCGGATTTCCTGCCGCAGCCGAGTCTCCGCTTCCGCCAGCGTCATTCCGGCGAGCCGGCCGTTGACGAAGTTGGTCACCTGTTCGAGCGCTTGAGGCTGCGTTCCCGGGTCGAGCGAAACGACGCGGTTCTCTACAGTCCCGTCGGCGCCGACGAGCACGGCCAGTGCGCGGCCCGGCGCAAGTGGGACGAGACTGAACTGGCGAAGGCGAAGCTCCTGCTTCGGCGCAAGCACGACGCCGGCCGCCTGGCTGAGGCCGGACAGCGCCGCCGACGCCGCCGCGAGCGCATCCTCGATGGGCTGGTCGCGGCCGATCTGCCGCTCGATCTCCGCCCGCTCGCGCGGGTCGGGCGCGGACGCCTGCATGATCCCGTCGACGAACAGTCTGAGCCCGCTTTCGGTGGGTATGCGGCCCGCCGAGGTGTGTGGATGAGTAAGCAGCCCGCGCTCCTCCAGTTCCTGCATCACGCCGCGGATCGACGCGGGCGACAGGCTGACGACTCCGGTCAGCGCCTTCGAGCCGACGGGCGATCCGCGTTCGAGATAGGCTTCAACGACGAGACCGAAGATGTCCCGCATGCGGTCGGTCATTTCGGGCAGCGATGCAGCCATAAAGCTGACTTAGGAGAGTGAGACGCGGCGCTCAACGTTTCGGCGGCCCGACGACGCGCACAACATCCATAATGGAGGAACGTCCCTCCTAATCCGACGCGCTTCCGCTCGTTGGCCGGCCCCCGCCCGGTTAGGCATGATGCGATGAATCGCCAGCGTGCCGAACTTCCGCTGAAGCTGGACGGCCTCGCCTCCGCGCGGGACTTCTTTTCCGGCTGCTTCGCCCGATCCGATCCTCGCCGCGAACGGCTGTGGGTCGCCCACGTCGACGAGCAGGCGCGCTGCATCCATTTGATGGAGCACGAGGGAGACGAAACGGGAATCGACTTCCCGCTGCGCGCGATCGTCGCCGATGCGGCACTCCACGGCAGCGCGGGGATCGTCCTCGCCCACAATCACCCGAGCGGCGATGCTGCTCCGAGCGACGGCGACAAGCGGTCCACGCGGCGGCTAGCCTGCGCGGCGGAAGCGCTGGATTGCACCGTGCTCGATCACCTGGTGTTCGGAACCGCCGGCTGCACCAGCTTCCGGCAAATGGGCCTCCTCTAGAGTCGCCCCATCTCGACGATCAGCGTCCATTCTTCGTCGCGAACCGGCGCCACGGACAGCCGCGACTGGCGAATCAGCTCCATTTTGGCGAGCCGCGGCTCGGCCTTGATCTCCTTGAGCGTCACCGGCCGCTGCAGCGGGCGAACGGGCTCGACCTTGACCGAGACCCAGCCTGCGTCCTTCGGGTCAGGCGCGGCCTCGCGAACGATCCGCATGATTCCTATCACCGAGCGTTCATCCATGCTGTGGTAGAAAAAGGCTTCGTCGCCGCGCTTCATCGCTTTCAGATGAAGCCTGGCGGCGTTGTTGCGGACTCCGTCCCACTCCGTGTATCCGTCCCGGACCAGGTCTTGCCAGCTGTAGCTGCCGGGTTCGGATTTCATCAGCCAGTGCGCCATTCATTCCTCCGGAGCGCACTTAGCTTCAGCTTCGCCGAAATCCCAAATCCTTCCATTTTATCCTGGTAAATCAACAGGTTCCGTCATTCGTCCCGTTGACGGCTCAACTCACCGTCCAACGGGTTGGAATCTCGGTATTAATCCGTATCTGGCCTGCATCGGTTAACGAGAGCAGCGGGCCGGAAGCGCAGGAAGTCGCACGGCCCCGGGCAAGACGGACGACCCTTCACAGTAGGGAATTACCCGGACGCCGTACGGCGTCCCCGTAATTCTTGTGACCGGCCGGCCGCCAAGGGCAAGAGAAACAATTGAAGAAACTTCTGAGCCGCGGCCTCACCGCGGCCCTGGGATCATTCATGCTGACTCTGGGCGCCGGAACCGCTTCCGCGCAATCGACGCAGCTGACCACTTCGACCGCTGGAGCGCCGATGGTGCCCGCGGTGCAGCGCACGATCACGTCCACCAGCAACATGGTCACGAACGCTCTCGGTACGATGTTCGGACGTTCTTCCGACCCGCAGCAGGCCGAGCTTGCGAGGATCGCTCGCGAAGGACGCTGGCTCTCGAGCGCCGGCTGGCCTCTCTACGCGCTAGTCGACCGCTATAGTGTCGGCCTTCCGCTCGACGAGCAGGGCACTTGCCTTGCGACCGCCGTCTATTTCGAGGCGCGCGGCGAATCGCTCGAAGGCCAGCTGGCAGTCGCCGACGTCGTCCTCAACCGCACCGCCTCCGAGCAATATCCGGATACCTGGTGCGACGTGGTGAAGCAGCCCTGGCAGTTCTCGTTCGTCCGCAACGGCCAGTTCCCGCAAATCACCGATGCCGCCGCCTGGGCTCGCGCACAGGGAGTCGCGCGAATCGCGATGGCCAATGTCGTCCGGCAGCTTCCCGAAGACGTCCTGTGGTATCACGCGGATTATGTCAGTCCGTCGTGGGGCCATCGTCTCAACTACGTCGAGAAGATCGGCGTCCACATGTTCTTCCGGGCGTAAAGGATCGGCCCGACTCACCATTTGCTCGCTTCAGCGTAAACCCCGTTTACAGGGGATTCGCGCCGCCTGATTTTTCTGACTCCCTCCCCTCTCGCATCGCCGCGATGCGTTTGGGGAGGGTTTTTTTCGTGTTGAAGATCCTGATCGTCGAGGATGATGCCCACCTGGCTCAAACCGTCAGGTATCTTGTCGAGGACAACCCACGTTACCGGGTGGTCGCCATCGCCGACGACGTCGACACGGCCGTCGCGGCGGCGGAGGAGCACCAGCCGCATCTCGCGCTCGTCGATCTGAGGCTTGCCAACGGCAGCACCGGTTTTTCGGCAGCCGTGCGCTTGAGCGATTTCGACGTCCCCTGCCTCTTCGTCAGCGGCAAAGCGCCCGATTTTCCGATGCCGGACCTCGCGCTTGGCTGCCTTACCAAGCCTTTCACCGCGGAGGACGTCCACCGCTCGCTTGCATTGGCGGAAGACAAGCTTCGCGGACGCGATGCGTTGCGGATGAAGCTGCCGCGCAATCTCAGGATCTATGACGAGCCCGAGCAGACGGTCGAAATCCGCGGCTTCATTCCCTCCAGGCCATCGCTACGCACGCGCCTCGGCCACTGGATCGCCGCTCACCAGCGGTAGCCGCGGAAGGCGCGACGGAATTCAGTTGGCGTCGAGCGTCGATCTGCAGGGCGTTGAACTGGCCAGGAACGCCGAAATTGCCTTTGCCAGCCAATCCGCACGCTCGAGGAAAAGATGATGCGTGCTGTGGGGCACTTCCACGGCGGTTCCGCATTGCCGCCGCGAGAGAAATTCCGCTTCCTGGCGGAGCATCCAGGGCCGCAACGCCCTTACAGAATAATTGATAAAGGCCTGTCGTTGCTCGGGCGTGGCTTCGGGCGGCACCTGGTCCGCCACATCCTTGGATGAATAGAAGGCAAGCGACGGAGCCGCGATGTCCTCCCACTTCGCCTTTGCCGCAATATCTCCCGCGAGGGCTGCCGCAGCTGTTTTCTGGCCGGTACGCGGCGTCAAGCCTTTCGGTCCCGCCACCATCGTCGCAGCGACATCCGCGGCCACGGCCTTGCTGTGAACGCCCAAGGCCTGTTGCCTCCATTCGGCAAAGCTCGCGACCGTGGCGAGATCCGCCGGCGAAGGAGGGGGCAGCGTAGGAAGCGCAGCCATCAATTTCGGGACGTCGGAGCGATCGTAAGCCGCGTCGATATAAACGAGCCGATCTACGCGCTCGGCGTGCTTCTCGCCCAGGGTCGCCAGCTCGCCTCCGGCGATGCTGTGGCCGACGAAAGAGGCGCGTTGGATTCCCAAGCAGTCCATGAGCTCGAGCAGGTCCGCGACGAGCGCGTCGTTTGAGTAATCGCCGTCCGCCGCATCCCCCGATTGCCCATAGCCACGACGCGTGACGGAAATGACGCGATGACCGGGGCGCAACAAAGGCGCGAATTCATCGAAGATATGCGCGCTGCTTCCAAGCCCTGCCAGCAGGATCACAGGGGGACCTTCGCCTCCATAGTCGATATAATGCAGCCGGACCGACTTCAGCTGGCAGTAGCTATCCGTCCCGATTGCGGCGGGCACGCAGGACGCGGCCTGGACGGACGTTGGCACAACGAAGGACAGCGCCGCGACCGCGGCGGCGACGATGCCTCGAATCACAGATGATAATCCAGCGTGAGGCCGAAGGTGCGCGGTCGCACCAGATAGTGGATCGGGCCTCGCACCAGGCCTGAAGTGGCCTGCGAAACGCCGCGGACGTCTCCGATATTGTCGAGGAACAGGGTCGCTTCGAAACGGCCGAACGTCGCACCCGCCCGCACGTCGAACAGATTGTATCCGCCCTGGATCTGCGGTGTCGGAGTGAGCTCGCCCGGCGCCTTCGATACATAGCGGTGGCTCAGCACGAAGTTCGGCCGAAACCTCACATTCCTGGCGGCATAGGAAATGG
>JBKPOU010000147.1:0-4325 GCA_046733255.1 Pseudomonadota bacterium
AGCGTTCCGACCCCTGTGTAGCCGAACAGGTTGAGCACGTCGGCGTCGGCGGAGCGTTCGCGCATCCAGTCCCATTGCGGCGCCATGTCCGGGAAGAAAGCGAGGTGCCGAAAGGGGGTCAGCGCCGCCTGGAACCTCACCTGTCCGCGCGACAGCTCCCACTCACGAGGAACAGCGCGATGATGAACCCATCGGCCGCCGCCCTCCTCGTCGGAACCTGGAACGAAGGTCGCGTCAGGATCCCATTCGCCGGACGCCGGAGCCCACATCGCCTGTGGCTCGGGACGAACCACCTTGATGGGGCCATATCGTTCGAGCTTCTGCCCGTTGCCGCAGTCGATCAGGCCCCAGTCCTCCCAGGGCTCGGCAACCAGTGTCTGCAAATGCATTTACGCGACCGCCGCCAGTCGCGCTCCAACTGAAGCGATCGCGATCCGTCCGTCCAGCAGGGCTGCACCCGCGGCGCGCGCAGCCTCGGCATCGACGCTCCGCAGTTGCGCAAGCAATTCGTCGAGAGTGAGCACCCGGCCGAACACTTCGATTGACCGCGCCATCTGGTCCGCGCGGCCCTGCGCGGTCTCCAGCGTCATCAGCAAGCCGGCTTCCATCTGCGCGCGCGCACGGCGCACCTCCGTCTCGGTCAGTCCCTCGATGGTGTCGGCGAGAACCGCCCGGGCAAGGTTCATCGACTCGGTGGCGCGAGTCCGGTCTGCGGCGCAGCCGATCGCGACGATACCCGTATCGGCATAAGCTTGCTGCCAGGCGCCGACCGAATAGGCCATTCCGCGCTCCTCGCGCAGTTCCTGGAACAGGCGCGACGATGTGCCGCCACCCAGTGCCTGAACGAACATGGACAACGCCGGCATGCGCGGATCCGATGCAGGAAGGCCCGGAAGTCCAAGCGTCCAGTGTGCCTGCTCGAACTCGCGGCGGTCGCTGCGCACGCCTCCGGTGAAGTAAGCGGTGCCGATCGGCGTCCCCGGCCGGTCCTCCATGTCCCCGAAAAGCCGTTCGGCGAGCTTCAGCAATTCCTCGGGATCGACCTTTCCGCTCGCGGCGAAGATCAGGCGCGACGGGACGAGCTCGCCTTCCATCCAGGCCAAGCAGTCCTCGCGCGTGATCCGCTCCAGCCCGGCTTCGCGCCCAAGCACCGAGCGACCGAGCGGCTGGTCGGCGAATGCCGCTTCGAACAGATGGTCGTGAACCAGGTCGTCCGGGGAATCGACGGTCTCGCCGATCTCGGACAAGATCACGTCCTTCTCACGCTCGATATGCTCGTCCGACAGGTGCGGCGAGCGCACGAGATCCGCGATCAACTCGGCAAGCAAAGCCGTGTCCCGACCGAGCACGCGGCCGTGAAAGGTCGTCTGATCGCGCGAGGTCCAGGCGTTCATGTAGCCGCCGACGTCCTCGATGGCTTCGGCAAGCTCGCGCGTGTTCCGCTTGCCCGCGCCCTTGAACACCATGTGCTCGACGAGATGGGCCAAGCCGCAGAGATGCTCGGGCTCGGACCGCGATCCGACCATTGCGTAGAGTCCGAGCGCGACGCTCTCCGCTCCGGGCAGCGGATCGACTGCTACCCGCAGGCCGTTGCCGAGCTTGTGCATCACGGCATTCAAGCGGCCTGGTCCTTTTTCCTGCGCTTCATCATCGCCAGCAGATAGATGATGAGCGCGGTCGCCGCCAATGCGAACCACGTCATGGCGTACCCACGATGGCCGCCTGGACTGATCGCGCTCGCCGATCTGGCGTCCGGGCGCGCGCTTGGCGCAAGTCCCGCCGGCGCCGTGTCGGCGACGATCCGCATCCGCATCTTCTTGTCGGGAACGATGATCCCGCTGACGAGCCCGCCATTCCATTTCAACGGCGCATTGGGGTTCTTGGACCAGCCGAGCTCCACGCTCATCCCCGGCCCCTCGGCACCCGTGACGCAATCGACGATCTGGACGTAGCCCGGTTCACCGGCGCGATTCTCACCCGCCTGAGCGCGTTTCGCGATCGGCCGGAGGCACACGCCTGTCGCGTAGCGGAAGAGCGGAAGCTCCGCGTCGGTCAGCGGCTCTGCGGGAAAGGTGATGGGCGGCAGCTTCTCGGCCGCGGCATATTGCGCGAGCAGCCCTTCTTTCCACTTGGCGCGCTGCAATTGCCAGACGCCCAGCCAGACCATCACCGCAACGGCGGCAAGGACGACGAGGGTCGGCAGGATTGGGAACTTCCGGGTCATGGCGCGATCCGTCCCTCCGCGGCTCTGTGGCGGTATTCCTGCGCAGCGAGCCAGGCCTTGGCGAGCCTCAAGCCGCCGATGGTCAGAATGAGGCCGACCGGCAGCCAGACGAGGTGCACCCACCAGGGAGGCGAGAAGGCAAGGTCGACGACGATCGCAAGCACCGTCAGCACGGCGCCGACGATCAGGATGAGGAAAGCCGCGGGCCCGTCACCGACATTGAAGCTGTCGAAGTCGAGCCCGCACGAGCTGCAGCGGTGCGCAAACCGGACGGGTCCGGCGAACAGCGGCGCCTTTCCGCACCGCGGACATTTGCCTGCAAGCGCGTGGGCGAGCGGCGAGGGGTTGCTCACCCCGTCCCTGCCTCCGTCAGCCCGCGTGTGGTGCGCCCCAGCCGCCCCACACGTAGATGGAAACGAACAGGAACAGCCAGACGACGTCGACGAAATGCCAGTACCAGGCCGCCGCCTCGAAGCCGAAATGCTGCTTCGGGGTGAAGTCGCCCTTATGCGCGCGGATCAGGCAGACCGTCAGGAAGATGGTGCCGACGATCACGTGGAAGCCGTGAAAGCCCGTCGCCATGAAGAAGGTCGACCCGTAGATGTTGCCGCCGTTGGTCTGCTTGAACGCGAACGGAGCGTGCATGTACTCGTAAGCCTGGATGCTGGTGAACAGCATGCCCAGCAGCACCGTCAGCAGCAGGCCGAGCTTCAGCCCCTGCCGATCTCCGTGGATCAGCGAATGATGCGCCCAGGTGACCGTCGTGCCGGAGCATAAAAGGATCAACGTGTTGAGGAGCGGGAACCCCCACGGATTGAGCACTTCCATGCCCTTCGGGGGCCATTGGCCGCCGACCACCTCGGCCGCCGACGGGAAGAGCGATGAATCGAAATAGGCCCAGAACCAGGCGAGGAAGAACATCACCTCGGAGGCGATGAACAGGATCATGCCGTAGCGCAGGTGAAGCTGGACGACGGGCGTCTGGTAACCGGCATGCGCCTCCCGGACGACGTTGCTCCACCAGTTGAACATGGTGGTGAGCACGCCGACGACGCCGACCAGCATGATCGCCGGGCCGAAGCGGCCTTCGTGCAGCCACATGACGAGCCCGCCGAACAGGAAGAATGCCGAAATCGAGCCGATCAGCGGCCAGGGATCGGGATCGACGAGATGGTAGTCGTGGTTCTTCGTTGCGGCCATGCGCTTCGCTTCCCTCGTATCTTTGACTTCGGCCTCTAGCGGGCCGTTTCGGCCTTTTCCACCGGGTAAAATGTATAGCTCAAGGTGATCTCGTGGATGTCCTTCGTGTCCGCGTCGTCCTTGATGCGCGGATCGACGTAGAAGACCACCGGCATGTCGACGGATTCGCCGCCCTTCAACGTCTGCTCGGTGAAGCAGAAGCATTCGATCTTCGAGAAGTAGGGGCCGGCGAGCGGCGGCGTGATGTTGAAGACTGCCCGGCCCGTCGTGGTCCGCGCCGTTAGGTTGGTCGCATGGTAGAAGATCTGCGTTTTCGCCCCGGGAGCGATGCTCACCGTTTCTTGCTTCGGCTCGAACCGCCACGGCAAAGCGGCATTGATGTTCGCATCGAAGCGGACGCCGATCTGACCGGCAACGGCGCCCGGCGCGCTCTCGGCCCGCAGCGGCGTCCCGTCGAAACCGGTGGCTGCGCAGAAGATCTGGTAAAGCGGCACTGCGGCGAAGGCGAGGCCGCGCATTGCCAGCGCGACGAGCGCCATGATCTTGGCCGTCCGGGCGTTGCGGCGGGCGACGGCGGTCACTTGTGCATCCCGATCTTGGCGACCGTGATAAAGAACAGCAGAACGACGAACGCGCCGAGGAGCCAGGCGAGAAGCCGCGCTCGCTCGCGCTGACGGCGGACCAGTTCGTCTTCCGGCCGCGGCATCAGAGAGCGATCCAGCGGTCGGCGACCACCGCCGCGAACAGGATGAATAAATAGAGGATCGAGAAGGCGAACAGCCGGCGCTCGGGCTTCATTCCAGACGGCTGATCCGCCCGGTTCGCGAAGACCGCTGCGGCGAGGACGACGAAGACCACGTTCAGCACCGCCGAGGCGACCGCGTAGATCGTACCGGTCAAG
>JBKPOU010000148.1:0-1930 GCA_046733255.1 Pseudomonadota bacterium
GCTCCAATGGTCGTCGCGGACGATCCGGAAACCCCGCAGGTCGAAGGCCCTCCGCGGACGAAGACGTTCCTCCAGGCGGCCATTCAAATCACCATCGCCGACCTCAGCATGAGCCTCGACAATGTGCTTCTCGTCGCCTCGATCGCGCGCGAGAACCCAGCCTTGCTGGTGGTCGGTCTTACCTTCTCGGTGCTGTTCATGGGATTTGCCGCTAATTACGTCGCCAAGCTCATCCAGCGCTACCACTGGATCAATTACGTCGGCCTTGCAGTCATCCTCTACGTGGGACTCACGATGATCTACGAGGGATGGATGGGCGGTGAGCACGTGCTCGGCTTGAGGCACGTCCTTGGGCTCGACTAGGGAGCTTCCATGGACCCCGCCTCACTGATCACCCCGGACGCGGTTGCCTCGTTTTTCGAAATCCTGGTGATCGACATCGTTCTTGCCGGCGACAATGCGATCATCGTCGGCGCGCTCGCGGCAGGGTTGCCCTCCGCAGAGCGCCGGAAGGTCATTATCGTCGGCGTCGCTGCTGCGCTCGTGCTGCGGATCGCGTTCGCGCTCATCGTCACGCAGTTGATGCAGCTGGTAGGCCTCGTCTTCGCCGGCGGCCTTCTTTTGCTTTGGGTGGCTTTCAAGATGTGGCGCGAGCTTCATCACGCGGGCGAAAGCAAAGGCTCGGCGGAAGTTGGCGGAGACGAGCATAGCGGCCTTCGCGCGCCGCGCAGCTTTGCTCGCGCCGCCTGGGCCGTGGCGATCGCGGATGTCAGCATGAGCCTCGACAATGTGCTCGCGGTCGCTGGGGCGGCGCGCGACCACCCTGAAATCCTTGTCTTCGGTCTTGTGCTTTCCGTGATCCTTATGGGCGTTGCTGCAAATCTGATCGCCCGTTACATCGACCGCTATCGCTGGATTGCCTACGTCGGCCTGGCCGTGATCGTCTGGGTGGCGGGCAAGATGATCTACGACGGCTGGGTGCATCCCGAAGTCGGCGTCGGACAACTATTCGCCTGAGCTTTCCCTTCGCGGACGCACGGCGGTAAGGCCCGGATCATGTCGGCCGACACGATCTTCGCGCTTTCGAGCGGCAGCCCGCCCGCCGCGATTTCCGTGATCCGGATGAGCGGCCCTGGAGCACATCGAGCCGGGCAATCGCTCGCCGGCAGGCTGCCACCAGCGCGACGGGCCGCGGTTCGGGTGCTTCGCGCCGGTGACGGTGCGCTTCTAGACGAGGCGCTCGTACTTCGGTTCGACGGACCGGCGAGCTCCACCGGCGAGGACCTGGTCGAATTCCATTGTCACGGCGGACGAGCGGTGGTGGCCTCCGTCCTAGCCGCGCTCGGCACGATGGAAGGACTGCGCGAGGCCCGGCCCGGCGAATTCACTCGCCGTGCCTTCGAAAACGGCCGCATCGATCTCACCGAGGCGGAAGGCCTTGCGGATCTTATCGAGGCCGAGACCGAGAGCCAGCGCCGGGCGGCGCTGATGATGGCCGAAGGCGGGTTCCGGCAGATGATCGAGAGTTGGCAAACGCGGCTGCTTGGGCTTTCCGCCCGGGCAGAAGCGGCGATCGACTATGTCGACGAATACTCGCTGGACGCTGATCCGGGGCTCTCACGCGAATGCGGCGCATTAGCAGAAGACCTTTCGCAATGGCTCGACAGGCCGCGCGCGGAGCCTTTGCGCGACGGCATTCGAGTCGTCATCGCGGGCCCGCCGAATGCTGGAAAATCCAGCCTTCTCAATGCGATAGTTGGGCATGAGCGGGCAATCGTCACTGATGTTCCCGGAACGACCCGCGATCATATCGACGTCCCGCTCGCGGTTTCGGGAGTTCCGCTTCGGCTGACCGATACCGCGGGACTTCGCGATTCTGGCGAGCTGGTCGAACAATTGGGCGTTGATCGGGCGCGCTCGCTGATCGAGA
>JBKPOU010000149.1:0-12570 GCA_046733255.1 Pseudomonadota bacterium
GATGCATCGTCACCTGGCTCATCCACATTTTCCCGTCCTCGCGCTTCTCGAGCACGCCTTCGGACTGATCGACATAGGAATCGACGACAAAACCAGCGCGCCGCGCGAGGTCGACGAAGAACAGCATGTGGCAGGAGGCGAGCGAGGCGACGAACGCCTCCTCCGGATCAACCGCCGCTAGGTCGCTCCACGGCTGCGGGACGACATGCGGGCTCGGCGAGGCGGGGACGGTTACCCCGCCGTCGAACACCCACTCATGCGCGCGGCTGTATTGGCCCCGGCTGAAGTCGGTGCTCGGGTCGCGCGTCCAGCGGATAGTGGCGGTGTAAGTGCTCATTTGCCCTTCCGATATCGTTCAACAAACAACACGTTGTTCGAGTGGATCTTTTCAATCGGCACCTTAAAGCCCTCACTGACGATCTGAACATCGCGCGGCGCAAACTTTCCACCGGTGTCGATACAGGCAGCGATATTCGCAATCTGTTGCTTGTCGTCGTCGCTCAGATCGGACCAAATATCCCGATTGACGGCGGGCTGGACTCCGCCGTGCATCCAAACTCCCTTGGTTCTCCAGGGCTCGATCTCCGACAAGCATTGTTGCATGCGATCAGCTTGTTGTTGTGCGGTCAGCGGAGGCAGCTGGCTCGCTTCGTCGGGCTGTTTGCCAGTCCCACAAGCTGCAACAAAAAGACACACCGACGCGAAGCTACAGCGGAATATTGTCATGCTTCTTCCACGGATTCTCCAGCTGCTTGTCGCGCAGCTTGCGAAGGCCGAGCGCAACGCGCTTGCGCGTCGAATGCGGCATGATCACCTCGTCGATGAAGCCCTTGCTCGCGGCCACGAACGGGTTGGCGAAGCGCTCTTCATATTCCGCCGTGCGCGCCGCGATCGTCTCGGCGTCCTTGGCGTCCTGGCGGAAGATGATCTCGACCGCGCCCTTGGCGCCCATGACGGCGATCTCGGCGGTCGGCCAGGCATAGTTCAAGTCGCCGCGAAGATGCTTTGAGCTCATCACGTCATAGGCGCCGCCATAGGCCTTGCGCGTGATCACGGTGATCTTGGGAACCGTCGCCTCGGCATAAGCGAACAGCAGCTTCGCGCCGTGCTTGATGATGCCGTGATGCTCCTGGCCCACGCCCGGAAGGAAGCCGGGAACGTCGACGAAGGTCAGGATCGGGATGTCGAAGGCGTCGCAGAAGCGGACGAAGCGCGCGGCCTTCTTCGACGAATTGATGTCGAGGACGCCCGCCAGCACCATCGGCTGGTTTGCGACCACCCCGACCGTACGCCCCTCGATCCTGCAGAAGCCGACGATGATGTTGGCGGCGTGCTTCGGCTGGATCTCGAAGAAGTCCCCCTCGTCGGCTACCTTCCGGATCAGCTCGTGCATGTCGTACGGCGTCGCCGCGCTCGGCGGGACGAGAGTGTCGAGGCTCTCCTCGATGCGGCCGGCGGGATCGTCGGTCGGCCGCATCGGCAGGTCGTGGCGGTTCGACAGCGGCAGGAAATCGAAGAAATCGCGTGTCGCGAGGAGCGCGTCGATGTCGTTCTCGAACGCGACGTCGGCCACGCCCGACTTGGTCGTGTGCGTGACCGCCCCGCCAAGCTCTTCCTGGGTGACGACTTCGTTCGTGACCGTCTTCACCACGTCCGGCCCGGTGACGAACATGTAAGAGCTGTCCTTCACCATGAAGATGAAGTCGGTCATTGCCGGCGAATAGACCGCGCCGCCGGCGCATGGCCCCATGATTAGGCTGACCTGCGGGATGACTCCCGACGCGAGCACGTTGCGCTGGAACACCTCGGCGTAGCCGGCGAGGCTCGCCACCCCTTCCTGGATTCGTGCCCCGCCGCTGTCGTTGAGGCCGATGACGGGCGCGCCGACCTTCATCGCCATGTCCATGACCTTGCAGATCTTCTGCGCGTGACGCTCCGACAGCGATCCGCCGAACACCGTGAAATCCTGCGCGAAAACATAGACTAGGCGGCCGTTGATCGTGCCGGAGCCGGTGACGACGCCGTCGCCCGGTATCTTCAGCGCCTCCATCCCGAAGTCGGTCGCATTGTGCTCGACGAACATGTCATATTCTTCGAAGCTGCCGGGATCGAGGAGGACCGAGAGCCGTTCGCGGGCGGTCAGCCGGCCCTTCGCATGTTGCGCCGCAATACGCTTTTCGCCGCCGCCGAGCCGCGCCAATTCCCGCCGTTTTTCGAGCTCTTCGATGGTGGTGGCCACGGTTCCTCCTGAGGCGGCGCGGGTTTCGGCGCTTTCCTTCCACGGCTCTGCGCACGCGGTCAACGCCCGCTGCGGTGGTGTTGCGCCGCACAACGGAAAATTTTTCTTGATTGAGATTAGGTGAACGGAACTGCCATGACTTCCAGCCCGTTGGACAGGAGAGAGATTCCACACTGAAACGAACGAAGGAGCGAATGTTAAAATGCTGACCCGCGTCGGGGTGCCTGTTGAGTCTGAAGCCGACCCCACGGCGCCAAATTCAGACCGCCCAACCCTGTTGTGCTTTTCGCACTTGCGATGGGACTTCGTGTTCCAGCGCCCGCAGCAGCTGATGAGCCGCTTCGCGGACGAAATGACGGTGGTCTACTGGGAAGAGCCGGTCGAGATCGGCGAAAAGGAAACGCCGATGCTTCGGGTCCGCGCTGCCGACGGCCATCCGGCCGTCCGCATCGTTGTCCCGCACATTCCGCAGGGCCTCGGCGACGATGAGCGCGACGCGGCATTGAAGCGGCTTCTCGACGCTTATTCAGCCGGCCTCAGCCGCCCCATCGTCGCATGGTATTACACGCCGATGATGCTCCCCTTCTCGCGCGAGCTCGATGCCGACGTGGTCGTGTTCGATTCGATGGACGAGCTTTCCAAATTCCGCTTTGCGCCGCCGAAGCTGCTCGATCTCGAGCAGGAGCTTATCGAGCGCGCCGACCTGGTCTTCACGGGCGGATCGAGCCTCTACGAAGCGAAGAAGGGCCGCCACGACAGCGTCCACCTGTTCCCCTCATCGGTCGATCGCGTGCACTTCGCCAAGGCACGCGCGCAGCAGTTCGATCCGGCCGACCAGGAGGAGCTGCCTCACCCGAGGCTGGGCTTCTACGGAGTGATCGATGAGCGGTTCGACACGGAGCTTCTGGACAAGATCGCGAAGATGCGGCCGGACTGGTCGTTCGTGATGGTCGGGCCGGTGGTGAAGATCTCCGACGAAGACCTGCCGAAGCGGCGAAACATCCATTATCTCGGGCCGAAGAAATACGAGCAGCTGCCCTCGTATCTCGCCAGCTGGGACGTCGCGCTGATGCCGTTCGCGATGAACGAGTCGACGCAGTTCATCTCGCCTACCAAGACTCCGGAATATCTGGCCGGCGGGAAGCCGGTCGTCTCGACTCCGGTGAGGGACGTGGTGCGCCACTACGGCCAGCTTGAAGGGGTCGGGATTGCTTCGACGGCGGAGGAGTTCGTCGAGCAATGCGAGCGGATGCTGAAGCTCGACCGTCATGGCGACTGGCTTGCCGAAGCCGACCTGCTGCTTTCCGCGACGAGCTGGACCACCACCCAGGCCCGCATGTCGGGTCTCATCGCCGAGGTGATCGGCGAGCGCGCGGCATCCGATTCGTCCGCTATCCTGGTGGCTGCGGAATGAACGCGCCGTTCGGAGCACCAATGGGGCGCAAGCCCTACGATTATCTCGTTGTCGGAGCCGGTTTCGCCGGCTCTGTCATCGCCGAGCGGCTGGCGAGCCAGCACGGCGCGCGCGTGCTTTTGATGGACCGGCGGCCCCACATCGGCGGAAACGCCTATGACGAGCCGAACGAGGCCGGAATCCTGTACCACAAGTACGGCCCGCACATCTTCCATACGAACAGCGACATGGTGGTCGACTATCTGTCGCAGTTCACCGAGTGGCGGCCGTACGAGCATCGGGTGCGCGCGTCGGTTCGCGGCAAGCTCGTTCCGATCCCGATCAACCGGACGACCCTGAACGAGCTGTTCGGGCTCGACCTCAAGACCGACGAGGAAGCGGCGGACTATCTCGCCTCGCGCGCGGAGCCGGTGGAGGACATCCAGACGTCCGAGGACGTCGTCATCAACGCGGTGGGCCGCGAGCTCTACGAACTCTTCTTCCGGGGATATACACGCAAGCAGTGGGGGCTCGATCCGTCCGAGCTCGACAAGCAGGTGACGAGCCGGATCCCGACCCGCATCAACACCGACGACCGCTATTTCAGCGACACCTTCCAGGCCATGCCCAACGACGGCTACACTGCGATGTTCGAGAGGATGCTCGACAGTCCGCTTATCGACAGGCGGCTCGGCACCGACTTCCGCGACATCAAGGACCGCGCGTTCGAGCTGGCCGACCACATTGTCTACACGGGGCCGGTCGACGAATATTTCGACTTCCGCTTCGGCAAGCTGCCGTACCGGAGCCTCAAGTTCGACCACCAGACTCTCGACGAGGAGCGGCATCAGGACGTGGCCGTCGTGAACTATCCCTCGCCGGACGTGCCCTACACGCGCATCAGCGAGTACAAGCATTTGACCGGGCAGGAGCATCCGCGGACGACCATCACCTACGAATATCCGTCGGCGGAGGGCGATCCTTATTATCCGATCCCGCGCCCGGAGAACCAGGACCTGTACAAACGGTATGAAGCGCTCGCGGACTCGACCGACGACGTGACCTTCGTCGGCCGGCTGGCGACCTATCGCTATTACAACATGGATCAGATCGTCGGGCAGGCCCTCGCGGCGTTCCGGCGCCTCGACGAAAGGCGACAGAATTCCGGAGAGACGCAGGGGACTGCGGCAGCCGCGGGGTAACCGCGCTCGCAGCCAGCGCCCCAAGGGTCTTTTCGGAAGGTTTCGTCAACCGTATGTGCGCTAAATGCGCGATATGCTCGATCCGATAGCCACCGACCGTTCCTCCCGCGGCCACCAGCTAGTCTCTCAAGCCCATTACACGAATCCGATACTGGATTCGGATTTCCCCGACCCAGCCGTGATCCTCGCGCCCGACGGTTTCTATTACGCCTATGCGACGCAGACGCTGCGTGACGGCCAGTGGATAAACATCCAGGTCGCCCGCTCCACCGACCTGATCCACTGGGACCAGCTCGGGGACGCGCTCCCGCAAAAACCGGACTGGGCGCTCGAGACGCAGGACTTCTGGGCCCCGAGCGTGATCTTCGATGGCTCGACATACTTCATGTATTATTCGGCGACGCCGGATTTCTGCCATGCGCACGAAGTCGGCCACGCACTCGCCGTCGCCACCGCCGATTCACCCGGGGGGCCCTTCATTGACATGGGCATGCCGCTGCTGCTCGGCGCGGGGTTCGAATATATCGACCCGATGGCATTCGACGATCCTGCGACCGGCAAGCACCTGCTTTACTGGGGCTCAGGCTTCCAGCCGATCAAGGTGCAGGAACTTGCTCCCGACCGCCTGTCCTTTGCGCCGGAAAGCGCGCCGGTCGACCTGGTATGGCCCAATCCCATCGAGGGGGCCTTTCCAAGGCTTGTCGAAGCCTCCTGGGTCATCCGGCACGAGGGCCAATATTATCTCTTCTACTCGGGCGATAATTGCTGCGGGCCCGACGCCGAATATGGGGTGATGGTCGCGCGTTCGGACTCGGCAACCGGCCCGTTCCAAACGCTGGAGCAGGCGAAAGGCGTTCCGCACAGCCTCATGTTGCAGAAGAACGGCCGCTGGCTGGCGCCGGGCCACAATTGCGTGATCGCCGACAAGGCGGGCCAATTGTGGATGCTCTATCACGCGATCGACGTGAACCGGCCGCGGCAAAGACAGGACGACGAGATCAACAGCCGCCGCGTCCTGCTGATCGACCGGATCGACTGGACGGACGGCTGGCCTTACGTCGGGACCCCGTCGCACGAGCCTGTTCGCGCACCGGCCGCGCGCTGAATTCAGCATGGCAGAAGCGATCTTCCCGACCTTCTTCATGTCGGGCTTCGAATGCTCGACCTTCGTGTGGAAGGATCGCGAGCGGAAGGACTATGTAGCCGCGACTGGCCACGACCGGCACATGAAGGCCGATCTCGCCGCTGCCATGGACCTTGGCATCGGTGTCGTCCGCGAAGCGGTTCGCTGGCCCATGGTCGACCTGGGCGACGGGAAATATAACTGGTCGAGCGTGAAGGCGGTGCAGGATGCCGCCACAGCCTGCAAGATCACACCGATCTGGGACCTTTGCCATTACGGCTTTCCGGACGGATGCGATCCCTTCTCGAACGAATGCCGGAAGCGATTCGTCGATTATTGCCGGGCGGTGGCCAAGTATGTCACGAGCAGCGCCGACCCGCCCTATTTCTTCACGCCAATCAACGAGATCACATTCTTCTCGGCCGCCGCGACGGATCTCCAGTGGATGTACCCGTTCGCCAAGGGTCGCGCTGACGAGCTGAAGCGGGCGCTCTGCCACATGGCGATTGAGGGGTCGAAGGCGATCCGCGACGTGGAGCCCGAAGCTCGCCTGGTCCACGTCGACCCGATGATCAACGCGGTGGCGCCGGCCGATCGGCCCGACCTCGCCGACGATGCGGAGAGAGAGGAGCATCGCGAGGATTTCGAGGCGTTCGACATGCTTGCGGGGACGCTCCATCCGGAGCTTGGAGGCTCAACCGAAATCCTCGATGTCGTCGGGATCAATGTCTATCACTATAGCCAGGTGCAGCTGAAGGAGGACAAGAGCCGCGAGATACTCGGACCCCGCGACCCGCGCCGCAAGCCGTTGAGCGAGCTCCTGAAGATGTCGTGGGAGCGTTACCGTCGCCCAATCATCATTGGCGAGACGAGCGGTTACCAGGGCAATCGCGCCGAATGGCTACAGATGACCATCCAGGAATCGCTGAACGCGCTCAACGCCGGTGTCGATCTACACGGAATCTGTCTCTACCCGTTCGTCGACGTCCCTGACTGGTGGACCCAGGAATGGGCGAAAATCGGCGTCTATGACGTGCGCGACAAGGACAGCTTCGGCCGCGTTCCTTACGATCCCTATATCGCCGAGCTTCGCCGCTGGCAGCAGATCCTCGACCAGCCGGAAAACGTAGAGCCGGACGGCTACGGCCATCGCTGGGGCAGAGTTCAGCTTGAAGAGGTCCGGAAATATGCTGCCCAATGGCAGCGGGACATGTCACCCGCCGACACGGTTCAGGGCTAGGACTCCCGGCCGTCAGTGGCGGACGGCGGCGAGGCGAGGCCGGGTACGTCGAGGTTGCAGGACGGTTTCGAAGATTGATCGCTGCCGCTCCAGCTCTTCGGACAGCGGGTCGTAGATGTTGCGCTTCCCGTCCGAGCCGATGGTGGACAGCAGGCCGACCTCACAGTGGCGGCTATTGTCCCACCCGGGATACGCCGTGACCGGGTAAATACAGATGCCTTCGACCGGGACGCCCCGGGCCATGGCAGCCCGGACCTCGTCGCAGACATAATGAAGCCATGCGGGGCGGGCCGAGCCTTCCGCGCCCGTCTCCGACAGGAACACGGGCTTGCCGTACCGCTCCGCGACCTCGACCAGCATTTCGCCGAGGGGCCGGTACTCGTGATGACCCATCGGGACGGTTGGGCCTTCCCAATACCATTGGTTGTGCGGGTAATAATTGAGCCCGATGACGTCGATCAGCGACGGATCGCCGCCAAGCCCGGGCTCTCCTTTGCCGGTGATCCAGTCATAGGATTCGAACATGCCGCTGCGGTTCGACTCTGCAGCGCGAATTGTCGAGCGCCGCCGATTGTGCGGAGCGACATGGATCAGCGGTTCCGCGCCGACGATGATCGAGCTCGGCCAGCGCTCGCGGATCGCCTTGGTCGCGGCGATCCACGCACTCACGAGCTGGCGCTTCAGCCAGCCCCGTTCGTCCGGGCCGACACGCGGGAAATAGCCGGTCTCCGACGCCCAGCAGATGAAGTTGATCTCGTTCAGCGGGCAGATCGACGGCGGTCGCTTGGTGATTGCCTGCCTCGCTTCGATGGCCGCCATCGCGAAGTCCGCGAAGCGATCCGGAAAATCCGGAGAGGCCTGGTCGACATGATCGGGCGAGCCATAGTGGAACAGGTCCCAGATGACCTGGATTCCGATCTCCTCGGCCGCTTCGAGCATCGGCATCCAGCTCGACCAGTCGTAGCGGCCGGCCGACTTCTCGATGAGATGCCAGCGCAAGCCGTCGCGGAGCGTCCTGAGACCGAGCTCGGCGCACTGGCGATAATCGGAATGCACATGGCGGTCGTGCGAAGTCGCCCGGATGAGATCGAGGCGCACGCCGTCCGCCCGCCGATGCGACGAACATTCGAATCCCGCCTGGAAGAAGCTGTCGAATCGCGTCTTCATGGTGCCCACTAATGCGCGAGCGGCAAAATAGAGCCGTTGACGCGCTTTGAACATTTGCGTGCTCCGAGCTTTCAAAGCGCATGAAACCGCGTCAGCACTGGCCAGCGAAGCTGTGGATCGTCCGGCACGGGCAAAGCCAGGGCAATGTTGCTCGGGACATCGCCAACGAGGCCGGGAAGCACGAAATCGGGATCGATGTGCGCGATGTCGATGTGCCCTTGTCCGAGCTTGGCCGCCGCCAGTCCCACGCCGCGGGCAGGTGGTTCGGGGCGCTTCCGAAGGACGAACGGCCGGAAGTCATCCTCTCCTCGCCCTACATCCGGACCCGCGAGACCGGGAAGATCATGTGCGAGGCCGGCGCTCTTGCGGACGGCCCGGCTCGGGCGATTGTCGACGAACGGCTCCGAGAGCGCGAGTTCGGAGTGTTCGACCGACTGACGACCGCGGGAATCCGCGCCCGTTTCCCCGACGAGGCGGCGCACCGGGCGACGCTCGGAAAATTCTATCACCGCCCGCCCGGCGGCGAGAGCTGGGCCGATGTCATTCTTCGGCTGAGATCGGCGCTGAACACCATCAACCTGCACTTTTCCGACCGGCGAGTGCTGATCGTTTGCCATCAGGTGGTCGTACTTTGCTTTCGCTACATTCTCGACGAGCTGGACGAAGGGGAAATCCTGAAAATCGACCGCGAGGCGGAAATCCTGAATTGCGGAATCTGCAGCTACGATTTCGAGCCCGACGAAGAGGGACTGTGCTCGCCCAAGCTGACCATGTGGAATTACGGCGTGCCTATGGAAAGCGACCGGGTTCGGGAGACCGCCGAGCCTGACGCCGTGGCCGGCACTCGATGAGCGCAAAAGAACTGACGAGGGCAGCGCTTGTGGAATTTCCGTTGCCCGCGCACGGCGACGGCGACAAGGACGATCACGGCCGGCTCTTCATCCTTGCCGGCAGCCGGCAGGTGCCCGGCGCAGCCCTGCTTGCGGCGAGATCGGCGCTGCGCAGCGGAGCGGGCAAGATCCGCATTGGAACGGTCGAAAGCGTAGCTACCGCGATGGCGCTTCAAACCCCCGAGGCGCTGGTCGTGCCGCTGGAGGAGTCCAGCGATGGCGGCTTCGGCGAATCCTCGATTGCGCAGATCGCGAAAGAGGCTGACGGAGTCGACGCCATCCTAGCGGGGCCGGGAATGCAGGAAGGTGCGGCGAACCGTGGAATGGCGAAGGCCCTGCTCGAGTCCGGCAGGCCGGTCGCGTTCGACGCCGCGATGCTCCGCTGCCTGGCGGAGGTCGCAGCCGATTGCCGTGCCGCCAATGTCCAGCCCGTGCTTCTGCCGCATTCGCGAGAACTGGCGGCGCTGCTCGACACGGACGAAAAGGACATCGCCCAGGATCGGCTTGGCGCCGCCCGCAAGGCGTCGGACCGTTATGGCGCGGTCGTCCTCGCCAAGGGCTCGACAAGCCACATCACAGCGCCGGAGGGGCGCTCCTGGACCTATCGAGGCGGCGCTTCGGGGCTTGGAGTTTCGGGGAGCGGGGACGCGCTCGCCGGAATCGCCGGAGCGCTGCTCGCGCGGGGCGCCGATCCGCTGACGGCGCTGCTGTGGTCGGTTCTGCTTCACGGGGAAGCCGGAGAAGTCCTGTCCGAGAAAGTCGGTCCGGTCGGCTTCCTGGCCCGCGAAATCCCCGACCAGATTCCCGCGCTCCTGGCTCGCTAGGCCTGCTGCTTCGCCGCCTGGTGCCGCTCCAGCTCGTCGCCGACCAGCCTTACCACGTGGATGACGTTGGTCGTGCCGCGGGTCCCGAAAGGCACTCCGGCCATGAGCACGAGCCGGTCGCCGCCCTCGGCGATATTGTGCCGGAGCGCCATTCGTTTGCCCTTGGCGACCATCTCCTCGAAGCTCGCCACATCGCGGGTGTGGACCGGATGGACCCCCCAGATGAGACCGAGCCGGCGGGCGGTGATCAACGACGCGCTCATTGCCAGTACGCCGACCGCCGGCCGCTCGCGCGCGATGCGACGGGCCGTCGAACCGGAGCTGGTGTAGCAGACCATGCCCTTCGCCGAGACCGTGTCGGTGATGTGGCGCGCAGATCCGGCGAGCGCGTCGGCGGTCGTGGGTTCGAGCTTCGTTTCGGTGAAATGGATCCTGGCTGAGTAAACGGGGTCGCGCTCGGCGCTTTGCGCGATCCGGTCCATCATTTGGACTGCCTCGCACGGATATTTGCCGGCCGCGCTTTCCGCCGACAGCATCACCGCGTCGGCGCCGTCATAGATAGCGGTCGCGACGTCGCTCACCTCGGCGCGCGTCGGGGTCGGGGAAGCGACCATGGATTCGAGCATCTGCGTTGCGACCACCACGGGCTTGCCGAACTGGCGCGACAAGGCGACAATCCTGTTCTGGAGCGGCGGCACGTCCTCGGGCGGCAGCTCGACGCCCAGGTCGCCGCGAGCAACCATCACCCCGTCGGAAAGCGCGATGATGTCGCTCAAGCGGTCGATCGCGGCGGGTTTCTCGATCTTGGCCATCAGCGAGGCCTTCTCGCCGATCAGCTCGCGGGCATCGGCGACGTCCTCCGGCCGCTGGACGAACGACAGAGCAATCCAGTCGGCCTTCTGCTCGAGCGCGAATTGGAGGTCGGTCCGGTCCTTGTCGGTCAGCGCTGGAATGGGGACCACGACGTCGGGTACGTTCACGCCCTTGTGGTTGGAGATGGTCCCGCCCACCATCACTTCGGTGACGATCCGCTCATCCTCCGCTTCGAGAACCTTGAGGCGGATCTTTCCGTCATCGATCAGGATCCGGTCGCCCTTGCTGATCGCTTCGAACAATTCCGGGTGAGGCAGCTCGACTCGCGCCGAATCGCCGGGCTTGCGGTCGTGGTCGAGGATGAAGTTTTCGCCCTTTCGGAGCTCGGCGGACCCGCCATCGAAGCCTCCGACCCGAAGCTTGGGCCCTTGCAGGTCAAACAGGATCGTCGTCGGCCGACGGAACTCCTTTTCGAGCGCCCGGATCGCGTCGACCAGCTTCGCCTTCTGGGCATGGGTCCCGTGGCTCATGTTGATCCGGAACGCGTCTGCGCCGGAAAGCATCAGCCTGCGGATCATCGCCGGCTTGCTCGATGCCGGGCCGAGAGTCGCAAGGATCTTCACCTTGCGCGATCGCTTGAGCGTCTCGTCCATCCGATCCTTCCGCAGTCCTCGCGCGGCAATAGCGGCTGAATGTTGCGGTTCAACCTGCTTGAGCGGCCGGGCCGGCTCGCCTAGAGGCTGCGGCGAATCTTAAAGAGTGGAGTGACACATGGCGGACGGCACCGTCGCGGCCGACCAGCTGCGGCTGTTCATCGAGCGCATCGAGCGCCTTGAAGAGGAAAAGAAGGGGATCGCGGACGATATCCGCGACATCTATGCCGAGGCGAAGGCCACCGGCTACGATCCCAGGATCATGCGGATGGTGGTGCGCCTTCGGAAGATGGAGACGCACACTCGGCAGGAGCAGGACGCGATCCTGGAAACCTATCGCTCGGCGCTTGGGCTGGAGTAAGGACCGGCCATGGCGGGCCATAGCAAGTTCAAGAACATCATGTATCGCAAGGGCGCTCAGGACAAGAAGCGCTCGGCGATGTTCTCCAAGCTGTCGCGCGAAATCACCGTCGCGGCGAAGATGGGCCTGCCCGACCCGGAAGCGAATGCCCGCCTGCGAGCCGCGGTGATCGCGGCGAGGGCCCAGTCGATGCCCAAGGACAACATCCAGCGGGCGATCGACAAGGCGAGCGGCGGCGACGCCGAGAATTACGAGGAAATTCGCTATGAGGGTTTCGGGCCTGGCGGCGTGGCGCTGATCGTCGAGGCGCTGTCCGACAACCGAAACCGGACCGCCACGAACGTCCGAACGATCTTCTCAAAGAACGGCGGCAATCTCGGGGCATCGGGATCGGTCAGCCACGGCTTCGAGCGGCTCGGCCTGATCGAATATCCGGCGAGCGCAGGCGATGACGAGAAAGTGCTGGAAGCGGCGATCGAAGCGGGTGCCGAGGACGTCGACTCCGACGAGACCGGCCACCGCATCTGGACGACTGTCGACTCGCTCCACGAAGTCGCGAAGGCGGTCGAGGGGATGCTCGGCGAGGCGGAAAGCACCAAGCTGGCGTGGAAGCCGCAGAACGAAGTCGAGCTTCGCGGCGAGGACGCACAGCAGCTTCTGAAGCT
>JBKPOU010000150.1:0-26600 GCA_046733255.1 Pseudomonadota bacterium
GGACGACTGTCGACTCGCTCCACGAAGTCGCGAAGGCGGTCGAGGGGATGCTCGGCGAGGCGGAAAGCACCAAGCTGGCGTGGAAGCCGCAGAACGAAGTCGAGCTTCGCGGCGAGGACGCACAGCAGCTTCTGAAGCTCATGGATGCGCTCGACGAGGACGACGACGTGCAGACCGTCTGGGGGAATGAGAATATCCCCGACGAGGAGCTGGAGAAGCTCGGCTGATCGTCCTCGGCCTCGACCCCGGGCTCGGAACCACCGGCTGGGGGCTTATCCGGGCCGACGGCAATCGCCTTTCCCACATCGCCAACGGGCAGCTCAAGACCAATGCGTCAGACCCCTTACCGGAGCGGCTCGCGAACCTTGCCGAACAACTGGAAGCGCTGCTGAAGGAGCGCCAGCCGGACGCCGCCGCGGTCGAGGAAGTCTTCGTCAACAAGAACCCACAATCGACCCTGAAGCTAGGCCAGGCGCGCGGCGTGGTGCTGATGTGCGCCGCCCGGCGCGGCATCGCTGTCGGAGAATATTCGCCGAGCCTCGTGAAGAAGGCGGTCGTGGGAACGGGCGGCGCGGAAAAAGTCCAAGTCCACGCAATGGTTGGGCGGCTTCTGCCCGGCGCGAGCATCGCCGGCCCGGACGCCGCGGACGCCCTCGCCGTCGCAATCACCCACGCGCACCACTTGGCGAGTGCGCGCGCTGGCATTAGCCGTTAGCGCATGATCGCGCGATTGTCCGGAATTCTAGCAGAAGTCTCGGCCGACACCGCCGTGATCGACGTAGGCGGAGTCGGCTACCAGGTCCATTGCAGCGGCCGGACGCTGGACTCGCTCGGCCCCATTGGCGGCGAGATTTTGATCCTCACGGAGCTTCAGGTCCGCGAAGATGCCTGGACGCTGTTCGGCTTCGGATGCGCCATCGAGCGCGATTCGTTCCGCGCGCTGACCTCCGTCCAGGGCGTCGGCGGTCGTCTTGCGCTTGCGATCCTTTCGGTCCTCTCACCTGACGAGCTCGCCCGCGCCGTGTCGCAGGGCGACAAGGCGATGATCGGCCGGGCCAATGGCGTCGGACCCAAGCTCGCGGCGCGCATTGCCAACGAGCTTCAGGGCAAGCTGGGACCGGCCGGCCTCGGCGGCGGAGCGCCCGCTCCCCGCGCGGGAGCCGCGGCGGATGCGCTCTCCGCACTCGCCAACCTCGGCTTCAGGCCCGCTGACGCAAGCGCAGCCGTCAATGCCGCGCAGGACGAACTTGGCCAGGGCGCATCACTGGACGCGCTGGTGAAGCTAGCGCTCAGAAAGGCCGCGAAGTGACGACCCGCATGGCGTCGTGCCGGTGCGGGCAGCTTCGTGCGACAGCGACCGGCGATCCAGTCCGCTTGTCCGTATGCCACTGCCTCAACTGCAAGAAGCGCTCGGGAAGCGCCTTCGCGGTTCAGGCTCGCTGGCCGAGGACGCAGGTGACGATAGATGGCGCCTCAAAGACTTTCGTCATCATCGCCGACAGCGGCAATCGCGCCACCTTCCACTTCTGCCCCAAATGTGGATCGGATGTGTATTATGAGATCGACGGCAAGTTCGACGACAAGTTCAATGACCTCATCGCAATTCCGCTAGGCGCGTTCGACGATCCTTATTTCGGATGGCCGGCTTATTCGGTCTGGGAACAGCGCAAGCACGATTGGATCGAGATCGTCGGCGACGGCATAGAGCACGACTAGGACCTAGCCACCCCATGCTTCGCGATAGATTCGCAGGAAATTGCCGCCGAACAGCTTTTCTAATCGCGCCTCGCTCCAGCCGCGCTTCTGGAGGTCGGACCCGAGCCGGCGGTAGCGGTCGACGCTGTTGTAATCGGCCACCATTGGCCAGACGTTCAGGCCTTCGCCCGGCGCCGCGATCCCGGCATCCATTCGCTGCTTCGCCCATTCGTTGAGCTTGCGGGTCGCCTCGGCATCGGTCGACTGCGGAAGCACGCCATTGTCGGTGCCGATCCCGACATGGTCCTCACCGGCGACGTTCGCGATATGCTCGATATGCGCGATCAGGTCCGAACCCTTCGGGTGGCTGTCGAGAGTCAGGAACGGCATGAAATAGACGCCGACGACGCCGCCCTTGTCCGCGACCGCCTTGATCGTTTCGTCGGCCGTGTTGCGAGGATGGTCGGCAAGCGCCCGGGCACCGGTGTGGCTGATGACGAGCGGCCGTTTCGCATAGGCCGCCGCTTCGGCCATCGTCCGCGCCCCGCCGTGCGATAGGTCGAGAAGCAGCTTCTCTTTCTCGATCCGGTCGATCGTCGCCTTGCCGAGCTTCGTGACCCCGCCGTTGCGCGGCTCCAATGATCCGTCGCCGGACAGGTTCGCATTATTGTAGGTCAGCTGGACGGTCATCACGCCGTCCTTTTTCATCTGCGCCAAGCGGTCGAGATCGCCTCCGACCATCGACGTGTCCTGGGTGCCGATGACGATCCCGAACCTTTTCTCCCGCTTGGCCCTCAGGATGTCCGCGGCGCTCCTGACGAGGATCAGGCGGTCGGGATTGGCTGCGATGAGGTCGTGCCGTGCGGAGATGTCCTTCTGATAGTCGCCCCACGGATCGGCGACATTGCCGACGGGCATGACGGTATCGCGAACCACGGTCACTCCGGTAGCGAGGGTTTCCGCCCAGCCGCGGTCGCTCATCCGGCTGACATCGTCGTCCATATAGGGGTCGCCGCTTCCGCCGAGCGCATCGACTACGATTGCCCTGTCATACCAGCCGGGTCCGGACGCAGCCTTCGCTCGAACGACAGCTGGCGCCGCAATCACGGCCGCGGCCGCGCCCGCCATCATCGTGCGCCGATCGAAGTCCATCCCTGTCCCCCTCTCGCTTCTTGTCGAGAGGCAATGCATCTGCGAATCAGGTGGGAATGGCAACCGACCCGGCCCGGATCACCACTCCAGAGCGCACCAGCGAAGACGCGGATACTGCTCTTCGCCCGAAGAGCCTGGACGAGTTCATCGGCCAGAAGGCGGCGAGGGAGAATTTGCGGGTCTTCGTTGCCGCAGCCAAGGGGCGCGGCGAAGCGCTCGATCATGTGCTGCTCCACGGCCCGCCTGGTCTGGGGAAGACGACATTGGCCGGGATCCTCGCGCGCGAGATGGGCGTCGGTTTCCGCGCCACCTCAGGCCCGGTGATCGCCAAGTCGGGCGATCTTGCTGCGCTCCTCACCAACCTCGAGGACGGCGATGTGCTCTTCATCGACGAGATCCACCGGCTCAATCCTGCGGTCGAGGAGGTGCTCTACCCGGCGATGGAGGATCGCGCTCTAGACCTGATGATCGGCGAGGGCCCGTCGGCGCGGTCGGTACGCATCGACCTTCCGCGGTTCACGCTCGTCGGGGCGACGACTCGACAGGGTCTTCTTACGACCCCGCTCCGCGACCGCTTCGGGATTCCCGTCCGCCTCAACTTTTATTCGGTCGAGGAGCTTGAGCAGGTGGTACGCCGCGCCGCGCGGCTGCTCGCCGCGAACGTGAGCGAAGACGGCGCCCACGAGATCGCGAAGAGGTCGCGCGGGACTCCGCGGATTGCCGGCCGGCTCCTTCGGCGGGTCCGTGACTTTGCCCATGCGTCCGGCACGGATTCGATCGACGCCCGGACCGCGGATGCGGCGCTCGACCGGCTCGAGATCGATGCACTCGGCCTCGACGCGATGGACCGGCGCTATCTCACGATGATCGCCGACCTCTACGGAGGCGGGCCGGTCGGGATCGAGACCCTGGCCGCCGGCCTGTCGGAGCCGCGCGACACGATCGAGGATGTCATCGAGCCGTTCCTCATTCAGCTCGGCCTCATCGCCCGGACGGCAAGGGGACGCTGCCTCAACGGCCGCGGGTACGCCCATCTCGGGCTCACGCCGCCGCGCGGAAGCCAGGAGGGCCTGTTCGACGTGGAGAGTGGACCGAAGTGATTGGCAAGTTCCTCGGCAGCCTCATTGCTTCCCTCGCCCCGGCCCAGCCTTCGACCCCGGCCCCGGCCGCGCCGACCGATTATTCGCAGCAGGCACATTGGCTATGCCTGCCAGGGCGAAAAGACGTCTGCTCGACTCCGCTTGCGACTACGGCCCTCAGCGACAGCGGCTACGGATCGACCGGCCAGAGCGAAGTCGCGGCCGACTCATCGATCGACTGCTTCTATGTCTATCCGACCGTATCCCGCGACCAGGGGCTCAACAGCGACCTCAACGTCAGCGAGGAGACCGGCGCAACTCAGTCGCAGTTCGCCCGCTTCGCGTCGGTGTGCCGCACGTTCGCGCCGAAATACCGCCAGATGACCTTGGGCGCGGTCGCCGCGGCCGCGGCGGGAGCGGACCTCCGGCAGGCTGGCGAGTTGGCTTATTCCGATGTTGCAGGCGCGTGGCGGACCTACCTCGCAAAATACAACCGCGGGCGGCCGTTCGTCCTGGTCGGCCACAGCCAGGGCTCGCTGATGCTCCAGGAGCTGATCAAGCGGGAGATCGAAGGCAAACCGGTTGCGAAGCAGCTCGTGCGGGCGATTATCCCGGGCTTCAACGTCTTCGTCCCGCAGGGGAAGCGAGTGGGCGGCACGTTCAAGTTCACGCCGCTCTGCGCCTCCGACTCGGACACGGGCTGCGTGATGACGTGGGTGAGCTTCCGCGAGGGCAGCCCGCCGCCCGAAGCTGCGATGTTCGGCTGGGCGCCCGGTCCGGGAATGACCGTCGGCTGCACCAACCCGGCGCATGCCGGCTCGACGAAATGGGAGACCCTCGACAGCTACTGGTTCGCACGCTCGTCATATCCCGCCGCCGGCGGCCCGATCGAATGGTCGAGCGAAGGCAATTCGCCTTCGCCCTATCTCCGAACGGAGGGCCTGGTGGCCGCGCGATGCGTGAATGACGGCCATCGCGGCTATCTGTCGGTCAGGACCATCAAGTCGACCGGCGGCAAGCGAACCAACCGGATTCCGGGCGAGGTCGGCGTCGGCGGCCTGTTCCTCCCGGGCTGGGGAATGCACCTTGTCGACCTGTCGATCGGCCAGGGCGACCTGATCCGCGAAGTTGGCGAGCTCAGCGTTCGATCCAGAACAGGGTCTCGACCGGCACGTTGAGCGCCTGAGCGAGCTTGAGCGCTATCACGGTCGAGGGAACGAACACTCCGTTCTCGACCGTGTTCACTGTCTTCCGGCTCACTCCAATCCGGGCGGCAAGGTCCGCCTGGGTCCAGCCGCGTTTGTCACGTTCCTCGCGAATCCGGTTGGCAAGGCGCTCAGCCATTCCGATGCGCGCGCCGCTCCAGGACCCCGAACCTGATGAGCGCGGCGCCGAGGCCAAGCGACAGGATCACGTGGATCGCCTCGCGCGCGGTAACCGGTTCGAACTGTTCAATGAAATAGACGGCCATTGCGGCCAGCATCGCGGCAATGAAACCGGCGGTCATTGCGCTGGCGCGATTGGCCCGCGTCGATTCGTCGTCGACGAGGGCGCGGACCTCGGCGCTCTGGAACCAGAAGCCGTTGGTCACCAGCGCCAGCAGAAGGACAAGCGACAGCACCAGCCATGCGCCGATTTTTACATGGTCGACCGGGCGGACACCGGGCGGCGCATCGCCTGAGAAGAACGTCGCCTGCTGGCACAGGTAGATGACCGCCAGGAAAGGGAGCATGCGCGCCCGCTTCTGGCTCAGTCTTTCGGCAGTCTCGACAACGCTTCGCTCAACCATCCCGCGACTCCTTGATGTAACCTTTCCGTTACATGTAACGTATAGGTTACATGTGTCAAGCGGCCTTTGACGGGCCGACCTTGCTCGCTAGAGCCGTCGAATGAGCCGCGACCTCGACCAGCCCTATCGCGGCGGCTTTGTCGGCCGCGAGCACCGCTTCGCGCTCACCATCTATTTCGAGGACACGGATACGGCGGGGATCGTATATTACGCCAACTATCTGAAGTTCATCGAGCGTGCGCGGTCCGACATGATTCGCGCCGCCGGGATCGACCAGAGGGCGGAGCTGGACTCCAGCGGGAGCGCCTATGCGGTGGCGGATGTCTCGATCAAGTTTCGCAAGCCGGCCTATCTCGGGGACGACCTCGTCGTGGTCAGCTCGATCCACGCCGTCCGCTCGGCGTCGGTGACGATTCATCAGAGAGTCATGCGCGGGCCTGAACTATTGGCCGACGCGACCGTTACTGCGGCCTTCCTGACGCCGGACCAGCGGCCGCAGCGCCAGCCACCGGCCTGGATTGAGCGATTCCGGGCCATTGCCGATTTGGGGATAGACCATTCGAATAGCTGACATCACCCGATTTTCGGCGATTGCCGCGCCGCTGCTCCTGCTCGTTCCGGGGGCCGCCCAATCGCAGCAGCCGGCTCCGGCCGCCGCTCTCATCGCCGTGCCGCCGCTGGCTACGGCGGAGAATGTCGACACCGAGGCCGGCAAGACCTGGTCGATCGCCAACCAGATCGCCCAGCTGATCACTGCGGACCTCAAGACGACGACGAGCTTCATCGTCGCCGATTCGAGCGACGTCCGAGTCCCGTCCTATCCGGAAGTGACGGCCCCGGCCTTCGCTCAATGGCGGGCGGCGAGGGCCAAGTTCCTGCTCTCCGGCTTCGTCAACGCCCGCAAGGACGGGCGGCTGACGGTTGGCTGCTATCTCTACGATGTCCAGAGTGGCCGCGAGGTCGCCCGCCAGGGCTTCGCAGTCACTCCGAACGAGTGGCGCAGGGCTGCCCACCGCTGCGCCGACACCGCTTTCGTGAAGGTGACCGGCAACCCGCCGCAATTCGACAGCCGCATCGCTTACGTCACGCAATCAGGCCGCGACGAACAGGCCGTGAAGCGGCTTGCGATCATGGATTTCGACGGCGCCAACCACGCCTATCTGACGTCCGGCGATTCGATCGTGCTCTCCCCAAAATGGTCTCCGAAGGGAAACGAGATCGCTTACACGAGCTATGCCGGCGGCGACCTGCAGGTTCGGATCTTCGACGTTGCGGCGAACCGCGAGCGCCCGCTGCTGGCCTCAGGGCGGGAGAGCTTCGGTCCGACCTATTCGCCTGACGGAAGGACCGTCGCCTTCTCGATGTCGACCGCGGGCAACACCGATGTGTTCACCGTCGGCGCCGGTGGCGGCTATCCCCGCCAGCTGACGAATTCGCCGGCAATCGACACCGGCCCCTCTTACTCGCCAGACGGAAAGCTCATCGCGTTCGTCAGCGACCGCTCCGGCAGCCCGCAGCTCTACGTGATGAACTCGGACGGCTCGAACCAGCGGCGGATCAGCTTCGGCCGCGGCGTGTACGGCTCGCCGGCGTGGAGCCCGGACGGGGAGCGGATAGCCTTTACCAAGGTCGAGGGCGCGCTGTCGCGGATCGGCACCATGGCGACCAACGGCGCTGACGAGCGAATCATCACCGGCGGTCCGAATGATGAGCAGCCGACGTGGAGCCCCGGGGGAAGCCGGATCCTGTTCCAGCGGCAGGATCCTGGGAATCGCCGGATGGGCCTTGCCAGCGCTCCGGCGGACGGCGGCGAAGCACGGCAGATCCTGACCCCGCAGGAAGCGACCGACCCAAGCTGGGCCGAGCGGCAGGAGTAGAATCGAGATGAACCGCAAACCCCTGTTGGCTTCCGCTTTGCTTCTGACTGCGGCCGCGGCCAACGCGCAGATCAACTTTCCGAGGCTGCCCGTCATCGTCCCGCTCGGCCGCTCGCAGCCGGCGCCGCCTCCCGCAGTTGCGCCGGGCATGACGGGGTCGCCATCGGCGCTCCAGGCCGATCTCGTCGTCAAGTCGGGCAGCGACACCGTCTATTTCCCGCCGCGCGGTGATGCTCTCCAACCGAATGCGACGGCGACCCTGGCCGCGCAGGCGCGCTGGCTGCTCGCCAATCCGTTCGTGATTGTGCAGCTGGAAGGTCACGGCGATTCCAACGACAGCCGCGACTATGCACTTGCGATCGGAGACAAGCGCGCCAGCGCGGTTCGCGACTTTCTCGTGCTTCAGGGAGTCGCGCCCCAGCGCATTGCAATTCTCAGCTGGGGCAAGGAACGGCCGGGCAGCGTCCGGGTCGGATCGACCTTCGTCGCGGCCGGGCCACGGGTGGTCACCAAGGTGGTCGGGGTGCAGCCGCCTGTGCCGCAGTATCCCCTGCCGCCCGCTCAATAAGGCTCAGGCGGCGTAGCGCTGGTGCTGCGTCGTGCCGAGCCAGGAGCGCGCCTGGCGCTGGGCTTCGGCAATCTCCCGGGCAGTCATTTCGAGCGCGATCTCCGCCCTGCACTCCTGGCCGCGCGTGGATCCGGACAGTGCCGCGAGGTTGAACCATTTGTGCGCTTCGACGAGGTCGACCGCGACTCCGCCGCGGCCCGTCGAGTACGTGACTCCGAGCTCGAACAGCGCATCGACATCGCCGCGCTCGGCGTCCGCAATGCGGCTCCTGACCAGGAACTCCTGCGCCTTCTCACTGATTGCCATGTGACCAACTCCCCCTTGTTTCCCGTTGAGGGGAGTTTCACCGCCGATTTCCGAAAAAATGGTTAACGCGGTTAACCTTATTCGCTTACCTCGACCGGGAAATTGTCGATCAGGCGCGTTTTTCCAATCCTTGCAGCAGCGATCAGGCGCATCGTTCCGGCCGGCTTTTCAAGCGGCTCGAGCGTCGTGGAGTCCACGAGCGCAACATAATCGACTGCTGAAAAGCCCGCATTTCGAATGGCACTTCCCGCATTCTCAAGGGCATCGGGAACCGCCGCTCCGCCTTCGATCTCCGCGACGGCGCGTTCGAGCGACTTCGGAAAGGCGACTGCCCATTCGCGCTCGTCATAGGTCAAATAAGCGTTGCGGGAGGAGAGAGCGAGGCCGTCCTCGTCCCGCACTGTCGGCACCCCGGCAATCTGGGCTCCGAGGCCAAGATCTGCCGCCAGCCTGCGAATGATCGCAAGCTGCTGGAAGTCCTTCTCGCCGAACACGGCGACTTCCGGCCGAATGACGCTGAGAAGCTTCGTGACGACGGTCGCAACCCCGTCGAAGTGGCCCGGTCGAGCCTCCCCTTCCCAGCGCTTGCTTAGCCCCGGAACCGACACTGTCGTCGAGAACCCGGCTGGGTAGATCTGCTCGGCTGTCGGAATCCACAGCAGGTCGCAGCCGGCCTGGTCCAGGGCGCGGGCGTCCTCTTTCTCCTGGCGCGGATAATGGTCGAGGTCCTCGCCTTCACCGAACTGGAGAGGGTTGACGAAGATCGTCGCGACCACGCGGTCCGCCTGCCTCTTCGCTTCCTCGACGAGCGCCAGGTGCCCCGCGTGAAGCGCACCCATGGTCGGTACGAGCGCGACGCGATGACCGCCGGCCCGAAGCGCGACCAGCGCGCTTCCGAGCTTGCCGATGTCACGGATTGTTTGCACCGAGGATTCGCCTCCGGTAAACTGGCGTTCGTTGGGCCGCGCTTCTCCGCGCGGCGGGGATCAAATACAAGGGGCCCGGGGATGGCTCAGCCGCATTTCATAGTCTTCGCGAACGAAAAAGGCGGGACCGGCAAGTCGACGACGGCCGTCCACACCGCAATTGCGCTTGCAGCAACGGGCAGCCGGGTCGCCGCGCTCGACCTCGACATCCGCCAGCGCACGATGACGCGTTATCTCGAGAACCGCGACGCCACGATGCGGCGGCTCGACACCGAGCTTCCCCGGGCTAGCTACAAGGTGCTCGATGAAGGGGAATCGCTGGACAAGGCGATCGCCGCCATCGCCGGCGATGTCGATGTGTTCGTCATCGACACACCCGGCCGCGACGACCCCGTCGCCCGCGACGCGATCCTAAAGGCCGACACGCTCGTCACCCCGATGAACGACAGCTTCGTCGACCTCGACCTGATCGGCCAGGTTCACCCGGAGAATTTCAAGGTGACGAAGCCGAGCTTCTACGCCGAGCTGATCTGGAACAGCCGCACCCAACGCGCGAAGACGACGGGGAAGAGCGTCGACTGGGTCGTGCTCCGCAACCGCCTCCAGCATATCGATTCGCACAACCTCCGCCGCGTCGGAGCGGCGCTCGACGAGCTTGCGCGCAGGGTCGGCTTCCGAGTGATCCCGGGCCTCGGCGAGCGAGTCATCTACCGCGAACTGTTCCCGAAGGGCCTGACGCTCCTTGACTTCGAGCATCTTGGCGAAGTGGGGATCGGCCACATCACCGCCCGCCAGGAGCTTCGTGAAATGGTCTCCGGCCTCGGCGTTCCCGGAGTGGAGCCCGAGCAGAAGGTCGCCTGACGCAATTCGTCATGCTGAAATTTGTTTCAGCATGCAATTCTTGAAGGGCGCGATGGTCTCCGGAATGGACCCTGAAACGAGTTCAAGGTGACGTTTCTCCTTGAACCTGTGCCGCCTTTCGTGTGTTCGCCCGGCAATGACTCACACGTTCGATCGCACCATCCTCCGCGAATATGACATCCGCGGAATCGTCGGGAAAACACTCACCAGGGAAGATGCGTGGGCACTTGGCCGATCGTTCGGCACCCTCGCCGCTGACGAGGGCGCGCGCTCGATCGCTGTCGGTCGCGACGGCAGGACCCATTCGCCGGACCTGGAGCAGGCTCTGGTCGACGGACTGATGGAGTGCGGCCTTCGCGTCGTCCGAATCGGCGTCGGCCCGAGCCCGATGCTCTATTTCGCCGCGGCGTCGCTGGACGTTCAGGGCGGCGTCCAGGTGACCGGAAGCCACAACCCGCCAGAGTATAACGGCTTCAAGATGCTGCTGAACGGCCGGTCGGTGTTCGGCGAGGAGATCCAGGAACTCGGCCGCCGTTCCGCCGCGGGAGCATGGAGCGACGGCGACGGAAGCTCCGAAGGCGCCGACATCCTCGACGCCTATGTCGGCCGGCTTACGCAGGATTTCCGCGGGCGCGGCTACCGGATTGGCTGGGACCCGGGGAATGGCGCCGGGGGCCCGGCGGTCGAAAAGCTGGTCCAGGCGCTGCCCGGCGAACATTTCGTCATCCATTCGAGCATCGACGGCACCTTTCCAGCCCATCATCCCGACCCGACCGTCGAGGCAAATCTCGCCGACCTGAAGGCGCTCGTTCGGGAGAAAAATCTCGACATGGGCTTCGCCTTCGACGGCGACGCCGACCGGATCGGCGCCATGGATTCGACCGGCCGGGTTATCTGGGGTGACCAGCTGATGATGCTGCTCGCCGCCCCGGTGCTCCGCGAGCTCCCGGGCTCGACCATCATCGCCGACGTGAAGGCGAGCCAGACCCTGTTCGACCGGATTGCCGAACTGGGCGGCCAGCCCTTGATGTGGAAGACCGGCCACAGCCTCATCAAGTCAAAGATGAAGGAGACCGCAGCACCGATCGCGGGCGAGATGAGCGGCCACATCTTTTTCAAGCACCGCTGGTATGGCTTCGATGACGCGCTTTACGCCGCTGTCCGGGTGATCGAAGCGGTCAGCGAATCCGGCAAGAGCCTGACCGAGCTGATGGACGCGATGCCCAGGTCGGTGGCGACTCCCGAGATGCGTTTCCCGGTCGAGGAGAGCCGCAAGTTCTCAGTGGTGCGCGAGGTCCTGGACCGGCTCCGAGTCGCCGGTGCCGACGTCAACGACGTCGATGGAGCCCGCGTCAACACGGCCGACGGCTGGTGGCTTCTGCGAGCCTCGAACACGCAGGACGTGCTCGTCGGCCGCGCGGAGGCGAAGGACGAGCAATCTCTCGACCGCTTGCTGCAGCAGCTGGACGAGCAGCTTGCCAAGTCGGGCGTGGAGCGCACCGAAGCCGCGCATTGAAGCCATCCTCGCAGCAGTGACGCCTGCATGCGGTTGATGTATGAGCAACGAATGGCGGAACAGCTCGTCGTCGAGTCTGCGCACGTCGCACCGTGCATGGAGCAGGACCTGCTCGAAGTCATGTTCGACCGGGCGCCCGGCTTCATGGCGCTGCTCCGCGGTCCCGACCACAAGATCGCTATCGCGAACGATGCGTTCATCACGCTTGTCGGCAAACGCGATATCGCCGGACGAACCCTCTTTGGGGCGCTCCCGGAATTCACCGAGCACGGCTTCGACGAGATCCTTGACGGTGTCAGGCGGTCGGGCGAGGCGTTCGTCGGCCAGGCCATGCCACTCACCGTCAGGAGGCCGGACGGCTCGGCTGAGGAAATCCTCGTCGACCTCGTTTTCCAGCCGCTTCCCGATGGGAAAAGCATCTTCATCCAGGGCCAGAACGTCACGGAAGATCGACGCGGCGAGGCGCTCCGGACGGCGCACAACCGGGTGCTCGAACTGGCCATCGGTGACGCCCCGCTCGAAAATACGCTGACCGAGCTGATCAAGATCGTCGAAACATCGTCGCGCACGGGCGTGCTCGGCTCGATCCTTCTGCTCGATACCGACGGCGAGCATTTGCGGCATGGGGCCGCGCCCAGCCTGCCGCGCGCCTATCTCGAGGCAATCGACGGGTCCGAGATCGGGGCCTGTGCGGGCTCGTGCGGCACCGCCGCCTATCTTGGCGCGACCGTGTTCGTCTCCGACATCGCGACCGATCCATTGTGGGCCGACTACAAGGACCTCGCCCTCTCGCACGGGCTGCGCGCCTGCTGGTCGATCCCCATCCTGACCCGCGGCCGAAAGGTGCTCGGCACATTCGCCATGTATCACCGCGAGCCGCGAGAACCGACGATCCGCGACCTCCTGCTGGTCGACCTCATCACGCAGACGGCGGCGCTCGTCATCGATCGCGAGCGGGCCAACGCACTCCTGCGAAACATCGCCGCGGTGGCAGAACATTCGGTATCCACCGCGCCCGCGCCGAAATAGCGCGCGCTGCTCAGGCCGACAGGACCACGACGACTTCAGGCTGTTTGGCAAGCGCTTCCCCGCCCTCGATGGGATCGTCGTAAACCTCGATCCGCGAGGCCGTGACCCCCTTCGCGATGAGGTCTCCACGCAGGTGCGTCGCGCGCTTTTCTTCGAGCCGTTGGTCGGCGGCGGCGCTTGACGCATAGATGTGCGCGTCCAGCGCCCGCGCATGAACCATGATGTCGGCGATGGTGCCGACCCTCCGTTCGCCTTCCGGAGTGAACGCGTCCGAGTTCGGGGCGAACGAGAGGTTGCCAAGCTCAAATGCCCTCGATCCCCCTGATCCCGCGTGAAGCCAGTGTGCGATCTTGTTTCCGGCGGTGCCGTGTTTGAGCAGCAAGGTGTGCCCACCGATTTCGATCAGCTCGTCTTCGCTCTCGGGAGTCGGCGCAGCGACCGTCTGTTCGGGAGTGAGCGCCACGACGGAGTGCCAAATGACTGTTGCGAAAAGCAGGGCCAGCACAAAAAGAAGGCCCGCCAAGCCCCATTTCGCATTTCGCTCGAGTCTCAAAGCTTTCATCACGCCGTCCAATTGAACTCGACGCCGCCACGCTCAAATCCGGGTTTTCACCGAATGCGAGACGCCAGAACGGCTGCCGCCGAAGGATCAGCCCTCTTCATCTTCGTATCCCACCAGGTTGAGTTCGCAGGCCTTGATCTGGTGGGTCAAGCACCAATGCTTGAGCGCTTCTTCGCGGCCGTGCGTGATCCAGACCTCTCGGGGCTGGAGCTCGCGGATCGTGCACGTCAGCTCGTCCCAGTCGGCATGGTCGGAGATCACCAGCGGAAGCTCGACATTCGCCTGCCGCGCCCTTTGGCGAATGCGCATCCAGCCTGATGCCATCGCCGTGACAGGGTCGGGAAGACGCCGCGACCAGCGGTCGTTAAGCGCTCCCGGGGGAGCAATGACGATCCGGCCACGCAACTCGTCCTTAGTCACGCCGGTAGCTAGCCGCAGCTCGCCGAGCCCTATTCCGTGCTCCTCGTAGAGAGCACACATCCGTTCGAGCGCGCCGTGGATATAGATCGGCTCCTCGTGGCCGCGTCGGCGAAGCTCGCTGATGACCCGCTGCGCCTTCCCCAGCGCATAGGCGCCGACTAGCACGCAGCGGCTCTCGTCCGAGTGAAGCCTGTGAAGCAGCCGGTCGATCTCGCCGCCGGTGTCGGGGTGGCGGAAGACCGGAAGCCCGAACGTCGCCTCGGTGATGAAGACGTCGCACGGAACCGGCACGAACTCGTGGCAGGTCGGGTCTTCGCGCCGTTTGTAATCGCCCGATACGACGATCTTCTCGCCCTTGTGTTGGAGAACGATCTGCGAAGACCCCAATACATGGCCGGCTGGGACGAAGCTGACATCCACATCGCCCACGCGTACGGTTTCGCCATAGCCGACGGCCTGACCGTCCTGATCGCCGTAGCGGAGCGCCATGATCGCCAGCGTCTCCGCAGTAGCAAGCACCTTGCCGTGCCCGCCGCGCGCATGGTCGGCATGACCGTGGGTGACGAGCGCCCGCCCCTTGGGCTGCGAAGGATCGACCCAGGCGTCCGCAGGGCGCACGTAGATGCCCTCCGCAAACACTTCGATCCAGGAACCCAAACGCGCCATTGCGAGCTATAGTGTCGAGCATAGCCCCCGGTTCCGGCAAGGAAGGACGAACGTATGGCAAACGCAATGTGGTGGCTGATGGACGTGGTCCTTCCGGTCATCCTGTTGATCGTGCTCATCTGGCTGGTCTTCCGCCGCCACTCGAGCCGAGCCGACCGCACGACCTACGAAGGGACGAAGGACCTTTATGCCGAAGAGGAGCGCCGCCGCAGAGAGGGGACCGACGACCTCTGACCGGGGCTAAGCTTCCGCATGTCGTCGAAGAGTGGTTCGCCGCGCGAGGCTGGCGGCCGCGGCGGCACCAGCTCGAAATGCTCGAGGTCGCGCGGCGCCGTCGTGACGCCTTGCTGGTCGCCGCGACAGGTTCGGGAAAGACGCTTGCGGGATTCCTTCCGGCGATCTGCGACCTGATCGAGAACCCGACCGACACGCTCCACACTCTGTACGTATCGCCGCTGAAAGCGCTCGGAGTGGACGTGCAGCGCAACCTCCTCGGCCCTATCGGCGAGATGGGCATCGACATCCGTGTCGAGACCCGAAGCGGAGACACGCCGTCCGACCGCAAGGCGCGCCAGCGAATTCGCCCGCCGCAAATCCTCCTGACAACTCCGGAATCGCTGAGCCTGCTTCTGAGCTACCCCGACAGTGCAATGCTGTTCGCCAATTTGAAGGAGATCGTCATCGACGAACTCCATGCTTTCGCGAGGGAGAAGCGAGGCGACCTGCTGTCGCTGTCGATGGCTCGGCTCCAGGCGCTTGGCCCGAAACTCCGACGGGTCGGCCTGTCGGCGACGATCGCCGATCCGGATGCCTATCGCCGGTGGCTCGGTGCGAACGGCGATCCTTCGAGCGTCGATCTGGTGATCGGCGATCCCGGCGCGGAGCCGCACCTCGAAATCCTGATCCCGGAGAGCAAGATCCCATGGGGAGGGCATAGCGGGCGCCACGCCGCAGGCGAGGTGATCGAGCTTATCGAGCATCACAAGATGACGCTCGTCTTCTGCAACACGCGGAGCCTCGCCGAACTCATTTTCCAGGACCTTTGGGCGGTAAACGACAAGGCGCTCCCCATCGGAATCCATCACGGCAGCCTGGCGCTCGAAGCGCGACGCAAGGTTGAAGCTGCCATGGCGTCCGGGCGGCTTCGGGGCCTTGTCGCGACCGCGAGCCTCGACCTCGGGATAGACTGGGGCGACATCGACCTCGTCGTCCAGATGGGAGCCCCGAAGGGTAGTTCGCGCCTGCTCCAGCGCATCGGTCGCGCCAATCACCGCCTTGATGAGCCGAGCGAAGGCGTGCTCGTCCCTGGCAACCGGTTCGAATATCTCGAAGGCCGGGCAGCGCTCGACGCGATTGACGTCGGCGAGCTCGATCCGGAAAGCTTTCGGCCGGGGACGCTCGACGTCCTCGCCCAGCACATCCTCGGAATGGCGGTGGCCGCGCCGTTCCATCCCGAAGAATTGCTCGCCGAAATTCGTTCGGCCGCTCCTTATGCGGATCTCAACCTCGAGACTTTTGAGGAGGTCCTGAACTTCATCGCCACGGGCGGCTATTCGCTCAAGGCCTACGACCGCTTCCGACGCCTCGTCCGCGATCCGGACGGCAAGTGGCGGATCGCGCGCCCTGCGGTCGCCCAGCAACATCGCCTCAACGCGGGGGTGATCGTCGAGCAGCCGCTCCTAACAGTACGCTTCCGCAACGGGCGCAAGCTCGGGACGATCGAGGAAGGCTATGCGTCGACCCTGGCCCCCGGCGACCATTTCTATTTCTCTGGCTTCAGCCTCGAAGTGGAGCAGTTCAAGGACACCGATATCATCGTCCACGCGTCATCGAAGCGGGCGCGGATCGTTACTTACGGCGGGCAGCGGATGAGCATGACCACCCATCTCGCCGACCGGGTCCGCCACATGCTCGCCGACCGCAACGACTGGCAGCGATTTCCCGACGACGTTCGCGAATGGCTGGAGGTACAGGACCGTCGCTCGCGGATCCCCGAGCCGAACGAGCTGCTGGTCGAGACCTTCCCGCACGAAGCGCTTCACTACATGGTCGCCTACAGCTTCGAAGGCTGGAACGCGCACCAGTCGCTTGGAATGCTGATCACCCGCCGGATGGAGACCGCCGGCCTCAAGCCTACAGGCTTTGTGGCGAACGATTATGGACTTGCGTGCTACGGGCTGGAGCCGATCCGCGATCCGAAAGCGCTTTTCTCGCCCGACATCCTGGAGCGGGAGTTCATCGAATGGGTCGAGAACAGCTATCTGCTCAAGACCGCCTTCCGCGAGGTGGCGGTGATCGGCGGCCTGGTCGAGCGCCAGCACCCGGGCCGCAAGAAGACCGGGCGGCAGGTCAGCTTCTCGACCGACCTCATCTACGATGTCCTTCGCAAATATGAGCCGCAGCATCTCCTGCTTCGCGCAGCCTGGGACGATGCTCGGGCGCGGATGACCGAGCTTGGCCGGCTGGTTCGGCTTGTCGACCGGGCGGCGGCGACGATGGTGCATGTCGAGGCCGACCGAATCACGCCGATGGCAGTCCCGCTGATGGTCATCGTCGGCCGCGAGGCTCTACCGTCCGGAGCGGAGGCGGACGAAACGCTCCTGATGCAGGCCGAAGCGCTCGCCGAGGAAGCGATGCAGCTGTGAACCGCTTGCGGGCCTGCGAGCGCCATGTCACCTTAAATGCATGAAGATGCTTGCCCTTCTGCCCCTGCCGCTGCTTCTGTCCGGATGCGTTGTCGGCACCGTCGCCAGGACTGCCGTCGATGTTGCGACCCTCCCGGTCAAAGCTGCATCCGCCGGGGTCGATGCAATGACGACCAGCCAGTCGGAAGCCGACGAAAAGCGCGGGCGTCAGCTTCGCAAGGAAGACGAGCGGCGGGGCCGCGAGGCGCGCCGGATGGCCGACCGCTGCCGCCGGGGCGATGCCCTCCCGACTGACGTCTGCGGCGCCGTCCCGCAGTCCTACTAGCGGTCTGCGGTCTTCGCTGCGTTGGCAAGCTCGTACGGATAGTCGACGTACAGCATCACCTGCTCGTCGAGGCCGGCCTTGCTACCGGAAGCGCCGTTGCCGCCAGCGGTGCCACCACACAGTCAAGGCTCCACTAGCCAGACCCATCGAAACCACTCTGCTTGCGGAAAGACAGTGGGCAGGCTGGACTGCGGTCGGCAACGAGTCCAGAGCCGCCCCGATGCGCTATTTCCTCGACACCGAATATAACGGCATCGGCGGTGCACTATTGAGCCTTGCCCTCATCCCCGATGACGGCGACGAGCTCTACCTGACACTCAAATGTAGCGAGCCGCTTGTCGATTGGGTCGCTAGGCACGTCGCGCCCTATCTGGATTCCGTTCCCGACCAACTCGCATGCCCCAGGCTCGAGCGAGAGGAGGCAGCACAAGCGCTTGAACACTATCTTCGCCATGACGATGATCCCGTCATCATTGCCGACTGGCCGGAGGACGTATCGCAATTCTGCAACCTGATGATCACCGGGCCCGGCGATATGATCGATATCCGCCGCCTGACGTTCCGGCTCCTGCCGCTGAGCAATTTCAGTACCGCCGAGAACAGCCGGGTCCCGCATAACGCGCTTCACGACGCGCGCGCGCTACGCGACCACTATCGGAGCATGGAATAGCAATCTAAGGGGAGGAAATGGTTCCCCTTTCGTTCGCAAGCGAAACGTTTCTCGCGTCAGCATCCGGCGCCCTTTACTGGGAGGCGCAGCAGGCTCTTCTTTTCGCCGATCTTCACCTCGAAAAAGCCAGCTGGTTTGCGCGACTTGGCCAGCTTCTTCCGCCCTATGATTCGCACGCCACGCTGAGCGCCCTCGCGGCCGAACTCGAGCGGACGGGTGCGAAGCGGCTCTTCTGCCTCGGCGACAGTTTCCACGACCGCTTTGGATGTGACCGCCTGCCCGCCAATTCGCGTGAACTGCTGGAGCAGCTGACGGGCAGCGTGGATTGGGTCTGGATCGTCGGCAATCACGATCCGGGCTTCGCGGACCATTGCGGCGGCACGATCGTCGAGGAGGAGCAGGTCGCCGGGATCATCCTTCGCCACGAAGCGCAGGTGAACGAAGCGCGGCCCGAAGTCTCAGGCCATTTCCACCCCAAGCTTCGGCTCAGCGTGAACGGAAGGCGAATCTCGCGGCGCTGCTTCGTCGCGTCCGACCGCAAGCTCATTCTTCCCGCTTTCGGCTCGCTGACCGGCGGCCTCGATGTTCGCCATCCCGAGATTGTCCGCGCGATCAGCGGCGATGCAGTTGCGCTCGTCCCGGTAGCCGACCGGCTGCTCCGCTTCCCGATCGCGGCCTGAACTCAGCGCGCGGTCTTCAGCTCGATCGCGATCGCGCCGCTCGGCGAGACAAGGAGCCGCGCGGTCCCGCTCTGCCTCTTGCCGAAGGTCGCCGCCTGGAGCTCGTTGCGGGCGGCATGCCGGTCGAAGTCGTAGCCGAGCGAGGCTGCCTTCGATTTCAACCGGTCGAGATGGGATTCGAGGTTCGCGATTCCCTCTTCAGGGTCGAACTCCATAACTTCTTCCAGGTCGCGCCGGGCCGCCGGTTTCATGCGCTTTCCATCGCCGGGGGCGCCGCTTGAGACAAGCCCAATTGCGCCGAACCGCCACTTCTCTAAACCCGCTCCCATGAAACTCCTTGGCCCAATGCTCATTGCTGTAGCGATGACCGCTCTTCCCGCAGCCGCCAAAGCGCAAGCCATCGACCCGAAAGTCATGGCGCGAATCGATAGCATCCTGAAGCGGACGCCGCTGATCGACGGCCACAACGACCTTGCCGAGCAGGTTCGCGAGTATCACGCAATGAGCGTCGAGGGCCTCGCAAAGGACTCCGACAAGCGCCAGCCGAACCCGATGATGACGGACATGGAACGGCTCCATCAGGGCCGCGTCGGCGGGCAGTTCTGGTCGGTCTATATCGACGCGGCCGTCCACGGCGACGAGGCCATCCGCCAGACGCTCGAGCAGATCGACATCATCACTCGGCTGATAAAGGCCTATCCGGACGACCTCGAGCTCGCGTCGACCGCCGACGACTTCGACCGCATCCACCGCAGGGGCAGGATCGCGTCGGTGATGGGCGTCGAGGGGGGCCACCAGATGGGCGGGTCGATGGCCGCCCTTCGCCAGTTCTACCGGCTCGGCGTGCGCTACATGACGCTGGCCCACTTCGCGACCAACGATTGGGCCGACAGCGCGACCGACGATCCGAAATATGGTGGCCTGAGCCCGTTCGGGATCGAGGTCGTGAAGGAGATGAACCGGATCGGCATGCTCGTCGATCTGGCTCACGTGTCGCCCGACACGATGAGGGACGCGATCGCAGCGTCGAAGGCGCCCGTCATCTTCTCGCACAGCAACGCCCGCGCTCTCGAAGACCATCCGCGCAACGTCCCCGACGATGTCCTCGCGCTGCTTCCTGAAAACGGCGGCATCGTCATGGTCAACTTCTACACCGGCTATCTGTCGGAGCCGTTCCGCCAGTGGAATGCGGATCACGCCGCCGAGGAAGCACGGCTAAAGTCGCTGTTCACGGGACAGCCGGACAAGCGCGATAGCGCGATGAAAGCGTGGGAGTCTCAGCATCCGGCGCCGACCGCCGACGTGGGTCTGATCGCCGACCATATCGAGCATATCGTCAAGATCGCGGGACACGATCATGTCGGGCTCGGCGGAGACCTCGACGGGATTCCCTATGACGAATCCCCGGCCGGGATGAACAGCGTCGGTGGCTATCCCCTCCTCTTTGCCGAATTGATCCGCCGCGGCTGGAGGGATGGCGATCTCGCCAAGCTAGCTGGCGGAAACATCCTTCGCGTGCTTCGCAAGGCGGAGGCTGTCTCTGCGTCGATGAAGGCCGTGCCGCCGTCGATGGCGACTCTCGACTCCGTCAAATGAGCGAGCCGCCGCTCAAGGCAAGCATTACGCCGGTCACTCCGCTGCAGCAGAATTGCACGTTGCTGTGGTGCACGAAGACGATGCGAGGGGCTTTCGTCGATCCTGGCGGAGACTTGCCGCGACTCAAGGCCGCGGCTCAGCAAGCGGGAGTCGAAATTGAAAAGATCCTGCTGACGCACGGTCATATCGATCACGCGGGAGAAGCGGGGATTCTCGCCAGTGAGCTTGGAGTTCTGATCGAGGGGCCGCACGAGGAAGACCGCTTCTGGATCGCGCGCCTCGACGACGACGGCCGCCGCTGGGGCCTTCGCGGGGTGCCCTTCGAGCCCGACCGCTGGTTGGAGGACAACGACACCGTGACGGTCGGCGAGCTCACGCTCGACGTCCGCCACTGCCCCGGCCACACGCCCGGCCACGTCGTTTTCCACCATCGGCAATCGAAGCTCGCGATCGTCGGCGACGTTCTCTTCCGCGGCTCGATCGGCCGCTGGGACTTTCCGATGGGCGATCATGACCAGCTCATAGAGTCGATCACGAGGAAGCTCTGGCCGATGGGCGACGAGACCGCCTTCGTCCCCGGCCACGGGCCGATGTCGACCTTCGGTCACGAGCGAGCGACCAATCCTCTGGTCGGCGATGCAGCGCTCGCCGCCGCCTGACTTGCGCTTCGCAGGCGTTCCGCTATAGGAGCCGCGGTTCGCGACGATCCGGCCGCCGCCGCGGGTCCTGACCCGCCGGGAATGGCGCAGATCGTCGCCAATTTTTTTGAAATCATACAGGTGCCGGAATGGCTGTCCCAAAGAGAAAAACTTCGCCCTCGAAGCGCAACATGCGCCGCAGCCATCATGCGCTGAAGGCAACGCAATTCCAGGAATGCCCGAACTGCGGCGAACTGAAGCTGCCGCACAACATGTGTCAGGCCTGCGGCCATTATAACGGCCGCGAGATCGTTTCGGACGAGGCGTAAGCGCGCCGGCGGAGGGCTGCAGGCAATGGACGCAGCGCCGCGAATAGCCATTGACGCGATGGGAGGAGACAGCGGCCCGGCGGCGATGATCGCCGGGATCGTCCGTGCGCATCGGCACGATTCGAGTCTGGGGTTCCTGATCTTCGGCGATGAGCGCCTGATCCGTCCGGAGCTCGAGAAGCATCCGCGCCTTCGGGACGCCGTCCAGATCGTGCACACGGCCGAAGCAATCGCAGCGACCGAGAAGCCGAGCCAGGCGATCCGCCGCGCGCGAACGACCTCGATGGGCATGGCCATCGCCGCGGTGAAGGACGGCCACGCGGATGCCGCAGTGTCCGGCGGCAATACCGGCGCGCTGATGGCGATGTCGAAGCTCGCCCTAAGGACGATGCCCGGTATCGACCGCCCGGCGCTCGCGGCCCTTCTCCCGACGCTCGGCGACACTGATGTGGTGATGCTCGACCTCGGCGCGAACACCGAATGCGACGCCCAGAACCTGGTGCAGTTCGCGGTCATGGGCGCCGCCTATGCGCGCACGGGCCTGAAGATGGATAAGCCGAGGGTGCGTCTTCTCAACATCGGCACCGAAGAGCTCAAGGGCACTGACGAGTTGAAGGAAGCAGCAGCGCTCCTCCGCGAAGCCGACTATCTGCCGTTCAAGTTCGACGGATTCACCGAGGGCGACCAGCTGTCGCGCGGCAATATCGACGTCGTCGTCACCGACGGCTTTTCCGGCAACATCGCGCTCAAGACCGCGGAAGGCACCGCCCGCTTCGTGACGGACCTTCTTCGCAGGGCGTTCAAGAGCTCGCTTCGATCGAAAGCCGGTTTCGCCCTTTCGAGGCCGGCGTTGAACCTGCTCAAGGTCCACCTCGATCCGAACAATCATAACGGCGCGGTTTTTCTCGGACTCAACGGGCTCGTCGTGAAGAGCCACGGTAGCGCGAACTCGAAGGGCGTCGCCAACGCGATCCGAGTCGCGGCGCGAATGGTGCGCAATGACATCACCCGAAAGATCGGCGACGACCTCGACAATTTCCGGGCGCACGCCTTCAACCACGAGGCGGCGTGATGGCGCTTCGCTCGGTCGTCGCGGGAGTGGGGTCGGCGCTGCCGAGGCGCCAGGTATCCAACGCGGAGCTGGCCAAGACGGTCGACACGTCCGACCAGTGGATCGTCGAGCGCACGGGGATCCGCACCCGCTATCTAGCGGGCGAGGGAGAGACGACCGCGACCCTCGCTCGCGATGCCGCGCTAAAGGCGCTCGAGCATGCGGGGATCGAAGCGACCGAGGTAGGCCTGATCGTGCTTGCCACCGCCACTCCCGACCAGACTTTCCCGTCGTCGGCCACGAAGGTGCAGGCGATGCTAGGGATCGACGATTGCATCGCCTTCGACGTCCATGCCGTCTGCACGGGATTCCTTTATGCGCTCACGGTCGCCGATTCGATGCTTCGGTCGGGCGCTGCGAAGACCGCGCTCGTCATCGGCGCGGAAACGTTCAGCCGGATCCTCGACTGGGAGGACCGCGGGACCTGCGTCCTCTTCGGTGACGGGGCAGGCGCGCTCGTCCTCCGCGCCGAGGAAACGGAGGGCGGAATCCTCGCCACTCGCCTCCACGCCGACGGGCGCCACAACGACCTGCTCTTCGTCGACGGCGGACCTTCGACCACCGGCACGGTCGGAAAATTGCGGATGAAGGGGCGCGAGGTGTTCCGGCACGCGGTCGTCAACCTTGCCGGTGTCCTCTCCGAGGTCCTCGACGCCGCCGGCCTCGACGCCAGCGACGTCGACTGGGTGGTTCCGCACCAGGCGAACGCCCGGATACTCGACGCCACGTCGAAGAAATTGGGCCTTCCTGCAGAAAAGGTCGTCGTTACCGTCGACCGCCATGCAAACACCTCCGCAGCATCGGTTCCGCTCGCATTCGACACCGCGGTTCGCGACGGCCGGATCAAGCGCGGCGACATAATCGTGCTTGAGGCGATGGGAGGTGGGTTTACATGGGGCGCGGCAGCGCTCAAATACTGAAATAGATTAGAGAAATTGCGCGAATGTCGAATTGCCGACACATTGCATTTCCGTTACGGTGATGTATCGGCGCAAGAGATGCCGAAAAGGGGGCGGGAGAAGATCAGATGGCCGACCTGGGAATCGCTCGAATTGGGCAGTCCGGCTTGAACGGGACGTTGACGCGTGCAGACCTCGCGGATGTGGTACATCGCAATCTCGGCCTGTCTCGCGCCGAATCGGCCAGCTTCGTCGAGCGCATCCTGCATCACATGTGCCACGCTCTCGCCGAGGGTGAGAATGTGAAGGTCTCCGGCTTCGGAAGCTTCATCCTTCGCGACAAGGGGCAGCGAATCGGGCGCAACCCCAAGACCGGGATCGAAGTCCCCATCGCGCCGCGCCGCGTAATGACGTTCCGCGCAAGCCAGATCCTGCGCGACAGGATAGCGAAATAGCCGCAGTGACGAGCGTCGAGAAAGCTCCCGGCGCTTTTCTGACCATCGGCGAGCTTTCCGCCGAGCTGGGCGTCGCCCAGCATATCCTGCGTTACTGGGAGACCAAGTTCCCGCAGTTGCGGCCGCTTCAGCGGGCCGGCAACCGGCGTTATTATCGTGCCGACGACGTCGACCTCGCGCGACGGATCAATCGACTCCTGAACGAGGAGGGCTATACGATCCGCGGGGTCCAGAAGGTGCTTCGAAGCCATGGCGGCGAAGACGCGGCGAATGTCGCACACGACACGCCAGGGCATGTCGAGGGCCTTGAAGCGCCACCGCAGCCCAGTCTCGATCTCGGCCGGCTAGTCGCGATCCGCGACCGCCTCGCTTCGGCGCTCTCCGACTGAGACCACCGCGGGATCGTTCGCGAACACATTGCGCACCCTCGCGATCGCCTCCTCGAGCGGGACCCGGCTGACCTCCACGTCCCGCGGGAAGGCGCGCAAGAGCCTCGACGGCATCGCGGCCGAAAGGATGACGAAGACCCCGCGGTCGCCTTCACGGCGGATCAGCCGTCCGAAGGCCTGAGCCAGGCGCGCCCGAACGACGCGGTCGTCATAAGCGCTTCCGCCACCCGCCATGCGGCGCGCCGCGTGAAGAACCGTCGGTCTCGGCCACGGCACCCGCTCCATAATGACGAGCCGCAGCGACTCGCCCGGAACATCGACTCCATCGCGGAGCGCGTCCGTACCGAGAAGCGAGGCATGGGGATCGTCGCGGAAGATGTCGACGAGAGTACCCGGATCGATCGGATCGACGTGCTGCGCGAGGAGCGGCAGGCCGTCGCGCGCCAGCCGGTCCGCAATCCTCGCATGCACGGCCTTCAGTCGCTGGATGGCGGTAAACAGGCCGAGGGTCCCGCCCTGCGCCGCCTCGATCAGCCGTGCGTAGGCGCCGGCGAGTCCGGCAAGATCGCCCTGTTTCACGTCGGTGACGATCAGCACTTGCGAGCATGCGCGATAATCGAACGGGCTGTCCGCTTCGAACTGCCCGACTTTGCAGTCCAGATGAGTCGCTCCGGTGCGCTGCTCTGCCGTCTCCCATCCGTCGCCGCCGCGAAGGGTCGCGGAGGTCACAAGCACCCCTTGCGCTGGCTTCAACACGACTTCGGCAAGCGGTCGCGTCGGGTCGAGCCAGCGGCGGTTGATCGCAACGTCGAACTCGCGGCCGTCGATGCGGTCGACCGCCAGCCAGTCGACGAAATCCTCGTCCGCCGGACCGCCGATTCGAGCCAGCAGCGCGCCCCAGGCAGCAAGCGTCTCGCGCCTCCAGTGGAGGCCGTTGATCGCGCCATCGACCCGCGCCCGCGCCTGGCTGTCGAGCCAGTCGGGAGCATCCTCGAGAACCGCCTCGAGCCGCCGCGACAGCACCGCGAGCGGTTTCTGCAGCGCTTCGAGCGCTTCATGCGCCGCAGCTGCGGCGCCGACCAGTGCACCGTCCGGCTCGGCTAGCTCGGTCTCGAGCCCGTAGCCGGCATCCTGCGCCTTGGCGCGCGCGTAAACGGTCCCCCGGACCTCGGCGAGAAGCCCCTCGATGGGCCCGAAAGCTGCGCCTTCGGCAATCCGCCCGAGCCACCCGTCGGAGGGAAGCGCCCGCGAAGCCTCGATCGCCTGCTCGAGGGCGACGGCACCCTCATCATCGTACGAGGCGACATCCATCAATCTTGCCGCCAACCCGCGCCTTCGCCCCCGCGACTTGCCTTCGGGTCCGACAATCCAGCGCCTGAGCTCGATCGACTCCTGGCCCCCGAAGCAGATCGCGAAGGTCGAATCCGCCGCGTCGAAGAGATGATGGCCCTCGTCGAACACGATCTGCTGGGGCGCAATCTCACGCGATCGCGCGGCGTTGATCATGACCAGTGCGTGGTTGGCGATCACCAGGTCGGCCTCGCGTCCAGCGCGCTCGGCGCGTTCGATGAAGCAGCGGCGATAGTGCGGGCATCCGCCATAGACGCACTCGCCGCGCCGGTCGGTCAGAGCGGTCGAGCCGGCGCGGCGGAACAGGCTGGGAAGCCAACCGGGCAGGTCGCCGCCGACCATGTCGCCGTCCCTGGTGTAGGCAGCCCACCGGCCGACGAGCTGCGCCAGGATCGCCGCGCGCCCCGCAAAGCCGCCCTGGAGCGCGTCCTCCAGGTTGAGCAGGCAGAGGTAATTCTCGCGGCCTTTGCGAACGACGATCCGCTTCGCCCGCTCCGCCGCGTCCGCGAACAGGCGCGGGCCTTCGGAATCGAGCTGCCGCTGGAGGGCCTTCGTGAATGTCGAAACCCACACCGTGCCAGCTGACCGCTCCGCCCACAGTGAAGCCGGCGCGAGATAGGCGAGGGTTTTGCCGATCCCCGTGCCCGCTTCGGCGAGCAACATGTTGGGCCCGTCGCGCGACTTGCGCGCAGCGAAGACGGACGCGGCCGCCGAGGCCATCGCCTTCTGCCCCTCTCGCGGCTCGGCATTGCTGCCAGTCAGCTGCGCCAGCTTCGATTGCGCGTCGGTGGGGTCGACTCTGGCTGCAAGGGGCGGCGGCCTGTCGCCCAATTCCTCCCATTGCGGTAGCCGCGAGAATAGCATCCGTTCGCCGCGTTCCGGCCGTTCGAGCCGCTTCGCGACCAACGGCGCCCACCCCCAGCCGAGCCGGTGCAGGCTCGCATTCACGGTCCAAGCCCCTTCCCGCTCGGGCCATCCAGGGGCGGTCAGCCGCTCGATAAGCGCCCCAGCGATTCGCTGGAGGATCGACGCGGCCTCGGACTCGCTCGACGGGGGATCGAGCCCGG
>JBKPOU010000151.1:0-19966 GCA_046733255.1 Pseudomonadota bacterium
CGCTGTGGCGGCCGGCGCTCCAGGCGACATTGCTCGCGTCCGACGGAGCCACGTAATCGATGCCGCTGAACTCGGCGTAGCTCAGCTTGGCCCATCCCGGTGCAAAACGCGGCGCCTTTTGAGTGACCTGTCGCAGAGCCTTGATCGCTTCGTTCGGCGAAGCACGCGGATCGGCCAGGCGCGCGCAACCGTCGATGTAAAGCGCGCGAACATCCGGGGTTGGCCCGGACCGGCGACTTTCAACGTCGAAATCGCACTGCAATGCCGCCCCGAGCATCGCTGCCGCCTGCCGGTTGAGATCGGCAGCCTGGTTCGAGGCGCCCTCCAGCCGAGCGGACCACAGACCGCCGGTGCCGCCCGCGGCTAGCGACAGCTGAATTGTGAGCCTGTTGGGGCTTTCGAGCACGCTCGCCTTGGCGACGTAGCGTGCACGCTGGCCCGGCGGCTTGATGTCCAGTCCGGCTAGCGGACCCGCCCCGAATCGGTCGAGCTCGTCGGCGATCCCGCGCGCGACCATTTCCGCCATCGGTGAATTCTCGTCCGCTGACTCAATAACGATCGACGGAGCCGAGGAGGACGACGCGGGCCTCGACAGCCACCAGCCGGCCACGATGACAATCAGGACGGCGGTTGCCGCGGCCCCGACGAGAACTTTAAGACGCGGTGGCGTGGCAACCGCGCTCGAGGCCTGTTTCTCGGCGTACTTCCCCGAGAGCCGGTCTTCGACAGCCTGGACCAGAGACTCGAGTGCCCGTCCGCTCAGCCGGCCTCGACTAAGATCCACTGCGTGATACTGGCGAAAGCCCAGGGGCGGAGCGACCTGATCGAGCAACGCCGGTACGAGGCGGCCGCTGTCGCGTCCCACGCCCGCTTCATCCTGCACCCAGGCCGATTCGATCGACGCCTTACTCCACAGCGCGACGATGGCGTCCGCGCTCTTCAGGGCCCTGTCGATCTCGGCCGAGAAGCGCTCACCGGGGTTGAGCTGCTTATCCCACCAGACGGAATGGCCTGCCGCCTCGAGCGCATTTGCGACCCGCACGGCCTTGCGGGCATCAGTCCGCGCATAGCTGAGGAAGATGCTGGCCATCCAACCCCCTGAAAGGAGACTGCGGGATTGGCCGCGGCAGTGCAAGCCGGGGCTAATGCACCTCCCGTTTCTGGGTCTCTCCCTTCGTGGCGAGGCTGAAGCGCGGTTCCTCCTTCGCCTGCCCGAACAGGCGAGCCGCGGCATAGCGGCCGACCTCCGGCCCGTGCTTGAAACCGTGGCCTGAGCCGCCCCCAAGCAGCAGCACGTTCGCCAGCCGCGGGTGAAGGTCGATCAGGAAGTCTCCGTTCGAGCTATTCTCATATTGGCAGACGCGCGCTTCGGTCAGCGCGGCGCCTTTCAAAAGCGGGAAACGGCGGTCGCGATAGGCAAGGATCTCGGCAAGCGCTTCCTCGCTCGGCTTCCGGCTCTGCGTGTCCGGATCCACCACTGCCCCGTGCTCATCGTGAGCGAACTTGACGCCGCGGGTCTCGAGGTCCGGGAAGCCATAGAAGATGTCGCCGTTGTTGAAGTCGGCCCAGCAGGGCATCGCCCCGACCTGGAACCGCCGGTCTCCGGCCGGAGGGGCGAAGAAGAAGACTTCTTGGCGGGTCGCGACGATCCGGCCTGCAAGAAGCTCCGGGAACAGCTTCGGAAGCCACGGGCCCAGCGCGAATACGAAGCGGTCGGCCTTCACCTCCTCACCCGAGGATAAAGACACGGCATCCAGGCGGCCGCTGGCCGCAGCCGGAGCAATGGCCGAGCCGATTCGAAACTCACCGCCGGATCGGACGAAGCGATCGACGAGGGTGAGGACGGCCCTTCGAGCCATCAAGGCGCCGAAGCCTGGTTCGTGAATTCCGGCGGTAATCCCGTCGAAGTCGATCATCGGGAACCGCTTCTCCATTTCGGAACGCGAAAGCAGCTCGCTCGGAAGACCGAGCTCGCGGTGGGCGGCGATGCTGTCCTTCAGATACTGTTCCTCGGTCGGGAAGAAGAACAGGATTCCCGCCGGTATGAAGATCGGAAGCCCGGAAACGGCGCTCAGCGCTTTCCACTGCGCCAGCGAGTCCGACGCCATGCCTGTGTAGATCGCGTCCTTGCCATAGGCCGCACGGGTCAGGCGGGATTCCCCGCCCGACGAGGCTCGCGCGTTGGCGGGTCCGAACGCATCGACGAGCGTCACCTTGTGCCCGGAATTCAGCAGGTGGTGAGCCGTCCACGCGCCGAAAACTCCCGCGCCGATGACCGCCACATGCTCTTTTGTGCTCATCACGCTCGCGCTCGCTGACTTGGCCAAAACGGCAGCGCCGCCCGCCCCGATGAGGAGCGAGCGGCGCGTTATAGACGGTTGCGGCAAGCTAAGCCTGCCGCGCTCGGTCACCCGCCGAATTTCTGGCGGAACGTCAGCCCGATCGTCCGCGGTTGCCCGACGTTGAAGCCGAGCCTGGCGCGCCCGCCACGCTCGCGGTCGAAGGAGAGCAACGGGTTCTCGTCGAACACGTTGTTCACGTAGGCGACGACCTCCATGCCGTTGTCGAACTGCAGGCCGGCGGAGAGGTTAACCAGGTCGTAGGACGGAAGCTTCAGGTTCAGCGTCGTCGCCTCGCCGGGGATGTTGCCGAAATACGGGTCCAGGTCGTGCACGAAGGTGCGCGGATTATTCTCCTGGTCGCCCGGCTGCGTGTACCGGCTTCCGACATGCTGGTACGATGCGTTCACGTACCAGTCCGAACGGTCGTTGAACCGGTTCGTGTAGTTCGCCGTCGCCGCCATCTGGAACTTCGGAACGGTCGGAAGGCGGTTGCCGTCGCGGATACCGGTCCTGATAGCCAGGATGGGATTTTCGATCGTGCTGTCGAACTCGGAGCTGACGTAGCTACCGGCCAGTGACAGATCGAGCCCGGCCATCGGGTGGGCCGCGAACTCCGCCTCGACGCCCGTAGTGTGCGCTTTGGGCACGTTGAACACCAGGCGCGACGAGCAACTGCCGGCGTCGACAGTTACCTGCAGGTCCTTGATGCTCGTGTGGAAGACCGCGGCGTTGAAGGTGATCGGGCCACGCGAATATTTGACCCCGCCTTCATAGTTCCAGAGCGTCTCGTCATCGTAGCTCTCCGACTGGAAAGGCGTATAGATGACCTTGTCCTCCGCATTGCAGAGCAGGATGTTCAGCGGGTCGTTGATGCCGCCGAGACGGAAGCCCTTCGCGGCCTGAAGGTTGATGCTCAGGTTCCGGTTTGGCTCCCAGGTCCCGATGACCCGCGGACTGAAGCCGTTGGACTTGGTCTTGTCCCCGAGGCGGGTATCGCCATTGGAGAACAAGCCGCCCGAGATGAAGTCGCGGGTCTCCTTGAAGTCGTAATAGCGCCCGCCGGCAGTCAGCTTGAACTGGCCGAAGCGGTAGCTTCCCTCGCCGAAGACCGCCGCCTGCTTGATGATGTACGGGAGGTCCGCGTTGTACGGAGAGTCCGCCGGGAAGCCGTTGGAAATGTCCGCCGAGGTCAAGGGCACGCGCAACGCAGGATCGGGATCCTTGACCTTGCACAGCCCTTGCTTGGTAATGTCCGCCACTGCGTTCAAGCAGCCCGGTGTCAGGAAGAACGCGTCGACAAAGGCGTCGTAACCGGGCGTCGGCAGGCGCTGTGCGTACTCGCGGTCGACGTGTGAATAAAATCCGCCGGCGACCCACTGGAACGGTCCTGCGCCGGTGGATGCCAGCCGGACTTCCTGTGTCCACTGCTTCAGGTCCGTGGTGTCGCGCAGGTTGGACGGAATCGCCGCCGCCTCGACCGGCAGGCCGAGGTCGCGGGACACCGAATGCGTGAGTGCGGAAGCGTCGCGGCTCACCAGAATGTCGCGGTTGATGTAGCTGGTGATGGACGTCAACTCCGCCGGCCCGAAGTCGTAGCTTGCGGTCAAGTCGGCGATGGTCGTCTTGTCGCTGAACTTCTCACGGAGAAGCAGGAATTGCTCGCGCTCGTCATAGACGTGCGACGGCGTCGTGAACGGGTTCAGGTAAAGGTTGAAGACTTCCTCACGGTTGAACCCGTTGGCCTTCGCTTCCTGGTAGACGATTCGCGGAGTGATCTTCAGCTCCGGCATAGGTTCCCACAGGACCGAAAGGCGGCCTCCGACTCTCGATCCGTCGTTGACATCCTTGCCGCCGGCCGGTCCGAGAGCGTTGATGAAGCCGCCGAAGTGAGTCCCGTAAGCGACTGCGCGCGCCGCTGCCGTCGAACCGAGCGGAACGTTGACGGCGCCCTTGACGCCATAGCCGATGTCGCCTTCGTCGACCGTGTTGACGTTCGCTTCGACCAGCCCTTCGGTGACGCCAATGCGCGGCTGGTTGGTGATGTAGCGGATTGTGCCGCCGACCGATCCCGATCCGAACAATGTGCCTTGCGGTCCGCGAAGGGTCTCGACGCGGTTCAGGTCGAACAGGTCGAGGTCCGGCGTGAAGAGCGAAAGCGAAATGACCGATTCGTCGAGGTAGACGCCGACCTGCTCCTTCACGCCCGGCTGGTCGCGGACGATCTGGCCGGCGGAGACTCCGCGCACCGACACCTGGCTCTGCCCCGGCCCGAGGTTCTGGACCGTCAGCCCGGCGACGTTGCGGGCGATCGCCTCGAGCGAATTGGCGTTCGCGCGCTGAATGTCTTCCTGGGTCTGCGCGTTGACCGAGAAGGGAACGTCCTGGATCGTTGACGCTCGCTTGGTGGCGGTGACGATGATTTCCTGCCCGGTCTCGCTGGCGGGCGGCTGGTTGGCTTGCTGGGCGACGTCTTCCTGCGTCGTCTGTGCAAACGAAGGTGCCGCAATCGCGACGAATGCGGTGCTAATAAGCAGATAGGATGAGATGCGCATGTGAGAGCCCCCTCTGATCTTGCGCTGACCGGCGAAGCTATGCTGAAAAGCCGATGCTCCGATATCAACGAAGGTTAGTAGGAGCGTTTAGAGGTTACGGCTGTTGCCGCCCGGACACAGGGCTTTTCGGCAGGTCAGAAGGGCAGGATTGACCTCGGCGGAGCGGCTACCTTTGCGCCGCGTTGCGCAAGAAACACGTGCCGCGCGATCTCCGCCTGTTGCTCCAGGCCGTAATCGGTGAAGCGCCGCCCGGGAATGACCTCATATCGATATCGGCAGAAAGGGTGACGCATCAGCGGAAGGTAAAAACGGCCGCGGGCCTGCGACTGCCATACATGAGTCATTTCATGGATGAAAAAGCCCTGCTCCCACAGCGGCTCTTTCGAATAATCGTCCGTCCACAGGGTCCCTTTGGGATGGAAGTGGATGTTGCCGCACGGCGCCATTGCGGCGTTCTTCGGCTGCAAGGGCCACCATTTGCCGCGGATCATCCGAACCTTGGAATAATCGACCGCATCTCCGAAGATGGTACGCGCAAGATCGATTTCGCCTGCCGTCAGGGAGCGGGAAGTCTTCTCGGGCATTGCAGCTGTCACGTAGCGCGTGGTGCAGGTCATCGCCATGTGCTCGTGCTCGGCTGTCCCCCGACAGCCTGCGCTCTCGCACTTGCGAGCATCAATTCGCACGGCTAGGGCAGCGCAAAAGCAAACACGGAGGAAAGCCCAATGAGCGAGACTGCCGATCGGGTGAAGAAGATCGTCGTCGAGCACCTCGGAGTCGAGGCCGACAAGGTGACGCCCGAAGCGAGCTTCATCGACGATCTCGGCGCCGACAGCCTCGACATCGTCGAGCTGGTCATGGCGTTCGAGGAAGAATTCAACGTCGAGATCCCGGACGATGCGGCCGAGAAGATCACGACGGTGAAGGACGCGACCGACTATATCGACCAGCACCAGGGCTGATCCGGGGGCTTTTTAGGCCGCCGCCCTGAATGCCGACCATGGCGGCACGAACGGCTTCCCGAACAAAAGCGGGGGGCCGTTTGTTTTTGAACTGACGGAGAAACTATCATGCGCCGTGTCGTTGTGACGGGACTTGGGCTGGTGACGCCGCTCGGTGGCGACGTCGAGACGAGCTGGCGCAACATCGTCGCCGCGAAGAGCGGCGCCGGGCCGATCACCAAGTTCGACGCCAGCGACCAGAAGTGCCGCATCGCCTGCGAGGTCAAGCCCGCGGACCATGAATATGGCTTCGATCCCGCCAAGCGAGTCGATCACAAGGTCCAGCGTCAGGTCGATCCGTTCATCGTCTTTGGTCTCGATGCCGCCGGGCAGGCGATCGAAGATGCCGGCCTCACGGAAATGGACGAGGAGACTCGGTATCGCGCCGGCGTCTCGATCGGGTCGGGCATCGGCGGCCTCCCCGGAATCGAGAAGGAAAGCGTCAATCTCCATGAAAACGGCCCCGGACGGGTCAGCCCGCATTTCGTCCACGGCCGCCTGATCAACCTCATCTCCGGCCAGGTCTCGATCAAATACGGCCTGATGGGGCCGAACCACGCGGTCGTGACCGCCTGTTCGACCGGCGCGCATTCGATCGGGGACGCCGCGCGGATGATCAAGGACGGCGATGCGGACATCATGCTGGCGGGCGGTGCGGAGGCGACGATCTGCCCGATCGGCATTGCGGGCTTCGCGCAGGCACGCGCGCTTTCCACCAACTTCAACGACCAGCCGCAGAAGGCGAGCCGGCCCTATGACAGGGACCGCGACGGCTTCGTCATGGGCGAGGGCGCCGGAGTCGTGGTGCTCGAGGAATATGAGCACGCCAAGGCTCGCGGGGCGAAGATCTACGCGGAGGTCATCGGCTACGGCTTGTCCGGCGACGCTCACCATGTCACCGCGCCGCACCCGGAAGGCTCGGGCGCCTACCGCTCGATGGAAATGGCGCTCAGGAAGTCGGGCCTGCAACCGTCGGACATCGACTATATCAACGCGCATGGCACTTCGACTCCGCTGGGCGACGAGCTCGAGCTGGGGGCGGTGCGCCGACTGTTCGGCAACGCCATCGGGTCGCTGTCGATGAGCTCGACCAAGTCGGCGATCGGCCATCTTCTCGGCGGGGCGGGAGCGGTTGAAAGCATCTTCTGCATCCTCGCGATGCGCGACCAGGTCGCTCCGCCGACCCTCAACCTCGACAATCCCAGCGAGGGAACGGAAGGGGTCGATCTCGTCCCGCACAAGGCGAAGGAGCGGCAGATCCGCGCAGTTCTCAACAACAGTTTCGGCTTCGGCGGCACGAACGCCTCGCTGATCATGAAAGCGGTGTGACCCGGCTGCTTCGCTGGGGCGTCGCGGCCGCAGTCGTTGCCGCGCTCCTGGTTATCTACTTGTTCTGGTGGAGCACCGGGCCGAAGCCCGGTCCGCACACGATCATCGTCCAGGAAGGCTCGACCCTTTCCTCGGTCGCGGCGCAGCTCGACAAGCAAGGCGCGATCCCCGGCAATTCGACGACCTTCCGCGGAATGGCCAAAATCCTCGGGTCGCACGACCCGATCCAGGCCGGCGAGTTCGAGATCCCGAAAGGGATGAGCGCCTCGGCGATCCTCGACCTCCTCCAGCACGGCAAGCCCGTCCAGCGGCTTGTCACCGTCACCGAAGGCATGCCCTCGATCGTCGTCGAGGAGAAGCTGGCGGCGAACCGCTTCCTGACCGGGAAGGTACTGCCCATCGCCGAGGGATCGCTGCTTCCCGACAGCTACAGCTATGAGCGCGGCGAGCAGCGCTCCAAGGTCGTCGAACGGATGCAGGCCTCGATGACCAGGACTCTCTCAGCACTGTGGGCGAAGCGCGCTCCCGCCTGCCCGCTCGACAGCAAGGAGCAAGCGGTCACCTTAGCCTCGATCGTCGAGAAGGAGACCGGCAAGCCGGCCGAGCGGCGGACGATCGCTGGGGTCTATTGCAACCGACTGCGCATCGGCATGAAGCTCGATGCGGACCCGACGGTGATCTACCCGATCACCAGGGGCAAGCCGCTGGGACGGCGCATCAAGCAATCGGAGCTTCACTCGGACGACCCGTACAACACCTATACTCACGCAGGGCTGCCGCCCGGTCCGATCGCCAATCCCGGAAAAGATAGCATCGCCGCCGTCCTGAATCCCGCTGAGACAAAGGCGCTTTATTTCGTCGCCGACGGGACCGGAGGCCATGTCTTCGCCGAGACGCTTGCGGAGCAGCAGGCGAACGTGAAGCGTTGGTACGCCATCCGCAAAGCGAGAGGAGAGATGTGAGTAACAGGGGAATCGGGCGTGCCCGGATGTTCGTGGGCGGATTCCTGCTGTTCGCCGCCGTGATCGTGTGGAGCACGGGCATCTTGACGAGCCCGCACGGCGACCCGGTCGCTGATGGCACCGAGCATGTCCGAACAGTCGTCGTCATCTATCTGCGCAACGTCGCGCTGGCGACGATCTTCCTTTCCGCAATTTCCGCCTGGCTGCTCTTCCCGGCGCGGCGGCCGAAGATGCCGAAGCGCGACTGGGCGATCGGGATCGCAATCGCGGTGTTGATCGCGACCAGCCTCTACCAGCTCTTCTGGCTTAGGCTCGCGGTCCTCGGCTAGCCTGCGACGCTCAAGGCGTCGGAGCGAACATATCCGACCAGCCGGTCTCCGCCGCCATAGCCCCACGCCCAGCCGACGCTATTGTCCAACATCGCGAACGGTTCGCCGGCGTCGATTTCCCGGACCGCGTCGGAGTCTTCGGACGGTGCTGCCCGAAGCGTTGTCCTGCTGCCGACGGTTCGAGGAAGCGGTTCCGCATAATGCGACGCGATCACCCGGCCGGCGAGCGCGCTGTCGGCGAGGTCTTTCCGGTAGGCGTGGGTCTTCGGGTCGGGAGGATTGGACGGCCCGGCGAGCGCGAACTCAGCGCTGATGGGCGAAGGCGGCCTGTCCGATGACCGGCCTGTTGGCCGCGGCGGAACGGTCGCTGTCGCGGAGGTTGCGCTTGAAATCTTCAAGAAATTCCGCCCCGTCCTTTGTCCTTACGACGAACACGTTGCGGCGGTCGTCCTGGTCACGTTCGCGGCGCAGATAGCCGAGCGCCCCAAGTGTGTTCAAGGCGCGCGTCACTACCGGCTTCGATACGCCGAGCACCTTCGCCAGCCCGCGCACCGTATGCGGGCCGGGCGTCAGATAGACGAGCATCAGCAGCGCCATCTGCCGATTGGTAAGGTCGGGCTCTCCTGACCGGACATAGGCGATCAACGCCCGCATCCAGGCTGACAGTGATTCGTCGGCCATGGTTTACCGATCTCCTGTGCGTCGCGCACTCGCCCGTTAAACAGGCAAGCAAGGGAATTGTTGCAGCGAAGTGACCGCGAACGCGCCGAAAAATCGGGAAGTCTGATAGAAGGGTGTGTTCAGCCAGCAGGGAATTGTTGCTGTAGGCAGGCGAAAATCGCCCTCAATCCCAAGGCCTCTCCGCCCTTCGGACGGCCGGGCTTCGCCGCCTCTCGCCAGGCGAAGGTGTCGAGATGGGCCCAGGGCAGCGAATCCGGCACGAAGCGCTTCATGAACATCGCCGCGACGATCGCTCCAGCCATCGAGGAGCCGGACGCGTTGGCGAGGTCGGCGATGTCGCTCTTGAGCATCTCGTCATAGGACTCCCAGAGCGGCATTCGCCAGACGGGGTCTTCGACCTCTTTCGCCCCCGCCTCGATCCGCGAGGCGAAGCCGTCGTCCGTGACGAAGAGCGCGGGAAGTTCGGGGCCCAGCGCGACCCGGGCTGCGCCCGTCAGCGTCGCGAAATCGACGACGAGCTCAGGCTCGCCCTCCGCGGCCCGGGCGAGTGCGTCCGCAAGGATCAGCCGCCCTTCGGCATCCGTATTGTCGATCTCGACATTCAGCCCCTTGCGCGACTTGACGATGTCGCCCGGCCTGACGGCCGCGCCCGAAACTGCATTCTCGACGGCGGGAATGAGCAGATGGAGCCGCACAGGAAGCCGCGCGGAGGCGACCAGCCATGCGAGCGCCAGCGCATGGGCCGCGCCGCCCATGTCTTTCTTCATCAGGCGCATCCCGCTCGCGCCCTTGATGTCGAGCCCGCCGGAATCGAAGCAGACACCCTTGCCGACTATGGCGATGCGCGGGTGATCGGGCTTTCCCCATTCCGCCTCGATGAGCCGCGGTGCGCGCTCGGCCGTGGCTGCTCCGCCAACGGCGGCGATCAAGGGATAGCCTTCGCTGAGGTCCTTTCCGGCGGTCACACGAATGTCCGCGTTGCAGCCGCTGAGCCTGTCACGCACCGCCTGCTCGAGCTCGGCGGGTCCGAGGCGAAGAGCGGGAGTGTTGACGAGGTCCCGGACCAGCGCGGTCGCCTCGGCGAGGCGCACGGTCGTCTCGACCGCGGCGGCTTCGGGCGTGACGAGGATGCGCGGCCCGCCTTCGGCGTCCTCCTTCTTGCTTCGGTAGTCGTCGAAGCGGTGCTGGGCGAGAAGCCAGCCGAGCGCCGCCTTTCCGGGCGCGCCTTCGGCCAGCCGGTAGCTGCCCTCGGGAAGCGCCTCGGCGAGCTTTGCCAGGCACCATGGGGAAAGCGAAGCCGCATCGGCGACCGCGCTCACCACCTCGAAATCCTTGGCGCCACGCGGCAGGATCAGCCAGGCAAAGCCGGTCTTGCCGTCGAACCGGTGCGCGTCGATGAGCGCTCGGTCTTCCTCGGGCCGCGTCTTCACCCAGTCGGCAAAACTGGTTTTGTCGACGAGGTGGAGCGCATGGGCGTTTTGCCCGCGGTCGGCGACGAGGAGCGAAGCGAAGTCGGTCATTCGCGCCCCTTAGCGGACGCGGCGAAGAGTCCGGAAGTCTCTAAAGAAGCTTCGCGATAACGATGGACACATTGTCGGGGGCCCCGCGCGCCAGCACCGTTTCAATGAGATTGTCGGCAGCCTGGGCCGGCGCCGACCTTTCAAGCTCCGCCACGATCTCCTCGTCGCGCACAAGGCGGGTCAGGCCGTCGCTCGCAAGAAGGAACTGGTCGCCCGGCTTCGCATCGCCGCCCACGATTTCGACGTCGGCGTGCTCGGAAGCGCCAACCGCGCGCGTGATGAGGTTCGCATTTTCGTGGGTCTCGGCGTCTTCAGGGCTGAGCATGCCGGCGTCGATGAGGTTTTGCACAAGGCTGTGGTCATGGCTGACCCGCTCGATCTTCCCGTCGCGCAGCCGGTAGGCGCGGCTGTCTCCCATCCAGAAGCAGCGGAACGCCCCATCGGAGATGGCGAGTCCGACGACGGTGGTTCCGATAGTTCCTCCGGGCCCGCGCTTGCTGGACTTCGCAAGCTCGATGAGCTCGCGATTGACCTGGGCCAGCGCCTCCGATGCCTCGTTCGCAAGCTGGTCGACGTCCGCGGTCGAGGGAAGGCAGCGCAGAGCGTCGACGACCATCGCGCTAGCGACTTCGCCGGCCTCGTGACCGCCCATTCCGTCGGCCACCGCCCAGAGCCCGCGCTCCGGGTCAGCGAAGAGGCTATCCTCGTTGATCTTCCGCCGGAGACCAACATGAGTTCGGCTGGCGCATTCGAAGCGCATCTGGCTTAGCCGGTCCCCCCGTTCAGACTAGCAATCCCTCAACGTTCGTGCGATTTCCATACCATGCTCGGGGGAGCTCGGCGATGAACAAAGTCTATAGCAACAAGGCCCTCCCTGCCGGGACGGTCCTTCGCGAATGGCGCCTTGAAGAAGTGCTCGGAGTTGGGGGCTTCGGGATCGTCTACAAGGCCCGCGGAATCTACTTCAACGAGCTCGTCGCGATTAAGGAATATTTCCCCAGCTCGACCAGCGAGCGGGATTCGGACGACACGGTCGTCCCCATCGATTCCAACGCCGAGGAAGTCCACGCGCTGGGCCTCAAGAAGTTCGTCGAGGAGGCCAAGCTCCTCTGGAACCTGTCGACGCCGAGCCGGCATCCCAACATCGTCAGCGTCCGGAGCCTCTTCGAGATCCACGGCACCGCCTACATGGTCATGGATTTCGAGGACGGCGTGTCGCTGTCGAAGATGCTGAAACAGGGCCGCCGCTTCAATGAGCGGAGCCTCTGGAACATCCTTCACCCGATCGCGGAAGGGCTCGACCGCGCCCACCGCGTCGGAGTCCTCCATCGCGACATCAAGCCGCCGAACATCCTCATCACCGACGATAACCGCCCGGTACTGATCGATTTCGGCTCGGCGCGGTTCGAGGCCGCCGAAGCGACCAGCACCAAGGTGACGTTCCACACGCCGCCCTACGCCGCGATCGAGCAATATGTGAAAACCTACGCGCAGGGCCCGTGGACGGACATCTACGCGCTTGGGGTTGTGATGTACGAGTGTGTCACGGGCGAGAAGCCGGCGGAGGTGCTCGAACGGCTGCATGCGGGCCTCGGCAAGCCGCTCGCCGAAGGAAAATGGCCGGGTTACAGCAAGCGGTTCCTGACAGCAGTCGACGCAGCGATGGTGGTGAAGCCGGACGAGCGCCCGCAGTCGATCGGCGACTGGCTGCCGATGTTCGGAAGGGAAACGACCGCGGAGGCCGAGGACGACGAGGCGACCCGCTTCTACACCAAGCAGGTGGAGGCGGACGCCATCGTACCCGTCCCGCCGACGCCCAACGCGGATCCGAAAGCTCCGGTGGAAACCGGCGTCCCAGCAGATCCCAAGGAAGCGAAGTTCAAGCGGGCCGGCGAGGAAACGAACGCGTCGAAGAAGCTCGCGGCTGAGAAAGCGCTCGCAAAGGAAGCCGAAGACAAGGCCGAGGAAAAAGCAGAAGAGAAATCCGCCGCGCAGGCCGCCGCGGCAGTTCCGGATGCGAGAAAGCTTCGCCGAGGGACGGACGAAGCGCCGGAGACGAAGAAGAAGCTGAGTCCGGTCATGTTGGCCGGGGCTGCTGCGGCAGTCCTGGCAGTCGTTGCGGTCGGCGCGATGACGCTGGGCAGCGGCGGCTCGAAAAGTGGCTCGGACGCTTCGCAGATCGGGCCGGCGACGACCGACGATTCCGGCGCAATCGCGGCGCTCGGTCCGGAGAGCGGAACGGTCACGGACACGACGCTTGCGGAAAACCAGGGCCTCGGAATGAACGAAACCGTTCCCGCAGCTCCGGATCCCGCTGTCGAAGCCCTTCGCAAGGAAAAGGCGCGCGCCGCTGCTGCCGAAGCGAAGCTGGCAGCAAAGGAGAAAGCGGCGAAGGCCCAGCTGCAGGCGAGCCAAGGGCCGAGGCCGACGCAAATCCTCGCAACCAATACTACCACTGCGAGCAGCGAAAGCGCTTCCAGCGGCGGCGTTTCGCGCGCGCAACAGTCGGAATTCTATTCGATCGTGGACGATGCGCGGTCGACCGCGAAGCGGGTCATGCATTCGGGCAACAGCCAGAATGCGAAGCTGGCGCGCAGCTATGACGCGAATTTGAAGACGCTGAGGGACTCGATCCGGGGAGTCCAGTCCGACCGGGAAGCCGACAGGCTGATCAAGCAGGCGAGCCAGACTCGCGCCTACGTCCAATTCCTGGCTAGGCAGCAGTAATCGGCGCCGCCTGGGCGGGCGCGGCGTGTGCGCCTTCCAGCTTCAAGGCGCCGCGGAGCACGCGCCTGTAGATGCCGCGATCGTGAAGCGTGTCCGCGAACTCCGCGCGGTAGTCCAGGTCGACCAGCGCGCGCATTCGAACGCGATCGGTATCGTGATCGACGTCGATGTGGAGGACCGGGACCGACGCCTGCAGCGCAAGCTCGACGACATGCGCCGTCCCACCCGGGCCGCGGCCCTGCTCGCCGTCCCAGATCGCGACCACCAGGTCGGCCGTATCGACGAGCGATTTCCCCACGCGCACATAAGCGCTCTCGAGGTCTGAACGGTCGCCGGGGAGGGCGACGATCTCGTCAGCCTCGCTCAGCGCCTGCTCGAAGCTTTCCAGCTCCTCGCCGCTCGCGAAATCCTTGCGATATTCCGTCGGCTCGAACGGCAGCAGCGCGCGGACGAAATAGCCGCTCGAGCGCGCGCAGACCGCCGCGAGCTGGTCGGCGCCGGTGGCCAGAGCGGTATGAAGCCGAAGGTCGGCCGCCGTCGCGCTGCACAGGGCGGATTCGGACTCCTGCAATTCCAGCGTCGCATCGCGCAAGTGGCAGAAGACCGTGTAGACGGTGGGACGGAGCGACCGGATGAGGGGAGCCGTCAGCATCCCAGCCCTGTGACCGGTTATTCCGACGTTGAGGACGATTGGCCTGGGACTAACGGTGTGCGACACGTGTTCGCCTCCCGCTGCCGGGCTCAGGACGTCGCCGCGAGCCGCCCCGGTTCCATGCCTCGCCCCCGGCTGGCGCCGGGCGAACCGCCGCGCCCTTCCGCGTCCCCACGGCTGCGCAGGGCATGCTTCAACGAAACCTCGCCGAGGCGAACGGTCGATCCGACCGGAAGTATGGTGGCCCGGCTGATCCGAACACCGTCCACGTAGGTCCCGTTCGTCGAGTTCAGATCGGTTACGATCAGCTCGTCGTTGGCAAGGCCGATCATGCAATGCTCGCGTGAAACGCTGCGGTCCGAAAGAACGATGTCGGCGGGGGAGGTGCGCCCGATCTTCACGCCCGATTTGTCTATGACGATGCCGGCCGCCTTCAAATCTTCGAATTCCAGGCAATGCATGTCGCCCAGTGGAGCGGGCTCCTCGACGATGGGGGGCGGCGCTGCCGCTCGGCGCAGCGGCGGGGAAGGAGAGGGCTGTTTCGCCAGGATGACGTCGTCATAGCCCGGCCGGAGCGGCTGGCGCGCCGACGGCTGCGGCTCCGGCTCCGGAGTGGAAGAATCCCCGAGCTTCGCTTCCACCAGCCGGCGCAGGTCGTGCACGAACGTCTGCCAGCGCATGTCCGTCAGCTCGCCGGTCCAGTCGGAAAGGTCGGTCGTGTGGGTCAGCTCGAAGATGATCGGGCGATCACAGGGCTGGATGATCGCCGGAGCGAGCTTGTTCCGGCGGTCGGCGAGGGTCGCTTCGGCGCGGACCCAGCGCGAAGCCACCGACGCCGGCGACCACAGCACCACGACCGCCTTCGAATCCCTCAGGTTGCGCTCGATCTCCTCATCGAACGTCTGGCCGGAGCGGAGCGAAGCGTCCCACCAGACGTCGAAGCCTTCCTCGCGGAGGCAGTCGGCGAACATCCGCGCGGTCGGCCGGTCCTGGCGCGCATAGGACAGGAAGATGTCAGTTCCGGGCACGTATCCCCCGTTCGCTCCGCCGAGGTCAAACTTCACTTCCGGAGCCGCTCGCCCCGGAATCACTGCGCGCGCATATGGCCGCGACTCACGCCCAGCGACGGTTAATTTCCCTTAACTAGGCGACAAAGTCGAGGCCGGGGGCCTTGGCAGGGCCCGACTGCGTCCTAAACCGGCACAGCGTAGAGGTCGTGAGCGTCTGAATCCTCGACCTTCGCGGAAACGATATCGCCGCTAGCGAAATGCCCGGCATCGCGCAGATGAACCTCGCCGTCGATCTCGGGCGCGTCGGCCTTCGAGCGCCCGGTCGCGCCGCCCGTTTGCGGGTCGACGGCATCGATGAGGACGTCGATCGTCCGACTGACCTTGGCCGCGAGCTTTGCCGCCGAGATGCGCGCCGAGAGGTCCATGATCCGCTCGAAACGCTCCTGCTTCAGCTCTTCCGGCACCTGGTCCGGCATAGACGTCGCGGCAGCGCCCTCCACTGGCTCGAACTTGAACGCTCCGACGCGGTCGAGCTGCGCTTCCTCGAGCCAGCCGAGCAGATATTCGAAATCCTCTTCAGTCTCGCCTGGGAACCCGACGACGAAGGACGAGCGCACCGCGAGGTCGGGAACCTGCTCGCGCCAGTCGCGAAGCCGCTGCAGCACCTTCGCTTCGTTGGCGGGCCGCTTCATCGCCTTGAGCACCTTCGGGCTCGCATGCTGGAACGGGATGTCGAGATAGGGCAGCAGCAGCCCCTCCGCCATCAGTGGGATGGCGCTGTCGACGTGCGGGTAGGGATAGACATAATGCAGCCTCACCCACGCGCCGAGCTGACCCAGTTCGCGGACAAGGTCCGTCATGTGGGCGCGGACGTCGCGTCCCTTCCATGGCCAGGCGGCATGCTTGAGGTCGAGCCCATAGGCCGACGTGTCCTGGCTGATGACCAGCAGCTCCTTCGTTCCAGCTTCGACCAGCTTTTCGGCCTCGCGGAGGATGGCGTCGGGGCGCCGGCTCTGAAGGTCGCCGCGCAGGTGGGGGATGATGCAGAAGGCGCAGCGATGGTTGCAGCCCTCGGAGATCTTCAAATAGCTGTAATGGCGCGGAGTGAGCTTCAGCCCGCTTTCCGGCACCAGGTCGGTGAAGGGCGACGCTACCGGCGGCGCGGCGTCATGGACCGCGGCCACGACCTCTTCATATTGATGCGGCCCGGTGACGGCGAGGACGGCGGGGAAGCGCTCGCGGATGACGTCGGCTTCCTTGCCCATGCAGCCGGTGACGACGACGCGGCCGTGCTCGGCGATCGCCTCTCCAATCGCTTCGAGGCTCTCCGCCTTGGCGCTGTCCAGGAACCCGCAGGTGTTGACGAGCACCACGTCCGCGCCCGCGTAATCGGGGGACATGTCGTAACCGTCGGAGCGGAGCTTGGTCATGATTCGCTCGCTGTCGACCAAAGCCTTGGGACAGCCGAGCGAGACCAGCCCCACGCGGGGCGCCTTAGGGAGTGTTACCGTTTTCATCGGAAGGGCGGCGCCAATATAGGAAGCCTTACCCGGAAGCAAACCGGTGGCGCTGCCCCGCTAATGCTTCGGCACCGTCCGGAACTTCAGCGCGTCCGTTGCTATGCCGGACACCGCCGTGAGCTCGGAGCGGACCACCTTGCCGTGATGCTCGACGGTCAGGACGTTGCCGATCTGCGGGCAATAGGTCTTGAACTCGATCGAGCCGGCTTCGAGCCTCGTGAACTCCTTCGTGACTATGCAGTTGGAGTAGGACTGCCGGAACGCGTCGTCCCGCCTCATTTTCGCTCTGACGCCGACGGCCGTGACGGTCGCCTGGTCGAGCGCGACATCCGGCGCCTGTTCCTGGAAGTAGGTGTCACCCGAACGCGGGCTGGCAAGCATGATGATGCCGGGCAATGCGTCAGCGGGATTCTCCCCCGCGATCCACGACCCTTCGCTTCGGGTGCAGTGGCCCTCGCCGTCGCACTCGAAGCTGTCCTCGCCGAAATACCAGACGTCGCCGGCGTTATCCTGCGCGTAATAATCCAGCGTGTCTTCGGTCAGGTCGGACGGAGCGCTCGAGCAGGTTTCGCTTTCGAAAACCTGGTCGTGGACGACCCGTGTCGTGACCCCGTCGATGAGGCGAGAGTCGGCGGTCACCGTGACCTCGTCGACCTCGCAACCGTCCTCATTATCGGCGGTGTAGGTGTAAACCGATCCGGCGATGAGCGGGAAATAAGGATTGTCGATGGTCAGTGGATCGGAAAAATTTGCGGCATTGAAGGGAATGGTCACCCTTCGCGCCTGAGCTGGCGCGGCGACCAGCATTGCCGTTGAAATAGCGATTGCGGTCAGAAACGGGGCTTTCGTGGAGAGCATCATGCGCCTCCTGTCAGATGACGGCGCGACTTCACCTGGCGCCCGTCGTCCAGTCCCCTGCCGCGCCGTCAATACGCCGTTTCGCCTGCTTCCGCCACATGGGCGCCGATTGTGCATTGAGAAGTCGCGGTTACAGCGGCTAGGGCTCGGCGGGCGCGTAAGGAGTATCGAATGCATATCGCAATGATCGGGACCGGCTATGTCGGGCTAGTATCGGGCGCCTGCCTTGCCGATTTCGGCCATGACGTGACCTGCATCGACAAGGATTCCGCGAAGATCGAAGCGCTCCACGCCGGCCGGATGCCGATCTGGGAGCCGGGGCTCGAAGCTCTGGTAAAGGCCAACGTGGACCACGGGCGGCTGAAGTTCACGACCGATCTCGCTCAGGGCGTCAAAGGCGCCGACGCGGTCTTCATCGCCGTTGGGACTCCGGCGCGCCGCGGCGACGGCCATGCCGACCTCACCTATGTGTTCGACGCGGTCCGGGAGCTCGCGGGCGCTTTGGACGGCCCAGCGGTCGTCATCACCAAGTCCACTGTTCCCGTCGGCACCGGAGACAAGATCGCGCAGATCCTCGTCGAGGAGGGCGCGCCCCAGGGAACCACCGTCGCTTCCAACCCCGAATTCCTGCGCGAAGGCGCGGCGATCGCCGATTTCAAGCATCCCGACCGCATCGTCGTCGGCGCGGACGACGAGCATGGGCGCGAGGTCTTGCGCGAAATCTACCGGCCCCTGTTCCTGAATAAGGCGCCGATCCTGTTCACTGGACGGCGTACCGCCGAGCTGACCAAATATGCCGCCAACGCCTTCCTTGCGGTCAAGATCAGCTTCATCAACGAGATCGCAGACCTGTGCGAAGCCGTCGAAGCCGACGTCCAGGAGGTTGCGCGCGGAATCGGCCTGGACAACCGAATCGGCCCTAAGTTCCTTCACCCGGGCCCAGGCTACGGGGGAAGCTGCTTCCCGAAGGACACGCTGGCACTCTTGCAGACCGCGAAGGAAGCCGGCGTTCAACAGCGGATCGTCAGCACGGTCGTCGACGTCAACGACCGGCGTAAGCTGGCCATGGCTTCGCGCGTTTCAGACGCTCTCGGGGGAAGCGTGAAGGGCAAGCGCATCGGAGTCCTCGGCCTCGCCTTCAAACCCAACACTGACGATATGCGCGACGCCCCGTCGATTCCGCTCGTCCAGTCGCTGATTGCCGAAGGCGCAAGCGTCACCGCTTTCGATCCGGCGGCGATGAACCATGCGGCGCCGCTACTGCCCGGCCTCGAACCCGCGAAAGATGCAGCCGCAGTGGCCGAAGGCGCGGACGCTCTCGTGATCGTCACCGAGTGGGACGAATTCCGCGCCCTCGACCTCCACAGGCTGGCGGATTCGATGCGCGGGCGCGCGCTGGTCGACCTGCGCAACGTCTACGATCCCGAGGAGGCGGAGCGCGCTGGCCTCGACTATTACGGAATCGGCCGGGCGCCGCGGACCAGCCGCTAGCCGAACTCGCGGGAGCTCTGCCAGAACATGTAGGCGGCGACCACGAAGATCAGCCAGGCGAAGACGGTCGAGAGCTTTCCGCGCTCCTCCGAAAGCTGCCTGGCCATGCGCGTTCCGGCGAGCGAGCCGGCGACGCCGCCGGCGATAAAGACAAAAGCCAGCGGCCAGTCAACGAGTCCCGACCAGGCATAATTGAGCGCGGTAGTGAGGCCGAAGGCGGTCACCGCGACAAGCGACGACCCAACCGCATTGATGATCGACATGCCGGTCGCCGCGGTCAGGCCCGGCACGATCAGGAACCCGCCGCCGATTCCGAAGAATCCGGAGAAGGCGCCTGCGCCGAGGCCGTAGCCGACCAGCTTGCCCGCATTCTCGCGGCCGAGCTTGACGTCCGGATTGCCGAACGAAGCGCGTCGGCGAAGCATCAGCACGACTCCGACCATCAACAAGGCGAAGAGGAAAAGCAGCCTCTGCCCGTCGAAAGCCTTCCCGAGCGTGGAGCCGGCCGCAGCGCCGACAATTCCGCAGGCCGCAAACAGCGCTGCGCAGCGCCACTTCACATGGCCGGCCCGAGCATGGTTGGCGAGGCCGGCGGCGGCATTGGCGGCGACGGCGAAAGCGCTCGTCCCGATCGCGACGTGCGGGCTTTTGACCCTGACAAGATAAACCATCAGCGGAACGGCGAGGATCGAGCCTCCGCCGCCCACCAGGCCGAGCACGAAGCCGACCAGTGCGCCCGACCCGACACCGAGCGCATATTGCAGAAGGCTGAAGGTCACGCGCTTATGCGCAGCGGGTATCGCCGCTTATCCTCGTAAAACCGGTGCAGCAACATCCCACCCAGCATCGCCAGGACGAAAACCCAGGGCTGCCAGAGAGTGAAACCAAAGGCCAAAGCCGCGATTCCAGCTCCGGGACTGAAGCCGACCAGACCCCAGCCGATCCCGAAGATTGCAGCCCCTGCTAGCAGCTGCGGTTCGACGACCCGGCTC
>JBKPOU010000152.1:0-14032 GCA_046733255.1 Pseudomonadota bacterium
AATATGGCGCGACCAGGATCTACGCGGGCCAGCTCGCCGTGCTCGATCCCAGCTCGCCCGCGGCCAAGCTCGTGTCGCGAATGGCGATGCAGGAGCAAAGGCACCTTAAGCGCTTCGACGAACTTGTCGCCGCGCGCAGAGTCCGTCCGACGGCGCTCCAGCCGCTGTGGAACGCAGCCGGTTTTGCGCTCGGAGCCGGGACCGCGCTGATCGGCGAAGACGCGGCAATGGCCTGCACGGACGCGATCGAGACCGAAATCGGGCGCCACTACCAGCGCCAGCTCGACGAGCTCGGCGAGGACGATGCCGAACTGTCCGGGGACATTGCGCAGTTCCGGGCCGAGGAGCTGGAACATCTCGACACGGCCCGTTCAGCGGGCGCTCAGCGGGCTCCAGCCTATCCCCTATTGACGGGAGCGATACGCGCGGCATGTCGTGTAGCAATCGCGCTGTCGAAGCGTGTCTAGCGGAACAACGGGCGCCCGCTGGCCGCTTTAAGCCGTGAAAGGTTGTTGACGATGATCAAGCTTGCGATTTCGCTCACTGGAGCGGCGGCGGCAGCGGCACTGGCGGCAGCCCTTGCGGTGCCCGCGACCGCGCAGGTGACGACCGGCAATGCCGGCACCGAGGACAAGATCGCCGAAGTGATCGTGTACGGAAACGACCCCTGCCCGCGGTCGACCGACAGCGCGATCGTGGTCTGCGCCCGCAAGCCCGAGAGCGAACGGTACCGGATTCCCGAGCGCTACCGGGATTCGGGGCCGCGCCAGACCCGCGACGCCTGGGCCAACAAGGCCAGGAGCTTCGAATATGTCGGGCGCACCGGAATCCAGAGTTGCTCGGCAGTTGGGCCGGGAGGCGAGACCGGCTGCCTCCAGAACATGATCGACCGGGCGAAGGCCGAGTCCATGGAAGCAGGCACAAAGGCTGCCCCGCCGCCGGAAACGCCGCCCGGCTACTGATCCGAAGCTTCGGACAGCTCGCGATACGGATAGCGGTCGCGGATCCTGCGATTGAAATAACTTCCCTTGGCGAAGGCGCTGCGCATCGCGTCCGCTTCCTCCTGCGGAACCTCCGAATAAACGTAACGGCGGCCGGTCACGAACTCGACGACGAGCTCTCGCCTCGGCGCGAGATAGTCGAAGCGGCGGATGACCGTGGACGGCATGGCGGCAGAACGTTCGACCGCGCCTGTGGATGCGGGCGACCTCTTACTGCTTGCGCGGTGGCGCCGGCCTGAATGTCCATGCGTCTCCGCCCGTGCAAAGCACGCCGCGCAGTGTTGCCCTCTCGCCGTTGGCGAGGGTGGCGAGGAGGCGGTCAAGATCAGTCCCTCGGAGCTGATGGTCGTCTCCCTCGGTGGCCAGCTCGGCGAGCGCGCGGGCTACGACCCTTCGGCGGATTTCGAATGGAGCGGCCGGGCGGTAGGCGATGCCTTCGTCCGAGCGGCTGACCTGCGCCTCCCATTCGCGGTCCGCAGCCCAGTGAAGCGCCGCATCCGCGCCCGCGAGATTCGCCGCACTTCGGGCGATCGTATCGGCATCGAGCCAGTCCGTCTCGCCAAGCGCCTGCCGAATTCGAACCCGCTCGTATCGGTCGTCGGAATTGCTCGGATCGCTGACCGGCTCGACGCCCGCGGTCTTGCAGACCTCCTCAAGCTTCGCTCGCCGCCAGGTGAGCAGCGGGCGGATCAGTCGCCGGTTCGATCCCTCGGCAGGAACCGGTGAGTCGGGCCGCATCCCCGCAAGCCCGCGAACTCCGGCGCCGCGATTCAGGCGCATCAGGAATGTCTCGGCCTGATCGTCCAGATGATGCGCCGTCGCCAGCAAATCGAGTTTGCGGTCGGCCGCCCAGCGATCGAGCAGCCGGTAGCGCTCGCTTCGCGCCCGCTCCTGGATGGCGCTCTCCGGCTTTTCGGCCCATTCGATCTTCAGGGTCGAATGCGGGACCCCGACTCTTCGGCATAGCCCGGAAACCACCTGCGCTTCGTCGGCTGATTCAGCGCGAAATCCGTGATCGACCGTCGCCGCTTCGACCGCGCCCGGCCGCGCCGCCGAGGCGAGAAGAAGCAGCGCGACGCTGTCCGGTCCGCCGGACACCGCAATCCCGATCCTCGACCCTTGAGGCGCAAGCCGATCGAGATCGGCCGCGAATCGCTCCGCCGCAGCGGGTTCGATCCTGAATGGAGCGTCGGTCATCGCGGGCGAAACTGCGCCATTGCGCTATCGCCCGCAATTCCTCGCCTACGAGCAGCCGGCGTCCGCCATGCCCTGCGTCACCAGCGACTGGAGGTCGGGACGGACGGCGGCGCCGTAAACGTCCTCCAGCTCCGCGTAGGCCTTGCACGCCTGGCCCGGCTGATTGAGCTTCATAAGCGCCTGGCCGAGATAATAGAGGCTGTCGGGCGCGCGCTCGCCCTTCGGGTTCGACCGGTAATTGGCGAGAAGCGCTTCCGCGGCCGGCCTCGGCTGGCCCTTGTCGAGCAGTGCGCGACCGATGAGGTTCCTCGCGAAGCTCACCCGGCGGTGGTTCGGGAAGCCGGAAACGAAGGCGCGAAGGGCCGTGATCGACTGGTCGTACTTGCCGTCTCGCCAGAGGTGATAGCCCTCGGAATAGGCTTCCTCGCCGGGGTCAGTGACCGCGGTTTCTGTTTCGTCCTCGCCCTTGGCTTCGTCGGCGGTGGAGGCGGCCGACGGAGTCTTGGCCTCGGGCTTCGAGTCGGCCGGCGGCATGGTTTCGATGGGGATCTCGGCCGGCTGCTGCGGCGCCGGGCGCGATTCGAGTGCACCCAGGCGCGAGTCCATGTCGCTCCTCAGCTTGGCGATGTCGGACTGAAGCTCCGTTACGTCGTGACCCCCGACCTCGCGCTGGTTGATCAGCTGCTGGAGTTGCTGCTCGATCAAGTTGAGCCGTTGCTCGAGCCGGATCGCGGTGGACTGGCTCGCCGCCACCTGCTGTTCGAGGACCATGATGCGCTGCTCGGGACTCGCGGGCCGCTGAGCGAGTGCTGGAGTGATCGCGATGCCGAGAAGCGCCACGGCCGGAAGAGCGATGCGCAAATGCCCGCTAGTCATTGAAATCCCCCACCAACTTCGAACGTGACCAGACTGCCGGAGGCGAGCTTACGCCTCCATGAATCTATTGCGCCAGCGAATTTTGCGGCTCCGCCGCCGCAGCGGGTTGCCCAGCGGTTTTGCCGGGCCCGCCCATCAGGTCGGCGGGAAGCAGGCTGACGTTGGACGTGACCTGGCCCGCGGGTCCGACCGGGGGCGCAACAGCGGTTCCGACGGTGATCCGCAACGCTTCGGGCGCACCGGCTCGAAGCAGCGGGGCGGTGGCGGCCGGGGGAACCTGATAGGTCTGCCCGGGCTGGAGAACGCCTTCGAACAGGGTCTTTCCCTGGTCGGTCACGCGGATCCAGGCCGGCCCGGTTGCGGCAAGCGTGACCGGCCCCTGAGCCGACGCCGGCGGCTGGACCGGTGGCGGAGCTTGCGCCGCCGGTACCGATGCCTGCTGCTCGGGCTGCTCCGTGACCGCCGGCGCGGGCGCCTCCGCGGTCAGCGACTGGTTGCGTATCCAGGAAAAAACGAGAACCACGACGATGATCGCGGCGACGGCCGAGAGAACGAGCCATTTGGGCATGGTCCGCGCAGGGTCGGCGGGCTCGAAATGCTCGACGTTCGAATTGTCGGTCCTGTAGCCGCCCATCTCGGACCGAAGCTGCTCTCCGATGTCGGTACGGTCGAGGCCGACCGCGCTCGCATAGCTCTTGGCGAATCCGATGGTGTACGTGGGAGCGGGAAGACGATCCCAGTCCGCCTCCTCAAGGCTTTGAAGATGCCGAAGGGGGATTCTCGTTTCGGACGCAACCTGTTCGAGGCTCAACCCCTTGTCCTCGCGCGCGGCCTTGAGCCGTTCGCCGACAGTCGGGGACCCGGTCAGTTCAGTCTCTTCGTCCAATTCGTGATCCTCTACACCGCGCTCAAACGTTCTCGAAGCCGCTTCGCCCCCTGTCAACAGCGCATCGCCGGCATCAGCCCACGGCGACACGGTGGCGGCGAGCCCAGTCCGAAAGCGCTTTCCTGAGGTCCTGCGGCGGACGCGCCAGCCACTGATCCATCCGCGCCCGAATCGCCGCCGAATCCACCGAGCGGACCATCGCCTTGATTGGGGCGACAGCCGCCGGGGTGATCGAGAAGTTCTCCGCTCCAAGACCGATAAGAGCCAGGCATTCGAGCGGCCGTCCGCTCATCTCTCCGCATATTCTCACGGGCTTTGCGGAATCGCGCGCGGCGCTGATCACGCGCTTCAAGAAACGCAGGATTGCCGGGCTGAGCCAGTCATAACGCTCGGCGAGCCGCGGATCGCCCCGGTCGGCAGCGAACAGGAACTGCGTCAGGTCATTGGTTCCGATCGACAGGAAATCGAGGCGCGGGAGCAGCTGGTCGAGCATTTCAGCGAGCGCCGGGACTTCCAGCATCGCGCCATATTCGATCCGCGTCGGCCCCGGCCGGTTGCCGCGCTCGGCCCATTCGACCTGCTCCTCGAACAAGCCGCGCGCCTTCTCATATTCCCACGGCTCGGAAATCATCGGGAACATGACCCTGAGCACCCTTCCGGCGGCGGCCTGCACCAGAGCCCGGGCCTGCGCTTTCATCAGGGTCGAGCGATCGAGGGACAGGCGAAGGGCGCGCCAGCCCATCGACGGATTCTCCGCTTCGTCGGAATGGCTGGTGAGATAGGGAAGCGCCTTGTCGCCGCCGATATCGAGGGTCCGGAAGACGACCGGCTTGCCGCCGGCCGCGTCGAGCACCCTCTTGTAGAGCCGGAGCTGGCTCTCACGGCCGGGAAGGGTTGCCGACACGAGGAACTGGAACTCGGTCCGGAAGAGACCGATCCCGTCCGCTCCGGTGAGTTCAAGCGAGGCCGCGTCCTCGGCTAGACCGGCGTTCATCATCACGCTGATGTCGACGCCGTCCGTCGTCCGCGCAGGAAGCGACCGGATCGCTTCATATTGCGCCCGCCTCTTCTTGCTGAGCGCCATGCGCTGGTCGAAGCTGGTGGCAAGCGCCTTCGACGGGCGGATCATCACGCTGCCGTTGTCGCCGTCGACAAGGATCGTATCGCCGTCCTCGACATTGTGGCGGATGTCGGAGAGGCGCCCGACGACGGGCACCGCCATCGCGCGGGCGACGATCACCATGTGCGAGGTGAGCGAGCCTTCCTCCAGCACGACGGCTTTCAGCCGGCGCCGGTCATATTCGAGAAGCTCGGCAGGCCCGAGGTTTCGCGCGACGAGCACCGTGTCATGCGCGAGGCCCGTCTGGGCCGCCGTGCCGATCCTTCCCGAGACGATCCTCAGGAGCCGGTTGGACAGGTCCTCAAGGTCGTGCATGCGTTCCTGCAGGATCGGATCGTCGATCTCCCGCATCCGAGCTCGCGTGCGCTGCTGGACCCGCTCGATCGCCGCCTCGGCGGTCAGTCCGGAATCGATCGCCTCGTTGATCCGGCGCGACCAGCCCTCGTCATAAGCGAACATGCGGTAGGTCTCGAGGATCTCCTCATGCTCGCCGGCGCTTCCGAACTCCGCCTCGCGAGCCATGTTGTCGATCTGCTCGCGCATCCTCCGGAACGCGCCGTAAACCCGGTCGCGCTCGGCCTCGATGTCGTCGGCGACGGTATGTTCGACGACGATCCGAGGTTCGTGGAAGACCGCCTGGCCCTTCGCCATTCCCGCGACGAGCTTGAGGCCGGTAAGGCGGAGCGGGCCGCCACTTCGAAGCCGACCGCGGCGGGCTCCGTCCACCAGCCGGGCGCCGGCGATCAGCTCCGACAATACCATCGCCACCGTCTGGAGCGCCTCGATTTCGACGTCGGCGTAGCGACGCGGGTCGGCATGCTGGACAGAGAGGACTCCGACCGGGCTTTCGCGATAGATGATCGGAACGCCGGCGAAGCTGTGAAAGCGCTCTTCGCCTGTTTCAGGCCTGTAGACGAACTCGTGATGGCCCGCCGCCTCGGCGAGGTTCAGGATGCGGCCTTCTGCGGCGATGGTGCCGACGATGCCTTCGCCCAGCTTCATCCGGGTGACGTGAACGGCTTCCTTGCGAAGACCATGCGTCGCGAACAGCTCCAGCTTGTTGTCGCGGAGCAGGTAGATCGAGCAGACCTCGCTCTCCATCTTCTCCGCAACAAGGTCGACGACCTTGTCCAGCTTCGACTGCGCGGAGCCGCGGCCCGCCATCACGTCGTGAAGGCCCGTCAGGATTTCGCGGGCGGACGCGGCGGCGGTTAGCGGCATGAGTTCAGCGCTATCAGATGCGGCGCTTGCCTGTCACGCGCGAGCAGCAGCTAAACCATTGTCTTGAAGGCGGTGATTTGCAGGCGCAAGGTGGCCCGTTGGGAGTGCGATGGCGCGAATCTTCCTCTCTTACGCCCATTCCGACAGCGCGTCGGCGAAGCTTCTTGCCGAAGCGCTCGGCGCCAATGGCCACGCCGTCTGGTGGGACGAAAATCTTCGCGGAGGGTCGCGCTTCGCGGCGGAGATCGACCGCGAGCTGCAGTGCGCCGATGTGGTCATGGTGCTCTGGTCGGCCGCAGCGGCGGCTTCTCCGTGGGTGCTCGACGAAGCCGGCGAAGGCCGGGACAGCGGCCGCCTTCTCCCGATCGCTCTCGACGGCCACAAGCCTCCGCTCGGTTTCCGGCAATTCCAGGCGATTTCGCTTCCCGCCGGTGGAGCGCCGGACGTGGCGATTTCCAGGGTCGTGGACGCGATCGAGGCACGAAGCGTTGCGTCGGGGCCGCCGCGCGTCTCCGAAAAAAACGCAGTCCGTTCGGCGCCTCGCCTCTCGATCTGCGTTCTGCCCTTCGCGAACATCGGCAGCGATCCCGAGCATGAATATTTCAGCGAGGGGATCACCGAAGACGTCATTACCGACCTGTCGCGGGTCTCGGCCCTGGACGTCATCGGCCGCAACGCAGCTTTCGCCTTCAGGGGCCAGTCGGTGGACGAGAAGGCGATCGCCTCGGCCCTCGGCGCCACTCATGTCGTGGAAGGAAGCGTTCGGAGGGCCGGATCGCAGGTTCGGATCACCGCGCAACTGATCGAGGCTTCGACCGCCCACCAGCTCTGGGCCGAGCGGTACGACCGCGACCTGACCGACATCTTCGCGATCCAGGACGAGATCTCGAAGGCAATCGTCGAAGCGCTCGAGCTGACCTTGCTTCCCTCGGAAGAGGAGGCGATCAACGCCCGGAGCACGTCCGACGCCGAGGCGTACGACCTCTACCTGAAGGCGCGGCGCCGCTGGGCCACCGCCGGGCTCGGCAACTCGCGCGCTGGGGAAGACATCGTCAGCTTGTGCCGTGAGGCGACCGAGCTCGACCCCCAATATGCGCGGGCCTGGGCGCTGATGGCGCTCGCGGAGGGCGAACTCGCCTTTTGGTGCGGCCGCGGCGAGGACCCGCTTCCCGCGGCACAGCGCGCGATCTCGATCGATCCGGAAATCGCCGAAGCCCATTGCGTCGTTGCCCGCCAGTTCGCGGAACAGGGTTCCAACGAAGGGGCCCGGGAGGAAATCGAGGCCGCTCTTCGAATCGACCCCGATTGCTGGGAGGCCAACCGGGAAGCAGCGGCGCTCGCCCTGTCGGAGGGCCGGGTCGGGGAAGCGATCGCTTCGCTTGAACGCGCATCGGCGGCTGCGACGAGGACGGACCATGAGAGTGCGGCGCTCTTGGTGTCGCTGTACAAGGTGACGAACGATTCGGATGGTGTTCGCCGCGCGGCCGAGCTGGCAATCGCCAGCGCGGAGTGGATCGTCATTTCCGATCCGCGCAATGGTGCCGCCTTCGCATCGGGCGCCTGCGGGTTCGCGGCATTCGGCCATGCCGACAGGTCGCGCAAATGGTTGCGAAAGGCGCTGAACACGGACCCCGGGAATCTCGCGATGCGCTACAGCCTCGCAACCGCGCTAGTCACGTTTCTCGGCGATCCTGAAGAAGCCATGGACATGCTCGAGCCGTTCGCGGAGACGATGTCAAAGCGCAGGCAGCTGGCCATGCTCGAGAATGACCCCGCCTGGGCGGCCATCCGTGACCTGCCTCGATTCCGGCACCTCGTGGACAGCGCGCGCAAGCGGATCGAATCCGCACCGCGCGTGGCTATGATGCCAGCGTGCCCGGCGAAGCTTCCGGCTGCTTGACGGACTCGGCCGGCCGCCATTTCCACAAGCTTCGGTGTGCCGCGGGCCGCGAACCTACGCGCTCGAACCAGGCGCTCACCCGGTCGCATCCGTCGGGCATCTTCTGCCCTTTTTGGAAGAGGTCGTCGAAATAGGAGAACAGGCAGAGGTCGGCCAAAGTCAGCGACGGCCCCGCGATCCAGTCGCCGGCGAGATGGCCCTCGAGCCATCGGATTCCGTCAACTGCCTGCGCCTTCAGGCCTTCCGCGGCTTCGGGGATGCAACGGATCCTCGTCCTGAAGGTCTCCAACCCGTCCGAATAATAATAGCCGTGGATCATGGGCCGGCAGATGTTGAGCTCGACTCGCCGGAACCACATTTTCGTGATCGCCTTGTCCTTCGCGGTCGCGCCGATCAGCGGCGGCGTTGGCCAGAAGTCCTCAATATATTCGCAGATGACCGGCGCCTCCGCGATGATCGTGCCGTCCTCCAACTCAAGGGCCGGCGTTTGCCCCGTCGGGTTGACTCGAAGGAACTCGGGATCGCGGTTCTCGCCGAGCATGAGGTCGACCTCGTATCGAGGCAGATCGATTCCCTTCTCCACCAGGAAGAAGCGGATCATCCGGGGCGCGATTCCGAAGCTGTCGAACAGGCGAATGGGCTGCGGCAAATATTCGACCATGACCTGCCCCTTCTGTCCTGCGTTCGCCGACGGCTCTGCAACGTATCAAATGCAGAGCGAAGCCGCCACGCGGCACTGGGTCAGTGGGCCGCGAAGACGTTGTTGGCCCGCCTGTTGTCCGGGATCCTGCGATCGGGATCGAGCTCCGCCCGGACGACAGCCGAATCGGAGACGACTGGAACCTGGGTCGAATCCTGCCTTATCCAGGTTTCGGCGGGCAGCCGGACATCGCGGGTCGAGCCGTCGGCAAAAGTGACTCGAAGCGTGACAGGCATCACCATCTTGTCGAGCGAAGTGACCGTGACCGTCGAACCCTTGAATGCCGCGTCCTTCGGGAAGGGCGCAATTCCCGTGACGGCAAGGTCGAGCTGCCAGTTGTTCGCGAACCAGCCGCGCCAGAACCAGCTCAAATCCTCGCCGGCTTCGCTCTCCATCGCCCGGAAGAAATCCGCCGGCGTCGGATGCTTGAACGCCCATGCCGAGACGAAGCGGCGAAAGGCGGGGTCGAACCTCTCGGGCCCCAGGATTTGCTCGCGCAGGAGCACCATGCCGAGCGCCGTTTTGAAATAGGTGACGGGGTGGCGGTACTTTTCAATGACGGTGTCCGCTCGCGACAGGATCGGCGGAGCTTCCGGATCGGCGAGCAGAGGAAGGATTTCGTCCACCGGATTGCCGCCGCCGGGCGCATATTCGCTGTCGCGCTTCGGCCCGAACTCGCCATTGTTGAATTCGTCCGATTCATAGACGTCGATGAAGGTGTTGATTCCTTCGTCCATCCACGCGTTGCGGCGCTCGTTGAAGCCGACCGTCATCGGGAACCAGCTGTGCCCGATCTCGTGAGCCGTCACATAGAATAGCACGTTCGGCTTCGCGTCGATCGGGTCGAACGCAAGCGCGGGATATTCCATCCCCGCAGCCGGGCCCGCGACATTGACCGCGACCGGCCATGGAAAGGGAATCCATCTTGCCGAGAAGCGCTCGACGCTATCCTTCAGATATTCGGTCGACCGGTCCCAGTTCTTCGCCTCTGGCGGATAGACGGACATCGCGAGAGCCGTCCGGCCATTGGGGAGGTTGATCCGCGCCGCGTCCCAGTTGAACGCCGGCGAGGCTCCGAAGGCGACGTCGCGGCTATCGTGCATGACGAAGCGCCAGGTGCGCGTCTCCGAGGGCGAACCGAACGGCTCCGAGACCGAGCGGATCATCACCGTCTTGTCGCTGGCTCGGGCCGCGGCGAGCCGTTGCTGCTGCACGGCTGGAAGCACTTCATTCGCATTGGCCAGCTCGCCCGAACCGGCGACGATGTAATTTGCGGGAAGCGTGACCGAATAATCGAAGTCGCCGTATTCGAGATAGAATTCCTGCTGCAGGTAGGGGAGCGTGTCCCAGCCGCGAAGGTCGTCATAGACCGCCATGCGCGGATACCATTGGGCGATCGAGTAGATCGGCCCGTTGGGGCTGTCCATCCAGCCGGTGCGCCCGCCCCACGGCTCCTTGGGAACCGTATAGTGGTAGGCGATGACGACCTCGGCCTGGCTCGCGGGCGGGAGCGGCGCGGGAAGCCGAAGCTGCGCGCGGGTGTCGCTCACCAGCGGTTTCACCTGCATCGTACGCCCGCCGACCGTGACCCGGGCGTCGTCGAGGATCATGCCCTGGTTGAATCCCTTGGGGACGACCGACAGCGAACCCGGTCGGCCGCCGATCGCCAGGTTGCCGCGCGATCCGGGTGTGTAGAGATTCTGCTCGAGGTGGAGCCACAGCACGTCCAAAGTATCCGGGCTGTTGTTGGTATAGGCGATCCGCACCGTGCCGCTGATCGAATGCGTGGCCGGGTCAAGCCGCGCGTTGATCGTGTAGTCAGCGCTGTTCTGCCAATAGTCGGGCCCCGGAAGACCGCTGGCGGAACGGTAGCGGTTCGGCTGCGGGTCGATCGAGAAAGGCGCGAACGTCTCGCGGGGATTGTAGGTCGATCTGGTCGCAGGAGCCGCCGCAATCGAAGCAATGGCGGCCAGAACCACGGCCGCCGCACGAAACAATTTCATCCACGAGACTCCAATGCTGCGGCCGCTTCGTCGACCAGCTCTCTGATGATGTCGGCCACCGGCTCCTCGCGATTGACCATTCCCACCGACTGGCCCGCCATCACGCTTCCGGTTTCGATGTCGCCGTCGATGACCGCGCGGCGCAGCGCTCCGGCCCAGTAATGCTCGATCTGGAGCTGCGCCTCGGCCATTTCGATCGACTGATTGTCGAGCAGATCGGCGACCTCGCGCTGCTTGGCGGCGAAGCGCTCGGTCTCGGCATTCTTCAGCGCGCGGACGGGGATGACCGGAAGGCGCGGGTCGATCTGCACGGACAGGATCGCATCCCGGGCCGACGCGCGGATGAATGCTTTCTTGAAATTGGCGTGGGCGATGCTCTCGTGAGCGCAGACGAAGCGAGTGCCGAGCTGCACTCCGACCGCGCCCATTTCGAGATAGGCTGCGATCGCCTCGCCGCGTCCGATCCCGCCGGCGATGAAGACGGGGATGTCGTGGCTGACGTTGGGCAGGATCTCCTGCGCCAGGACCGATGTCGACACCGGGCCGATATGGCCGCCCGCCTCCATCCCCTCGATCACCAGCGCGTCGACTTTGGAGCGCATCAGCTTCTTCGCCAGCGCGAGCGCGGGGGCGAAAGCCATGAGCCTGGCGCCGCTCGCCTTGACCTTGTCGATCGCCCAGCCCGGCGGGAGGCCGCCGGCGAGAACGACATGGCCGACGTCATGCTTCACGCAGACGTCGATCAGCTCCGAAAGCTGCGGGTGCATGGTGATGAGATTGACGCCGAACGGCCGTGTCGTTCGCGCCTTGGTCTCGGCGATTTCTGTATCGAGAAGCTCGGGCGTCATCGCCCCGCAGGCGATCACCCCGAACCCGCCGGCATTGGAGATGGCCGAGACCAGGTTGCGCTCGGAGACCCAGCTCATCGCGCCGCCCATGATCGCCCATTCGCAACCGAGGAACTCGATTCCCCGGTGCATCAGCTCCTTCAGGCGCGCGTGGCCGGCACTCGGATGCACTGCGCGCGGGTCGGCGATCAGCCCCTCGCCGCTCATGCAGCCTTCTCCGCGTCGAGCCCGAACGCCGTGTGAAGCACCCGCACGGCAAGCTCGACGTCGCTTTCGGCGAGGAGTGCGCTGACCTTGATCTCTGACGCCGAGATGGCGAGCAGGTTGATGCCGCGCTCGGCGAGGGTTTCGAACATCTTCGCAGCAAGCTGCGGATTCGATCGAATCCCGACGCCGACGATGCTGACCTTCGCGACCGCATCGTCAGTGATCAGCTCGCCGTAGCCGATCTCGCCTTTGCGCGCTTCGATAGTCGATCGCGCCTGGGTGAGGCTGGCCCGCGGGACGGTGAAAGTTAGGTCGCTGGCGTTCGTGCCCTGGGTCGCGGCGTGGACGACCATGTCGAAGCCGATCCCTGCCTCGGCGAGCGGGCTAAGCACGGCTGCGACCGTCCCGGGCCTGTCGGCGATGCCGGTGAGCGTGATCCGCGCCTCGTTGCGGTCGGCGGCGATCCCCGCGATCTCGTTCCTCTCCATGTCCTCTCCCGATAGCTCCGCAACGACGCGAGTTCCCGGCACGTCTTCGAAAGCGGAAAGCACGCGCAGAGGCAGCTTCTCGCGCATCGCGAGGCCCACCGAGCGCGGCTGAAGCACCTTTGCACCGACGCCTGCAAGCTCCAGCATCTCCTCAAACGTGATGGCCGCGAGCTTTCGAGCCTTGGGGACGATCCGAGGGTCGGTGGTGTAGACGCCGTCGACGTCCGTATAGATGTCGCAGCGGTCGGCCTTCACCCCGGCGGCGATTGCGACGGCGCTGGTGTCCGACCCGCCGCGGCCGAGGGTTGCGACACGGCCGTCTTCGCTCACACCCTGGAAGCCGGGGATCACCGCCACCGTCCCTCCCTTCAGCGCTTCGTCGAGCATTGCGTTTTCGATCGCGTCGACGCGGGCGTTGCCGTGCACGCCCGACGCTTTGACCAGCTGCCAGCCCATGAAGCTGCGTGCGTTGAGGCCCATGTTCTGAAGGGTCATCGCGAGAAGCCCTGACGTCACTTGCTCTCCGCTGGCGACGACGACGTCATATTCCTTGGAGTCGTGCAGGGCCGCGGCTTCGCGGCAAAGCTGCACCAGCCGGTCGGTCTCGCCCGCCATGGCCGACACGACGACCAGGACCTCATTGCCTGCTTCCGCCTCGCGCCGCACCCTGCCCGCCACGTTGCGGATGCGCTCGATGCCGGCCATCGACGTGCCGCCGAATTTCATCACGATGCGGGGCATGTGGAGGGGCTTGGCTCCTTGGGCTAACCGGCGCGCCCTGTTAGGAGGGGCGCATGGCGGAGACAAGCACGAGTGAGGGCTCGACCCGAACGCCAACGAGCGTCGTCCCTGAGGAAGTCGCGCAGTTCGCGAGCCACGCCGGCGACTGGTGGGACCCGGACGGCTCCGAAGCGATGCTTCACAAGCTCAACCCCGTCCGGCTCGCCTACATCCGCGACCAGGTCGACCAGCATTGGCAGTGCGACGAGCACATCTTCAAGCCGCTCGAAGGAAGGAGTGCGCTCGACGTCGGCTGCGGAGCGGGCCTGCTTGCCGAGCCGCTGGCGAGGCTTGGGGCGAGGGTCACCGCGGTCGATGCAGCGCCCGAGCTGATCGCGGCCGCCGAACTGCATGCGCGCGGCCAGGGCCTCGAAATCGACTATCGGGCAGCGGCGGTGGAGGAGCTCGACGGACTCTTCGACCTGGTCAGCTCGATGGAAGTCATCGAGCATGTCGCCGACCCTGAAGCGTTCGTTCGCGCTTTGGCAGCGCGTCTTGCGCCGGGAGGTCTGCTGATCCTGTCCACTCCGAACAAGACGGCATTGTCACGCCTGCAGATGGTCGGGGCTGCGGAGGCGTTCGGGGCGATTCCCAAAGGCACTCACGACTTCGACAAGTTCATCGCGCCGGACCGGATGAAGCAGTTGCTGGCCAACGCCGGTCTCAAATGCCTCGACGTCGAAGGCCTGGCGTTCAGTCCGACGCGCGGGCTTCACCTCAGCGAGGACCTGCGGCTCAATTATCTCGTCGCGGCCACGCACAACTGAACATGTCATTCAGCAGCCGTTACTGCGTCGACCATGAT
>JBKPOU010000153.1:0-15229 GCA_046733255.1 Pseudomonadota bacterium
GGGCGACAGCGCGGCGGCATTCGAGGCCGCGATCGCGATGAACCGCGCCGCTCACGACAAATCCGCGAGCATCGTCGACGCCGAGGCGTGGCGGCGTAACGCCAATGCCCATCGACAGGGTCTTCACGAGCTCGCTCGGGCGATCACTCCGGATTGGGCCGCGAAGATCCCGTTGCTGCCGGAGCCGCCTCCGAAAAAGCTCGCCTTCCTGCTTGGCTTTCCGCGTTCCGGAACAACCCTGCTGGACACGTTGCTGCTTGGACATCCCGAGGTGAGGGTGCTTGAGGAAAAGCAGCTCGTCGGCATCGCCGCCCGGGAAGTCGGCGAGATCGGCAAGCTTGCAAGCGCGTCGAAAGCGGCCATCGAAAAGGCGCGCGCGGCTTACGAGCGTCTCCTCAACAAGAATGTCCGCGAGGATTTCGACGGAGTAGTGATCGACAAGTTCCCGCTCGACATGGCCAATGCGCCGCTGATCCAGGCGATGTTCCCGGGGTCGCCGATCATCTTCGCGCAGCGCCATCCCTGCGACGTCGTGCTCAGCGGCTTCATGCAGCCATTCGGGATGGTCAATTTCTCCGACATCGCCGATGCGGCCGATTATTATGACGCGATGATGAGCATCTGGACCGCTTCGCGCGAAGCGATGGGCCTCAACGTGCACACGGTCGCCTATGAAGACATGGTCCGGTCGCCGGAGTCCACCCTGAGGCCGCTTCTCGACTTCCTCGGCCTCGAGTGGGACGAGCGGGTCCTTGACCATCGGAGCACGGCCAAGTCGCGCGGGACCATCATCACCCCGAGCTACGACCAGGTCACGGAGGCGATCAGCACGGCGCCCGTCGAACGGTGGAAGAGATATCGCGAACAGCTCGCGCCCGTGCTTCCGATCCTTTTGCCGTGGGCAGAACGTCTCGGCTACCGCGACTGACTTACGTCCAGCGTTTCGCTTCCGATTTCCGCGATGCTCACATGCCCCGTCAGCGCCATTGCGACTCGCATCTCGGCTTCGATCAGGGTCAGCATGTGTGAAACTCCTGCCTCGCCGGCCGCCGCGAGCGCATAGGCCCAGGCCCTGCCGAGAAGCACGAAATCGGCACCGAGCGCCAGCATCCGAACCACGTCGAGGCCGGATCGAACGCCTCCGTCGACAAGTACGGGGATCTTGCCCGAGATTGCTTCGGCCACACGGGGAAGCGTACTCGCCGTCGACTCAACGCCGTCCAATTGACGGCCGCCGTGATTGGATACGACGATTGCATCGGCTCCGCTCGCGGCCGCCTGCAGTGCGTCCTCCGGATCGAGGATGCCTTTGAGGACCAGCGGGCCGTCCCACCGTTGGCGAAGCCACTCGACGTCCTTCCAGCTGACCGAAGGATCGAAGTTCGAGTGGATCCAGGCCTGGAAATCGCTCAGCGGCGCTCGGTTGCCGACGATCGGCTCGAGATTCCCCAGGCTGATCGGACGCCCTCGAAGGGCGACGTCCCAAAGCCATTGCGGGCGCGCCAGCAGCTGCACCATTCGACGAGGTCCGCCACCTGCTGCCCGATAGTCGCGGTACCGCGATCCCGGAACCGCCAGGTCGACGGTCAGAACCAGCCCCTCGCATCGCACCGCCCGGGCTCGCTCGACCATGCTTTCGACGAACCCGCGGTCGCGGACGAAATAGAGCTGGAACCAGAATCCGCGCTCGGCTCGAGCCACTTCCTCGACCGAGCAGGCGCTGACGGTTGAAAGCGTGAACGGAACCCCAGCGGCCGCCGCGGCCTTGCGGGCCTGAACCTCGCCGCGGCGAGCATAGAGGCCCGACAGGCCCACGGGCCCCAATCCGACCGGCATCGACCAGCGCTTCCCGAGCAAGTCGGTGGAAAGATCGATGTTCGACACGTCGCGAAGGACGCGCTGGCGAAGCGCGACCGCTTCGAGGTCGGCGACGTTGCGCCGGAGAGTCACCTCGCCGTAGGAGCCGCCGTCGAGATATTCGAACAGGAAGTGCGGAAGCCGCGCCTTGGCGAGCGCGCGGTAATCGGTGACGCTGGCGGCCCCCCTTGCCAACTCAGGTCGCGAAGCCCGGATCGAGCCGGTACGCCTTCCGCTTGAGCGCCGGCCAGGCGAGCAGGTTCGCGGCGACGTTGAGACCGATTGCCCCTTGCTGCGCCGTCACTTCGGGCGATCCCTGCGGCGGCATGTTCACTTCGCTTCCCGCGGACAGAGCCATCACCTGCGCCTGGCATGCGCGCTCCAGGAAGTAGAGCTTCACGAAACACTCGCCGACATTCTTGCCGACCGCCAGCGTGCCGTGATTGCGAAGGATCATCGCGGTCTTGTCGCCGAGGTTGCTTACGAGCCGCTCGCGCTCATCGAGATCGACGGCGACTCCCTCATAATCATGAAAGGCGATGTCCTGCCGGACCAGCATCGCCGTCTGCGTCAGCGGCAAAAGCCCTTCAGAATGCGCCGCGACGGCCTGACCCGCGGGCGTGTGCAGGTGCATCACCGCATGGGCATCCTCGCGCGCCATGTGGATCGCCGAGTGGATGGTGAAGCCCGCCGGGTTTGTGATGAAGGGTGTCGGCTCGACCGGATTGCCCTGCACGTCGACCTTGACCAGCGACGATGCGGTCACCTCCTCGAACATCAGCTGGTAGGGGTTGAGCAGGAAATGATGCTCCTCGCCCGGGATTCGCGCCGACAGGTGGGTGAAGATCAAATCGTCCCACCCGTAGTGGGCGACCATCCGGTAGGCGCAGGCGAGATCGACCCGGATCGCCCACTCCTCGTCGCTGACCTTGCCCTCCAGCGGCGGGATCTCGACCGATTCGAGGGCCTTCGCGCCGGCGATACCGCGGTTCATGCTGTCGACCCGGTTCATGCCATCGCTTCCTCGCGGTCCGGATGCGCGGCGGCGAAAGCAGGCAAAGCGGTGGCGTTCGAATCGGAACGAACGAGGGTCGGGTAGGCGTCCACCGGGACGTTGAACCGCCGCGCATTATACATTTGCGGAACGAGGCAAATGTCCGCGAGGTTGGGTGTGTCGCCGAACAGGAAGTTCCCAGCCCGCTCCTTCGCTAGCATCTCCAGCGCGTCGAACCCTTCCCTGACCCAATGGATGTACCAGTCGTCGCGCGCCTCCTGGCTCTGTCCCAGAGCGCCGCTCAAATATTTGAGAACACGCAGATTATTGAGTGGGTGGATGTCGCAGGCCACTGTCAGCGCCATCGCCAGCACGTGAGCCCGGTCGGCGGCGTCGGCAGGCATGAAGGGCGGGTCGGGCACGATCGAATTGAGATAATTGCAGATCGCCAGGCTCTGCGTGATCCGCTGCCCGTCGATCTCGAGCATCGGAACGAATCCCTGCGGATTGAGCTCGCGGTAGCCCGCTTCCTTCTGCTCGCTTTCAACCAGGTTCACCGGCCTCCGCTCATAATCGACGCCCTTCAGGTTGAGCGCGATCCGCACACGGTAAGAGGCGGACGAACGGTAGTAATCGTAGAGTATCGCTCGGGCCATTTCCCCGCTGCTTACTCCGGCCTGAGAAACGGCGCTACTACCTCCGGCGGCACGCGGATCGGGCGGCCGCTCGCCCGGTCGATGATCGCCCAGTCCGTGCGCGCCCGGACACACGCCTTGCCGTCGGCTCCCGCGAACTCGACGAAGCGATCGAATCGCGCCCCCTGCGGCGCCTCCCCGACCCAGGTTCGCGCAGTGACCGTGTCGCCCTCGTGGGCAGGCCGGAGGTAATCGATCTCGTGGCGCACGACGACCCAGAAATAGGCCTCGTCATGCTCCGGCGCGGCGACACTCCGCCAGTGTGCGACGGCGACCTCCTGGATCCACTGCACCCACACCGCATTGTTGACGTGCCCGAGCTCGTCGATGTGTTCGGGAAGGGCCGTGAAGCGCATTTCGAACACCGGCCGCTCGCCCACTTCACTCCACCTGAGTCAGCACGAAGGCATAGGTCTCGGCGACCTCGTGAAGATGCTCCCAGCGGCCCGACTTCCCGCCGTGCCCCGCGCCCATGTTGATCTTCAGCAGTAGGAGGTTGTCGTCGGTCTTGGTGGCGCGGAGCTTCGCCGCCCATTTGGCCGGTTCCCAATAGGTGACGCGCGGGTCGTTGAGGCCACCGGTGATCAGCATCGGCGGGTAGTCCTGCGCCTTCACATTGTCGTACGGCGAATAGCTGCGGATCAGCTCGAACGCCGCCTTGTCCTTCAGCGGGTTACCCCATTCGGGCCACTCGCCGGGTGTCAGCGGCAGGCTGTCGTCGAGCATCGTGTTGAGCACGTCGACGAAAGGAACATCGGCGACAACAGCGCCCCATAGCTTCGGGTCGGTGTTGGCGACGACGCCCATAAGCTCGCCGCCGGCCGAGCCGCCGTTGATCGCGATCCGCCCGGCGCGAGTGAACTTCGCGCCGATCAGCCCCTTCGCGGAGTCCACGAAGTCCGTGAAGGCATTGGTCCGCTTGGTGAGCTTGCCTTCGAGGTACCAATTGTAGCCGAGGTCGTCGCCGCCGCGGATGTGGGCGATCGCAAAGGCCCAGCCGCGATCGAGCAAGCTGATCCGCGCAGTCGAGAATCCGGGCGGGATCGCATGGCCGTAGGCGCCGTAGGCATAAAGGAAGAGCTTCCCCTCCCCATTCTTCTCGAAGCCCTTGGGATAGACGACCGACACCGGCACCTGCTTGCCGTCCCGCGCCGGAACCATCAGCCGCTCGGTCGCATATTTCGACGCATCGTAGCCCGACGGGATTTCCTGGACCTTCAGCACCTCCAGCTCGCCGCTGGCCGGGTGATAGTCATAGACGGTGCCGGGCGTGACCATCGACGAATAGCCGATCCGATAAGCGTCTGGAGCGAACTCGGGATTGCCCGCGAAACCGGCGCTGTAGCTGGCTTCGGCAAACGGAATCCGCGTCTCCTCGCCGTCGTATGTGCGAAGGATCAGCTGGTCGAGCCCGTCCACGCGCCGGTGCATCGCGATATGGTCGCGATAGCTCGCCGCGCCCATCAGATAGACTCGGTCGGAGCCTGCGATCACCGTTTTCCACTCACCGGGATTGGCCGGGTCGGCCTCCGCGAGGCGGAAGTTCACATGATCGTCGTTGGTGACGATCCACAGCTTCCCGTGCGCCGCGTCGGGCGAATATTCGCGGCCCTGCTTGCGCGGAGCGATCAGCACTGGCTCGGCCAGCGGGTCCGACGAGGGAACGAACCGAACCTCGGTGGTCGTATTGTCCCCCGTGGCGATGAAGATCAGGCTCCGATCCTGCGAATCGTCGACTCCGACGGAGAAGCCGAGGTCCTCGGTTTCCTCATAGAGGGTCCTGTCTTCTTCGACCGGCGTCCCCAGCCGATGGTAGCGGGCGCGATAGCTGCGCCAATTGTCGTTCACCTCCGTGAACACGATTCCCGTACTGTCGCTGGTCCAGACCGGCGATCCGATGCCGACTTCGGTGATCGTCTCGATGTCCTCGCCGGTCGAAAGATCGCGGATCTTGAGCACGAACCGTTCCGATCCGTTCGCGTCGACCATCGTCGCGAGAAGCCTGCCGTCCGGGCTCGTTTCGAGCGCGCCCAGCCGAAAATACTCCTTGCCCTCCGCTTCGGCGGGCTCGTCGTAGATCAGCTCGACATGCCCATCCACGAACGGAGTGTTTGCAAGCCTCCGATACCAGCTGCGGTACTGGGCGCCGGGCTTGAACTTCCACCAGTAGAGCCAGTCGCCGTCGCGGATCGGGACCGAGCTTTCGTCTTCCTTGATCCGCCCTTTCATCTCTTCGAACAAAGTGTCGAGCAGCTTCTCGTGCGGGGCCTTCCACCCCTCGAAATAAGCGTTCTCCGCCTTCAAGTAGGCAAGGACATCCTCGTCCGTGACATTCGGATAGCCCTTGTCGCGAAGCCAGGCGTAGGGATCGTCAACGGTCTCGCCATGATGGGTGAAGATGTACGGCCGTTGTTCGGCCCTGGGCGGCATCGGAATCTCGGTCGATCTGTTCATGCAAGCGCTCTTAGCGCGCCACAGCGCAGACGCTAGCGCTCGAGGTCCGCGCGCTCGCGGATATAGGCCGCCGATGCCAGGTCCTGCGCGACATGGCCCAGCGATTTGTAGATCGTGACCTGCGTGTCGTTCTCCCGGCCCGGGATTCGGCCGGCCAGGACCTCGCCGATCTCCCCGACGACATGGTTGTCGTCGACCAGGTCAGCTTCGCGTGCCGCGGCCAGCTCGGCGCCCTGGGCAAGCGCGCCCGGCCTGTAATCGGCGATGTAGCGGGCCCTGGCCACGAGCGCGGCGTCGACTTCAATCGGGCCCAGAAGGCTCGACCCGACGAGGTTGATGTGAGTTCCGTCTTTGACCCACGCGTTGAGAAGGACCGGCTCTTCGGACGAGGTCACCGTGCAAATCACGTCGGCCCTCGAGGCCGCTTCCTCGGCGCTTTCGAGGGGAACGATTGGCCGATCCAGCTCCTTGCTCATTCGCTCGGCGAAATCGCGGGTCTTCTCGGGCGAGCGTCCCCACAGCAGGATTTCCTTAAACGGCCGAACCAGAGGCACGGCGCGAAGGTGCGATTCCGCCTGAATTCCGGTTCCGAAGATGGCAAGCGCTTCTGCATTAGCGCGGGCAAGCGTATCCGTCGCGACGGCGCTCGCGCAGCCGGTTCGGATCTGCGTGATCGGCTCGGCGTCGGCGATGCAGTTCACCTCGCCCGTCTTGCCATCGTAAGCGACGACGACTCCGCGATGGCGCGACCGGCCGACCGCGCCCGGCTCCCCGAAGACGCTGACCAGCTTGGCGCCGAACGTCGAAAGCGCCCTCAGCTCCCCCGGCATGGTTCCGAACATCTGGCCATCCCCGACGGTAAAGATCTGCCGAAGCGGTTGCGGCCGCTCGCCGCTCGACAAGGCCTTCATCGCTTTGCGCATGGCTTCGATGCAGCCCGGATAGTCCAGCAGCGCCTCAACCTGTGCGGCATCGAAGAAGCGGATCGTCATCTTGACGATGATAGTGCAAGTCTCGCGGTCTGCCAGCGAACTTGCTCAGGGGTTGTTCGGAAGCCTAGATAGCAGCCATGTCCAGCTATGCAGATCGTCTCGCGGCGCTCCGCGAACAGTTGAAGTCCGATCGTCTCGACGGCTTCGTCGTCCCGCTCACCGACGAACATATGAGCGAATATGTCGGTAGTTATGCCCAGCGGCTGGCGTGGCTCACCGGCTTCCAGGGCTCTGCCGGCTCCGCCGTGGTCCTCCCGGAGGAAGCGGCGATTTTCGTCGATGGGCGCTACACGTTGCAGGTCCGGAGCCAGGTCGACGGAAAGGACTGGAGCTACGAGTCGGTTCCGGAAACCAGCGTCACTGAATGGCTGAAGGACCACGCGGCCAAGGGCGCACGCATCGGCTACGACCCGTGGCTCCACACCCGCGACTGGGTGAAGAAGGCGAAGGAATCGCTCGCCAGCCGCGGCGCCGAGCTGGTGCCGGTGGGCACGAATCCGATCGACAAGATCTGGCAGGACCGGCCGGAGCCGTCCAAGGCGCGGCTCGTCGTCCAGCCGGATGAATTTGCGGGCAGGGGCGCGGCCGAAAAGCGCACGGACATCGCCGAATGGCTTGAAAAGCATGAGGCGGACGCCGCGGTGCTCTCGGCGCTCGATTCCATCGCCTGGGCGTTCAACGTGCGCGGCCAGGACGTCACCCACACGCCGGTCGCGCTCGCATACGCGGTCGTGAATTCGGACGGCACCGCCGACCTGTTCGTCGCCGGCGAAAAGGTCGGGCCCGACGTCCGCCAGCATCTCGGCAACGGAGTCCGCCTGCACGAGCGCGACGAGTTCGAAAAAGCCCTGTCGCAGTTCAGCGGCAAGACCGTCGCGGTCGATCCAGAGCGGGCGGTGTCCGCGATCTTCGACGCGCTCGACAAGGCCGGGGCGAAAATCCTGCCGCTGCGCGACCCGGTGGTTCTGCCGAAGGCGCTGAAGAATCCGGTGGAGATCGCCGGCCAGAAAGCTGCGCAGGTTCGCGACGGCGCGGTGATCGCGCGGTTCCTCCGCTGGATCGACGAGGAAGCGCCGGGCGGCGAAGTCGACGAACTTATCGCTTCTGACAAGCTGGAGTCGCTTCGCCGCGAAAACCCCGAGCTTCGCGACCTCAGCTTCGATTCCATCTCCGGCGCGGGGCCGAACGGGGCCATCGTCCACTACAAGTCGAGCGAGAAAACCAACCGGAAGCTCGAAACGGGCACGCTCTACCTCATCGATTCGGGCGGCCAGTATGTCGACGGAACGACCGACATCACCCGCACCGTGCCGATCGGCGAGCCGACCGACGAGATGCGCGACCGATTCACCCGCGTGCTGAAGGGACACATCGCCGTCGCGACCGCCGTCTTCCCCAAGGGCACGCGCGGAACCCAGCTCGACAGCTTCGCGCGCCGGCCACTGTGGGACGCGGGCCTCGATTACGCGCACGGCACCGGTCACGGAGTCGGGAGTTTCCTCGCAGTCCACGAAGGTCCGCAGCGCATCGCACCTGTGACCAGCTCGCAGACCGGCGGCGACGAGCCGCTCGCGGCGGGCATGCTGATCTCCAACGAGCCCGGTTATTACAAGACCGGCGAGTACGGAATTCGAATCGAGAATCTCGTCCTCGTCGTCGAGAAAAAGATCGCGGGCGCGGAAAGGGAGATGCTCGGTTTCGAGACCGTCACGTTCGCCCCCATCGACCGGCGGCTGATCAGGAAGGACATGCTTAGCCCGGAGGAGATCGACTGGCTCGATGCCTATCACCGCCAGGTAGTCGAGAAGATCGGCGGCAATCTCAGCGGCGCCGATCGCGATTGGCTCGAGGAGGCCTGCGCACCGATCTAGGAGAGAGGCGATGGCGCATTCGCTGTTCACTCATCCGATCCATCTCGGCAACGGCGGGACTGCCGTCGCCGAGCCCGAATTCACCGGGATGGAGTGGTACGACGCGTATATGGAGCGCCACTCGGACGACGGGCCGGAGGGGCGGCTGGTGTCACTCTACCGCTTCGAGGAAAGCTGGACGAGCTGGGAGATGCATCCCGCGGGCGGCGAAGTCGTCTGCTGCATCGAGGGATCGATGACGTTGCACCAGCAGCTTGCGGGAGGCGGAGAGAAGACGGTCCGCCTCGGGCCGGGCGACTATGCGATCAATCCGCCCGGCGCCTGGCACACGGCGGATTGCGACGGGCCTGTTACCGCTCTCTTCATCACCGCCGGGTGGGGGACGACGCATCGTCCGAGGGAGTAGGAGACCGATCCAGCTCGCGGGCTTGCGCCTTGCGCTTTCGAAGGTTCTCCCGAAGCGCCTTCGCCAGCTTCTCCTCGCGCGACTTGTCCTGTTTCGCCATGGACTTGCATTGGGCCGGGCAGCTGGCGCGGGCAAGGTGGTTGACGCAACTGACCCGCTTGGCCATAGCGCCGCCTCTTCTCAAAAAAGTGCTGCCGTAGCTCAGTGGTAGAGCGCATCCTTGGTAAGGCTGAGGTCGTGAGTTCAATCCTCACCGGCAGCACCATTCCCCACGCACATGACTGCCGGTCAGTCCGAGCATGGGAATGATTGCGACGTGACCGACCCCCCCGCCTTCGACGTCGAGCTCGCCGACAAGGGCGACGGCCTCACCATCGCGGTCCGGGCCGGCGGGGCGACGAAGGTTTACGTCCTGCCGGGCCGCGACCAGCCGGATTTCGCCCGCTTCTTCGATGAGCTCGCAGCCGACTTCGGAACCCGGCGTCCGGAAAGCCCGGCGGCGGTTTCCAGCGATGCCGAGGACCCGCCGTGGCAGCCGCTCATCACCGAAAACGTCCACCCGAAGATCTTCGCGGGCTTTGGCGACCCGTCGGTGATCCGCACTCCGGAGGGCTATTATCTCGTCGCCACGTCCAACGACGCGCTCGACGCCTTCCCCTTGCTCCATTCCGACGACCTCGTGACGTGGCGGCACGTCGGCTTTGCCTTCGCCGAGGGCGAGGCTCCGCACTGGACCACCCAAGGCGTCAGGCTCGGCGATTTCTGGGCGCCGGAGATCGCGGCGGTCGGCGACGAATATTGGATGGTCTATACCGCCCGCGACAAGGCGCACGCCCTCGGCCTCGGCCTCGCCAAGGCGCCCTCGCCGGAGGGTCCGTGGGTCGACATCGGCCGGCCGCTGCTGACGGGCGGAGTCATCGACGGCCACATCTTCGTCGACTCGGACGGCGAGCGCTACCTGCTGTGGAAGGAAGACCGCAACGGAATCTGGCCGCGCAAGCTCGCCGCGTTCTTCCGCGACCATCCCGGGCTGATCGACCGCGTCTTCGAAAGCGAGGAAGACCGGCAAACCGCGCGCTTCGCCGCGGCGGTCGTTCCCTGGGCGGCGCCGCGGCGGCCGATCGAGCGCTTCTTCCTGATGCAGACCTTCATTCGTGCGTCGGTCGATGCGTGGACCCGGCTTCGTGCGGTGCTCACCCGATCCGGCAATGCCGAGGACATTGTCGGCGCCATGCACACTCCCATCAATGCGCAGCGGCTGTCCGCGGACGGCAAGTCGTTCATCGGCTCGCCGGTGATTATCATGACCAATGACCTCGATTGGGAAGGGCATCTCGTCGAAGGGCCGTTCCTGTGGAAGGAGGAGGGCCGCTACTGGCTGTTCTACGCCGCCAACGATTTCACCGACCCGGCCTACGGCATCGGCGCCGCGGTCGCCGACAATGTGTTCGGCCCGTACGTCAAGCAGCCCGAGCCGCTCCTCAAGTCCGCGAAAAGCTGGTCGGCGCCCGGCCACCCGTCGATCGCCAGCGGCCCCGACGGCGTCCCTCACATCTTCTTCCACGCCTATTTCCCACGAACGGGCGGGTATAATGTGTTCCGGGCGCTGTTGACCGCGCGGCTGAAGTTCGAGGACGGGAGCGTGGCGATTTTCTGACCTTGCCATTGCCCGGCCCATCCGCTTGAGCGCCGCGATGCGCTTCTTCTCGGACAATGCGGCAGCCGCGCACCCGAAGGTGATCGAGGCCATCGCGCAGTCGAACCGGCTCGATACCGCCTATGACGGCGACGAGTGGAGCGCCCGCCTCGACGGCGCTTTCTCGGAGCTGTTCGAGCGCGAAGTCCGCGCGCTCTGGGTCAGCACCGGGACCGCCGCAAATTGCCTGGCTCTGGCGGCGCTGTGCCCGCCCTACCGCGGAATCCTCTGCCACCGCGACGCCCATATCGAGGTCGACGAGGCGGGCGCGCCTGGTTTCTTCACCGGCGGGGCGAAGCTCATGCTCCTGGACGGAGAAGGAGCGAAGGTCACTCCAGACATAGTCGAGAGCGCTATTGGCCTAATCCGCAACGACGTTCACCAGGTGCAGCCGGCGGCCCTGTCGATCACCAACGCGACCGAATATGGACTCGTCTATCGTGCTTCCGAAGTCGCCGCGTTGGGCGAAGTGGCGCGCTCCCACAACCTGGCCTTCCATATGGACGGCGCGCGTTTCGCCAACGCGGTCGCAAGCACCGGCGCCAGCCCTGCCGACCTAACGTGGCGGTCGGGGATCGAGGCTCTGTCGTTCGGCTTCATCAAGAACGGCGGGCTCAATGCCGAATGCCTGATCCTGTTCAGGACCGAGCTCGCTGAAGAAGTCGCGGTTCGGCGCAAGCGGGCCGGGCATCTCTCGTCCAAGGGCCGCATGCTCGCCGCGCAAGTCCTCGCGCTTCTCGAAGACGGTCTTTGGCTGGAGAACGCCCGCGCGGCGAACGCTGCTGCGCGGGAGCTCGCCGCTGCTGCTGCGGACCGGTTGCTTTACCCGGTCGAAGCGAACGAGATTTTCGTTCGAGCGACGAGCGTCGAAGCGGCGGCACTTCGCGCCAGGGGCTTCGACTTCTACGACTGGGGACCCGGCGAAATCCGCTTCGTCACAAGCTGGGACCAGGATTCGAAATCCGTCGAGCAGCTCGCAGACGCGATCCGCGCGCTGTGACGGAGCGGCGGAGCTCGACCTGGCTCGAGATCGTCCTCCCCTTCATCATCTTCACCGGGATCTGGGGCTCGACCTGGATCGTGATCCGCGACCAGCTTGGAATCGTCCCGCCGCAATGGTCGGTCAGCTATCGGTTCGTGATCGCGGCAATGGCAATGGCGATCCTGGCCAAGGTGAAGGGCCGGTCGCTGATCCTCGACCGACAGGGGATGCTCGCGGCCGTATTCATCGGCCTCATCCAGTTCTGCGTGAACTATAACGCAGTCTATCTCGCGGAGCGTCACATCACGTCCGGAATCGTCGCGACGATTTCCGCTCTCCTTCTCATTCCCAACGCGCTCCTCGGATGGGCCTTGCTCGGCCAGCGTCCCGGAACGCGCTTCGCCATCGGATCGGCCATCGCTGTTGCCGGGATTGTGCTCTTGTGCGTGCACGAGATCAGGGCCAATCCAACGCCCGCCGACCAAGTCGTTACCGGCATCGGCTTTACTCTCGTCGGGCTGATGGCCGCGTCCTTCACCAACGTGTACCAGGCGCGCGAGCATCTTCGCCGCCATCATCTCGCAAGCCTGCTCGCCTGGTCGATGGCGGTCGGCGCAGCGATCGACATCGTCGTTGCATGGTCGATGACGGGTCCGCCGGTGTTCAGCTCGCGCCCGGGCTATTGGTTCGGAGTCCTCTATCTTTCCGTGTTCGCGTCCGCGCTGACGTTCAGCCTCTATTTCCCGGTGGTCCGCAAGATCGGTCCCGGCAAGGCGGCCTATTCCAGCGTTCTCGTACCGATCATCGCGATGACCTTCTCCACGGCGCTCGAGGACTATCGCTGGAACCAGATGGCGATTGCCGGCGCGGTGCTGACGCTGGCGGGAATGCTGGTCGCGATGAGCCGAAGCCGCTCGGTTGTGCAGTCGCCCGACGCCGCCTAACACCTTGCGCCATGGCCGATGTCAGAGTGAGCGCTGAAGCTCCGCAAAAACCGCAGCATGTCGAAATCCGGCGAGAGGATTATCGTCCCCCCGACTGGCTCGTTCCTGAAATCGAGCTGAGTTTCGACCTCGATGCCGAAACCACGCGCGTCCGGGCGACTCTGCACGTCAAGCGAAACGGGAACCACGATCGGCCGCTGAGGCTCGACGGCGACCAGATCCAGCCGCGCAAGGTCATGGTCGATGGCGCTGACGCACAATGGCGGATGGACGGCCCCACGCTCGTCGTCGAGATCGGCGACGACCAGGCAATCGTCGAAACCGAGGTCGATATCCACCCGGCGGCGAACACCAAGCTGATGGGCCTTTACGCCTCGGGAGGGATACTCTGCACCCAGTGCGAGGCCGAAGGATTCCGCCGGATCACCTTCTTCCCGGACCGTCCCGACGTGCTCGGCAAATACCGGGTGCGAATAGAGGCGGACAAGGCCAGGTTCCCGATCCTCCTCACCAACGGCAATCCGATTGCTACGGGTGAAGGCGAGGGCGGCCGCCACTGGGCCCTGTGGGAAGACCCGTTCCCCAAGCCGTCTTATCTGTTCGCGCTCGTCGCCGGCGACCTCACGGCGAACCGCGACTGCTTCACCACCATGTCAGGCCGAAAGGTCGAGCTCGGTATCTGGGTGCGGGAAGCCGACCTGCCGAAGACCGAGCACGCGATGGAGAGCCTGAAGCAGGCGATGCAATGGGACGAGGAGGTTTACGGCCGCGAGTATGACCTCGACCTGTTCAACATCGTCGCCGTCTCCGACTTCAACATGGGGGCAATGGAGAACAAGGGCCTAAACATCTTCAACTCGGCCTATATCCTCGCCGACCCCGATACCGCCACGGACGCCGACTTCGATAACATCTCGCGCGTCGTCGCCCACGAATATTTCCACAACTGGTCGGGCGACCGCGTCACCTGCCGCGACTGGTTCCAGCTGAGCCTCAAGGAGGGCTTCACCGTCTTCCGGGACCAGAGCTTCGGGGCGGATATCGGCAGCGCAGCCGTCAAGCGGATCGACGACGTCCGGACATTGCGGATGATCCAGTTCCAGGAGGACTCGGGACCGCTCGCGCATCCCGTGCGGCCGGACAGCTACATGGAGATCGGCAATTTCTACACCGCGACCGTCTACAACAAGGGCGCAGAGCTGATCCGGATGATGAAGACGATCCTCGGCCCGGAGAAATATCGCGCCGGGACCGATCTCTATTTCGAGAGGCACGACGGCGAAGCGGCGACCTGCGATGACTTCGTGAAGGCGCTGGAGGATGCGAGCGGCGTCGACCTTTCGCACTTCAAGCTCTGGTATTCGCAGGCGGGGACTCCGCGCGTCACGGCGCGGCTGGAGCAGGACGGACGCAAGGCGGTCCTGCGGCTCGTCCAGACCGTTCCGCCTACTCCGGGGCAGCGGGTGAAGAAGCCGATGGCGATACCGCTGCGGACGGCTCTCATCGGCGAGAACAGCGGCGCAGAAATCGCGGCCGAGCGGCTGATTCTCCTCGAAGACGCCGAAGCCACGGTCGATCTCGGTGAGGTCAGCGAACCGCCGATCCTCTCCATCAACCGCGGTTTCTCGGCGCCTGTTACGATGGATGTCGAGCGAAATTCCGGCGACCTCGAGAAGCTGGCGGCCAGCGATACCGACCCGTTCGCGCGTTACGAGGCCATCCAGGAGCTGATGCTTCGCTGGGTGACCGCGACTGCGAGAGGCGAGTATGCGGACCTCGACCCCGTCGTCCGGGCGATCGGCGACACGCTTCGCTCGAACCGGCTCGATCCCGCGTTCAAGGCCGAAGCCGTCCTGCCTCCGAGCGAGAGCCTGATCGGCGACCGCATTGACGTGGTCGATCCCGACGCGATTCATTCCGCGCGCGAGCAGCTTCGCTGCGCGGTCGGGCGGCAACTCGCCAACGAGCTTGCCAGCGCGCAGCGGGGACAGGGCTTTGGGGGTCACGATCTCAGCAGCGAAGCAAAGGGTGCCCGCCGGCTGCAAACGATAGCGCTCGGCCTGCTTGCGGCTGGCGATGCAGCCAATGGCGCCCAGCTTGCCAAGGCGCAGTTCGATTCAGCCGACAACATGACCGACAGGCAGGGCGCTTTGGTGGTACTTGCCTCGCTCGAAACGCCCGAGCGCGAAGCTGCGCTCCGGACATTTTACGAGCGCTACTCGAACGACCCGCTGGTCATCGACAAATGGTTTTCCGTCCAGGCATCCGCGCAACGGCGCGACACGATCGACCAGGTGGAGAAGCTTGCCCGGCACGCGCAGTTCAATCCGGCCAATCC
>JBKPOU010000154.1:0-12493 GCA_046733255.1 Pseudomonadota bacterium
TTCCTGTTCATCATGTTCGTGAGTATGATCGAGCTGCTCGTCGCGGCGATCCAGGCTTACGTCTTCGCGATCCTCACCTCGCTGTACATCGGCGAAGCCGTCCATCTTCACTAACCAACGGATTTTCAAAGGAGTTCAACATGGATATCGCTTCTGCAAAGCTCATCGGCGCCGGTCTCGCGGCGATTGGCGTTGGCGCCGCGTCGCTCGGCGTCGGTTTCGTCTTCGGGTCGTTCCTCCAGAGCGCAATCCGCAATCCGGCGGCATCGGACGGCCAGCAGGGCCGCCTCTACATCGGCTTCGCCGCGGCCGAGCTCCTCGGCCTGATGGCGTTCGTCGTCGCCATGCTCATCCTCTTCGCCTCGTAAGGCGGCAAGGAGCAGGCTGGGAAACCGTCGATGCCACAACTCTCGCAGCTGTCCGAGGTCTACCTGTCGCAGTTCCTTTGGCTGACGATAGCGCTCGGCTTCATCTTCTTCGTCATCGCCCGCGGGATGGTTCCAAAGATCCAGGCCACGGTCGACGCGCGTGAGAAGAAAATTGCCTCGGATCTCGAGCAGGTCCAGATGGCTCGCGACGAGGCCGAGAAGACGGAAGCTGCCTATCGCGAGCGGATGGACGCCAGCCGCACCGAGGCGATGAAGCTCGCCAACGACGCAAAGCAGGCCGGCGCTCGCGAAGCAGAAAAGAAGGTCTCTGCCGCTTCGAAGAAGATCGACGAAAAGCTGGAAAAGGCCGAAGCGAAGATCCGCGAAGCCGCGCGCTCGTCTCAATCGCAGATCGAGGCGGTCGCGGTCGAAGCGACGCGTGAGATTATCGTGAAGCTGACCAGCGCAACGGTTACGGCCAATGAAGCGACCCGTGCCGTGAAGGCAGTGCTCAATGGCTGATCAGGCGACCACCGAGACCGTTGGGCACGCGCCTGCCGGCGAGCACGCCGAGCCGACGGCCTTCTTCCTGAATCCGGGCGGCTGGGTGGCCCTTGCGGTCATCGCTGTTTTCCTGATCCTGATCTGGCAGAAGGTCCCGGGCGCGGTCGGCAAGGCCCTCGACAAGAAAATCGCCGGGATCCGCGAACAGCTTTCCGAGGCCGAGAATCTCCGCAAGGAAGCCGAGGCGCTAAAGGCCGAATATGCCGCCAAGGCCGCAGCTGCCGAGGGTGAAGCGGCGGCAATGGTCGAGCGCGCCCGCCACGAAGCAAACATGCTGCTCGAGAAGGCCCGCAAGGACGCCGACGCTTTGGTCGTGCGGCGCGGGAAGATGGCCGAGGAAAAGATCGCCGCGGAGGAGCGCGCCGCGGTTCAGAAGCTTCGTGCCGCTGCCGCCGACGCCGCCACGCGTGCTGCCGCGCTGCTTATTGTGGAGCAGGTCGACGCGAAGGCGGGTTCGGCGCTGATCGACAAGGCGATCAACGAATTGGGTAAACGCTAAAATCTCCTCCCCTGAGTTTGCAGGGGAGGTGGCGCGCGAAGCGCGACGGAGGGGCCCTCCACCGTCCACTTCGCTAAAGCTACGTTCGACAGTCGCCCTCCCCTCGATATCGAGGGGAGGATATTCATCCCTGGCGATGCTGGTCGCCGGGAGCGCTGACGCCCTGCAGCGCCTGGTCGGCCGACTGCCTGTCGGCTTCGCGGCTGAGGTCGCCGAGGCTGACGATCCCGCACAAGCGCTCGCTCGCGTCGACGATCGGCATCCGGCGGACCTGCGCGCTGCTCATCCGTGACGCGACGTCCTCGATCTCGTCGTCTTCGCGGGCGCAGACGATCTCGTTCGTCATCAGCTTGCTGACCGGCGTGTCGGGACCCATGCCTTTCGCAACCCCGCGAACGGCGATGTCGCGATCGGTGATCATTCCGATCAGCCGGTCGCCGTCGCTCACCGGCATCGAACCCGTGTCCTCGCTGAGCATGAAGCTCGCCGCGTCCTTGGCGGTATCGTCGGGGCGAACCGTGCGCACGTCGCGCGTCATGACTTCGCTGACTTTCATCGTCGCTCTCCTCCTGGAAACTCGGCGCAAGAACGAACTCCGGGAGACAGCCGTTCCGGCGCTACGGCAGATTCTCCGTCAAAAGGTCGTAGGTCGCGACCAGCTCATCCTTCTGGTTGAAGATTTCGACCGCCCAGCGGACGACGCCCGTCTCCTCGCTCTTCAGCGATTTCGATTTCACTGTCAGCTCCACGCGCATCGAATCGCCGGGATAAAGCGGCGACAGGAAGCGCAGGTTCTCCAGACCGGTATTGGCGAGGACCGGCCCGGGGTCCGGATCGACGAACAGGCCCGCCGCGAAACTGAGGATCAGATAGCCGTGGGCGACGCGGCCCTCGAAGATCGGCGAGGCCTTCGCCGCTTCCTCGTCCATGTGCGCGTAGAATTTGTCGCCGGTGAAGTTCGCGAAATGCTCGATGTCCTCGAGAGTCACCGTCCGGCTTCCAGTCACCCAGGTGTCGCCGATGGCGAGCTCGCTCATGCGTCGCCGGAACGGGTGGACGTCGATGATGTGCTTGGGGCCGCCGGCGACATATTGGCCGGTGATCGCGGCGATCATCGCTGGCGAGGACTGCAGCGCGGTCCGTTGCATGTAATGCTTGACGCCGCGCACGCCGCCCATCTCCTCGCTTCCGCCGGCGCGGCCGGGGCCACCGTGGACGAGCACCGGGAGCGGCGAGCCGTGGCCCGTCGATTCTTTCGCATTGTCGCGGTCGATCACCAGCATCCGGCCGTGAAAGGAGGCGGCGCCGCGGATGAAGTCGCGCGCCGAGTCGGGCGAGTGGGTGAACAGCGATAGCGCGAGGCTGCCCTTGCCGCGATTGGCGAGCGCGATTGCGTCGCCCAGGTCCTTGTAGGGCATGATCGTCGAGACCGGACCGAACGGTTCGACGTCGTGAACTGCCTCGGTCTTCCACGGATCGTCGCTTCGAAGCAGGATCGGCTGGAGGAATGAACCGCCTTTGACCGGCGGTTCGGCATCAGGATTGCCGGCGACGATCCGAGCGCCCGCAGCTTCCAGCTCCGCGATCTTTTCGCGCACGTCCTTGCACTGGCTGGCGCTGACCAGCGCTCCCATCCGCGTATCCTGCGCGCGCGGGTCCCCGACTTTCGTCTGCGCAAGCCGTTGGCGAAGCGCATCCTCTACCGCGTCGATATGCGCGGCTGGAGCCATAGCGCGGCGGATCGCGGTGCACTTCTGCCCCGCCTTCACCGTCATCTCGATCGCCACCTCGCGGACAAAGAGGTCGAACTCGGGCGTTCTCGGCGCTGCATCGGGCCCGAGGATCGAGGCGTTGAGGCTGTCCTGCTCCGCGATGAACTTGACGCTCTCGCGCTGCACCGTCGGGTGCGTGCGAAGCTTGTAGGCTGTCGAGGCGGAGCCGGTGAAGCTGACGACGTCCTGGCCTTGCAGATGGTCGAAGAGGTCGCCGACTCCGCCGACGATCAACTGGACCGCGCCGCTCGGCAAAAGCCCGCTTTCGATCATCACTCGGAATGCGGCTTCGGTCAGGTAGGAGGTCGCCGACGCCGGCTTCACGATCGCGGGGACGCCCGCAAGCAGGGTCGGCGCAAGCTTCTCGAGCATTCCCCAGACCGGGAAGTTGAAGGCGTTGATATGCACCGCTGCGCCCTGCAGTGAGGTGTAGATGTGCTGGCCCACGAAGGTGCCGCCCTTCGACAGCGGCTCGAGCGCTCCGTCCAGCAACACATGCGCGTCCGGAAGCTCGCGGCGGCCCTTGGACGAAAAAGAGAAAAGCGTCCCGGCGCCGCCCTCGATGTCGATCCAGCCGTCCTTGCGCGTCGCGCCGGTCTGGTAATTGAGCTCGTACAGCGCTTCCTTGCGCGCCATGATCGCGAGGCCGAGGCCCTTCAGCATCCGAGCGCGCTCATGGAAGGTGAGCTTGCGGAGCGCCGGGCCACCGACTTCGCGTGCGTGGCGGAGCATCGCCCCGAAATCGAGGCCGCCTGAGCCCGCGATGGCGACGGACGAACCGTCGATCGCGCTGGGAAGCTCGGTGAGTCCGTCCTGGCCGGCGACCCACCGGTCGCGCTCGTAATTGAGCAATTGTTGAGTCTTCATTCCCTCCCTCTAGAAGAAACCGGGGCCAAGCAGGAGAGGGTGAGGATGATCGATCCGGTGAGGCCAATCGAACTGGCTGATATCGAGGCGGCGCGCGAGCGGATTGCGGGGACGGTTCTGAGGACTCCGCTGGTGAAGCTCGACCTCGGCCAAGGCGCCCCCGACATCCGGCTCAAGCTCGAGAACCTGCAGCCGACCAACGCCTACAAGATTCGCGGCGCTTCCAATGCCGTCGGGAAGCTGTCTGACGACGAGCGGGCGCGCGGAGTCTGGACCATCAGCGCCGGAAACGCAGGGCAGGGCGTCGCTTATGCCGCCCGGGCAGCGGGCATTCCCTGTTCCGTCGTCGCGATCGAAACGGCTCCCCAGACAAAGCTCGACCGGATGCGCGCTTTGGGCGCGACGATCATTCCCGTCTCCTACACCGAGGCGTGGAAGGCGGCGGAAGCCCACGCCTTCGATGGCCTGGACGGCAACTTCGTCCATCCGTTCGACAATCACGACTTCATCGCCGGCCACGGCACGATGGGCCTGGAGATCATCGAGGATGCCCCCGACGTGAAGACGGTCATCGCCGCGATCGGGGGCGGCGGGCTGATCACGGGCGTCGGGAGCGCTGTGAAGGCGCTGAAGGCCGATGTGCGGGTGATCGGAAGCGAGCCCGAAACGGCGTCGCCCTACGCCTTTTCGTTGGCTCAGGGCGGCCCGAGCGAATTCCCCGATTGGCAGGCAAGCTTCGTCGACGGGGCCGGCGGGCAGAGCGTCACGCAGCGTATGTGGGACCGGATGGAACCGGTCGTTGACGGAGCGGTCACAGTCTCGCTCGACGAGGTCCGCGATGCGATGCGGCTGATGGCGGAAAAAGCGCGGGTGATCTCGGAAGGCGCAGGCGCGCTGGCTCTTGCCGCGGCCCTAACCGGTCAGGCGGGCGACGGGCCGATCGTCTGCGTCGTTTCCGGAGGCAATATCGATCTTGCGAAATTCGCGTCGCTCGTCGCTGAATGATCAGCGGCCGGAGAAATTGGGCGATCGCTTCTCGAGGAAAGCGGCGACTCCCTCCTGATAATCCTCAGAAAAGCCCAGCCGGCGCATCTCGTCGCGCTGGAGGTGAAGCTCTTCGTCGAGGCTGCGGTCCCAGGTCGAGCGGATGATCGACTTGATCGCGGCCTGGCCGAGCGGCGGCAGTGACGCCAGCTTCCGGGCCACTGAATCGACCTCGGTATCGAGGGCGCCATCGTCGACGCATTTCCAGACCAGGCCCCATTCCTCAGCCTTTTCCGCGGAGAGAGGCTCACCGGTCAGAGCGAGTCCCATCGCGCGAGCCTGGCCGACGAGGCGCGGCAGGACCCACGACCCGCCGCTGTCCGGGATCAGGCCGATTGCCGAAAAGCTTTGGATGAACCTCGCCGAGCGCGCGGCGATGACGATGTCGCAGGCGAGTGCGATATTCGCGCCCGCGCCAGCCGCGACTCCATTGACCCGGGCGATGATCGGCTGCGGCATCGACACGAGCATCTGGATCAGCGGGTTCCATCCGGTCTCGACGGTGACCCCGAGGTCGACCGGGCGCTCGCCGGCCGTCACCGCACGGTCGTTCAAATCCTGCCCGGCGCAAAAGCCTCGTCCGGCGCCTGTGAGAACTACCACGCGCGCCTCGCCGGCTTCGGCAAGTGCGGAGCGCAGCTCTTGGTGCATCTGCACCGTGAAGCTGTTGAGGCGGTCCGGACGGTTCAGCGTGATCCGCGCGATGCCGTCGGATTGTTCGAAGATGATCGTTTCGTAGGTCGGCAATTCTCTTCTCCCGTCATCCTGAATTCATTTCAGGATCCATTTCGGGGACCGGCTTCGCCCTACGAAGAAAATGGATGCTGAAACAAGTTCAGCATGACGGTAGGGCGGGAAAATGAACGCAGATGAAGTGGCGGCTAAGGTCGCTCACCGGATGCTGGCCGACGAGGGCACCGGGCCCGCATGGGACATAAAGATCGAGGAAGCGCGCGCCGGCTATTGCCGCCTGTCGATGACGCTTCGCGACGACATGCTGAACGGGCACCGGACCGCGCATGGCGGGATGGTTTTCGCGCTGGCCGATACGGCCTTTGCTTATGTCTGCAACGGCAGGAACGAGCGCACCGTCGCCGCGCAGGCGTCGATCGTATTCCTGGGAAGCGCCGATGCGGGCGAAACCCTGATTGCCGAGGGCGAGGAGGTGGCGACCGCAGGACGGGGCGGAGTGACTCGGGTTTCAGTGAAAACTGCCGACGGTCGCCCAGTCGCCGAGTTCACCGGCTATTCCCGAACCATCGGCGGGAAGGTCCTCTAGCCCTGCCTACGCGTGCTGCTGGCAATGCGGTCCTGTAACGTCTAGGGCCCTGATCAATGGCTTTTACCAGCAAGCTCGCAACGTCTCTCGACGAACTCGACGAGCAGGTTGCCACCGAGACCTGTCCATCGCTCAGCCTGGAAAGCGCGCTCGACCGCTACCTGCGCGAGATCGAGGACGCGGCGGACAGCGATATCAGCACGTCGATCCTGCTGCTCGACCGCGACGGCAAGCACCTGCGGCATGGCGCCGCGCCCAGCCTTCCAAAGGCCTATTGCGAGGCGATCGACGGGATTGAGATCGGCCCGTCCGTCGGCTCGTGCGGGACCGCCGCCTATGCGGGCCATTCGATATTCGTCACGGACATCGCCACCGACCCGCTGTGGACCGGCTTTCGCGAATTGGCGCTTTCGCACGAGCTGCGGTCTTGCTGGTCGACTCCGATACGCGCCAGCGACGACGAGATCGTCGGAACGTTCGCCATCTACCATTCGACCGCCCGCGCCCCGACAGAAGGCGAGATTATCGCGGTCAAGGACATCAGCGTCCACGTAGCGCACGCCATCGCCCGCTGGAGATGAGCGTCAGCGCCGTTTGAACGTTCAACCGGCAATCGCTACATCTAAACCATGTACACGACCGAGCTTCAGAAGACCGCGAAGATCGAGAGCCTGGACGACCCGAAGCTGGTCGAGGCGTTCGAGGCGCGCGTCGCCGCCGACGAATTTATCGAGCCCAAGGACTGGATGCCGGAGGCGTATCGGCGGACGCTGGTACGCCAGATCTCGCAGCACGCGCATTCAGAGATTGTCGGAATGCTTCCCGAGGGGAACTGGATCACGCGCGCTCCTTCGCTGCGGCGCAAGGCGATCCTGCTCGCCAAGGTGCAGGATGAGGGCGGGCACGGCCTGTACCTGTATTGCGCCGCCGAGACTCTGGGCACGAGCCGCGATGAGATGGTCGAGGCGCTTCACTCGGGGAAAGCCAAGTACAGCACCATCTTCAACTATCCGACTTTGACCTGGGCCGACATCGGAGCGATCGGCTGGCTGGTCGACGGCGCCGCGATCATGAACCAGGTGCCGCTTCAGAGAACGAGTTACGGGCCTTACGCCCGCGCAATGGTGCGGATCTGCAAGGAAGAGAGCTTCCACCAGCGCCAGGGCTACGAGATCATGATCGCGATGGCGAACGGCACGCCGGAGCAGAAGCGCATGGCCCAGGACGCGCTGAATCGCTGGTGGTGGCCGAGCCTGATGATGTTCGGGCCTCCGGACGAGAATTCGCCGAACACCGCCCAGTCGATGCGCTGGCGGATCAAGCGCGACACCAATGACGACCTTCGGCAGAAATTCGTCGATGTCACGGTCCCGCAGGCGGATTTCCTCGGGCTCAGCGTTCCCGATCCCGACCTCAAGTGGAACGAGGACAAGGGCGGCTACGACTTCGGTGAGATCGACTGGGAGGAATTCTACGCGGTCGTCCGCGGCGAAGGCCCGGCCGCGAAGGAGCGGATGCACGCCCGGCGCAAGGCCTGGGACGACGGAGCCTGGGTCCGCGAAGCCGCTGACGCGCACGAAGCGAAGCGCCGCGCGAGGAAGGCGGCGTGAGTGGCGACTGGCCGCTCTGGGAAGTTTTCGTCCGCACCAAGGGCGGTCTTTCGCATCGCCACGTTGGCAGCGTTCATGCTCCTGACGCGCAGCTCGCGCTCGCCCATGCGCGCGACACCTACACGCGGCGGATGGAAGGCGTGAGCCTGTGGGTGGTGGAGTCGAAGGAAATCAACGCGTCCGACCCTGACCAGGCGGGCGAGCTGTTCGAACCGGCCGAGAACAAGATCTATCGCCACCCGACCTTCTACGACATCCCCGACGAGGTGAAGCACATATGACGGCGCCCGACGCGGCGCGCACCGACTATCTCCTCCGCCTCGGTGACGATTCGCTGATCCTAGGCCAGCGGCTCTCCGAATGGTGCGGTCATGCGCCGGCGCTCGAAGTCGATCTCAGCCTTGCCAATGTCGCACTCGACCTCGTGGGCCAGGCAACTTTGCTGCTTGGCGAGGCCGGCGATGCGGACAAGCTGGCGTTTCACCGCGATGTCCTGGACTTCAGGAATTGCCTGTTGGTCGAGCAACCCAACGGCGATTTCGCGCAGACGACCGCCCGCCAGCTGCTTTTCTCCACCTGGCAGCACATGCTGTTGCAGCGCCTCGAGAGCTCGGAGGATCGCTTCCTCGTTGAGTTCGCCTCGAAGGCGGTCAAGGAAGTCGCCTATCACCGCGAACTGGCGTCGGAATGGGCGATACGGCTCGGAGATGGAACCGACGAGAGCGCGCGGCGAATGGCCGATGGCCTCGACTGGTGCTGGCGCTTCATCCCCGAGCTTTTCGACGTGGATGAATCACTCCAAAGCCTGATGGACAGCGGCATTGCGGCTGACCCCCGCCAGTTCGAGGAGGAATATCGCTCGGCGATCTCAGCGGTGCTTTCCGAAGCGAAGCTGGAAGCTCCGGCCGACCAACGACCGATCCTCGGCGGCCGCAGTGGCCATCACAGCGAGCATCTCGGCCACATCCTTGCGCCGATGCAGTATCTCCAGCGTACCTACCCCGACGCGAAGTGGTGAAGTAAGCCCGGGACCGTGAGCGCCCACTTTTATCCTTTGCGCGTGGCCGGGATCGTGCCCGAGACCGCCGAGGCCAACTCGATCCGCTTCGAGATTCCCGACGAGCTTCGCGACACTTTCGCGTTCAGGGCGGGTCAGCATCTCACCCTGAAAGCCGAGATCGACGGCGAAGAAGTTCGTCGCAACTACTCGCTCTGCACTGCGCCCGAAGAGGGCGACTGCATGGTCACCGTCAAAAGGATCGGCGGCGGCCTCTTCTCCAACTGGGTCGGGGACACGCTTAAGGCCGGCGACACGCTCGACGTCATGCCGCCGCACGGAAGCTTCACGACCGAGTTCGATGCGGACGCGAAGCGCCATGTCGTCGGCATCGCCGGCGGATCCGGGATCACACCCGTCATGTCGCTGCTTCGAACCTTGCTCAAGTCGGAGCCGGAGAGCCGCTTCACCTTGCTCTATGGCAATCGCGATTCCTCCTCGATCATTTTCCTGGAAGAGCTCGCGCGCCTGAAGGACCGCTACATCGACCGGCTCGAGCTCTATCATTTCCTCGACGCCGAACAGGGCGACATCGACCTGTTCAACGGAATGCTCGACCGGGCGCGCGTCGACGATGCGATCGAGCATCTCGTTGGCTCCCCCGAGGTTGTCTGCGACTGGTTCATCTGCGGGCCGGGCCCGATGATGGAAGCGGCCGAGCTCGCCCTGATCGACCGCGGGATCGGGCGCCCGCGAATTCACATCGAGCGCTTCACCGCCGACAGGCCGCCGGAATCGCTCGTCAAGGACATGGCCGAGCTTCAGACCAAGGCGGCCGGGCTGACGGTCTCGGTGACCCTCGACGGACGGACCCGGAACGTGCCGTTCACCGAGGGCAATATCCTCGACAGCGCCCGCGCGGCCGGGCTTCCCGCTCCCTTCGCCTGCAAGGCCGGGGTTTGCGCAACGTGCCGGGCAAAGGTCACGAACGGCAAGGTCGAGATGGCGGCCCGCTACGGCCTCACCGACGAGGAGGTCGCGGAGGGCTACGTGCTCACCTGCCAGTCCGTGCCTTCGGGCGAGGGCGTGGCGGTCGATTACGATGCCTGACTCTTTTGCGCCGTTGCGGCTTTCCCGCTAAGCGCTTCCCAATGTTGGACCAACCGCAAGCCCGTACTCGCTCGATCGCCGATCTGGCTCCCGTGAAGAGTGATTCCCTCCTCGCGCTGATCGACCTCGCGAACGCCGACACGCGCCCCGGAAAGATCGATGTCGGAGTCGGAGTCTATCGCGACAGCGCCGGCAATACGCCGATCCTGAAGGTGATGAAGGAGGCCGAGAAGCGCCTCTGGGAAACGCAGGAGACCAAGGCGTATCTCGGCGGCCGGGGGGACGTCCGCTTCGCCGAGCTTCTGCGCCCGATCCTGCTCGGCGACCATTCCTCCGACGATCGCATCGCCGGCCTGCAGACTCCCGGCGGCTGCGGTGCGCTGACCCTCGGCTTTCACTTGATCGCCGCGGCGAACCCGGACGCCAGGGTGCTCGTCGGAACCCCGACCTGGCCCAACCATGTCCCTATCGTCCGCGGCTGCGACCTGGAGATCGTCGAGTACAGGCATTACGACCGCGGCAGCCGAACGCTGTGCTTCGGCGAGATGACCGAGGCTGTGAGGTCGGCGCGGCCGGGCGACGTCGTCCTCCTTCACGGCTGCTGCCACAATCCGACGGGCGCCGACCTTTCGCCCGACCAATGGGCGGAGATCACCGCCCTAATCGGCAATCGCGGGCTGCTTCCGGTGGTCGACATCGCCTACCAGGGTTTCGGCGACGGCCTCGAGCGGGACGCGGCCGGACTTCGCGGTATACTCGATGCCTGCGACACGGTGGTCGTCGCGCAAAGCTGCGACAAGAATTTCGGAGTCTATCGCGACCGCGTCGGCTCGGTCTGGTTCAAGACCCCTTCCACTTCGGCAACCGCCACCGCGATGGGCCACGTCCTCCAGATCTCGCGCGAGATGTGGTCGATGCCGCCCGATCATGGCGCCGCCGCGATCCGCATCATACTCGACGATTCCGATCTCAACGCTGCCTGGCGGGTGGAGCTTGAGGGGATGCGCGAGCGGATCGCCACGCTTCGCAAGCGCCTCGCCGCCGCCGACCCGGCCTTTGACTATATCGGGCGCCAGAAGGGCATGTTTTCCATGCTTCCGGTCACTCCGGAGCAGGTTCTCGGCCTTCGCGAGAAGCACGCGATCTACATGGCCGACAGCGGGCGCTTCAACATCTGCGGCCTTTCGGACGAGCAGGTCGACCGCTTCGCCTCGGCAGTCCTGGAAGCGATCGGTGGCTGAAGCGGACTCGGCTCGATTCAGCGGCGCGAAGGTGGATTGGGCGCGGGTCGCAAGGCTCGTCCTCACCTCGCGCGAAATGGACCGGATCGAGGAGCAGGAGCTCGTCCCCGGGAAAAAGGTCCTCTATCAATTCTCCGCGCGCGGCCACGACATGGCTCAGGTGCTGCTCGGAATGCAGCTCAGGGACGGCGACGCGGCCTGCGGTTATTACCGGTCGCGGCCGATGCTGTTGTCACTGGGCGTGGACCTCGCCGACGCGCTCGGTTCAGGGATGGGCCTCGCCGGCGGCTATTCGGACGGACGCGATATCGGCGTCGTCTTCAACTACCCGAACCCGGGCGGAGCGCATGCGCTGCCGATGTGCGGCGGGGTCGGCGCGCAATACACTCCGGCCGCCGGCTGGGCGCAGGCGATCGCCTACAAGAAGGCGGTACTGGACGAGGGTCCGGACGATGCGATCGCCCTCGTCCTCGGCGGCGAAGCGAGCGTGGCGACCGGCGGGTTCTGGTCGGCGTTGACGATCGCGACGACGCAGCAGCTACCGCTGCTGATGTACATCGAGGACAATGGCTACGGCATCTCGGTGCCGTCAGAATATCAGACACCGGGCAAGGACATCGCCGCGAACCTCGCGAGCTTTCGCGGGCTAACGGTCCTGAACGGCGACGGCACCGATCCCCAGCAGGCTGCGGAGCTGATCGCCAAGGCCGTCGCGCACGTCCGGAAGAAGCGCGCGCCGATGCTTCTTCGACTGACCGTGCCGCGGCTCGAAGGACATAGTGCGCAGGACACCCAAGCCTACAAGAGCGACGAGCTAATCGCCTCGGAATGGGAGCGCGACCCGCTCCCTAAGCTCAAGGCGCATTCCGGCCTGACTGACAAGCAGTGGCAGGAGATCGAGCGCGAGGTCGCGGGAGAGGTAGCTGCCGCCGTTGCGGAAGCCGAAGCGCGCGGCGTTTCCGATCCCGAACGCGTTGCAGCACACGTCTTCTTCGACGGCGACATGCAGCAGGTGGGCGGCGGAGCGGGGCTTGGAGTTACGGGTACCGACGAACCAAAGGCCGAGGGGCAGCGGATCAACATGGTCACCGCCATTCGCCGGACGCTCGACCAGGAGCTCGAGGCGAACCCGCGCGTGCTTC
>JBKPOU010000155.1:0-9782 GCA_046733255.1 Pseudomonadota bacterium
TGGCGATCACGTCGACCGTGATCGGAGCGTTTTCCGCCGCCTGCGTGCCGCTGTCGTCGTGCGCCGTCGGAACGTCGTCGACGATATCGATCGTCAGCGTCGTCGACGCCGTGTCGCCGTCGCCGTCGGTCACGGTGACTGCGAAGCTGTCGACTTCGGCCTGGTTCGCAACGTCGGTCGTCGCCGACGTCAGCGTGTAGCTGTAGCTGTAGGTGCCGTCGGCGTTGTGCGTGACTGTCAGGTCGCCGGAAGCGCCGCTGACGATGCCACCGTTGGTGACGTCGACATTACCGATCACCAGCTTCGCAACGGAGTCGTTGCCGGTGTCGATATTGATCGAGCCGCTCGCCGTTTCCGCATCCGAGCCCGGGTTCGAACCGAACGACAAGGCGGCCTCGTCGACGCTGTTGTCGCCCGACACGGAAACCGTCGGCTCCGAGTCGGCGATGAGGTGAATCGTCACGGTCGCCGTCGAAGTATCGCCGTCGCCGTCCGTAATCTGATAGTCGAAGGTGATGTCGTCGCTCTCGCCGGCGGCGGGAGTGTAGGTGAAGGTGCCGTCGCCGTTATAGACGAGCGTGCCGGCACCGCTCAGGGTGCCATCAACCAGCTGGATGTCGCCGTTGGCGACGCTGTCGGCGCCCGGTACGTCGTTGGCGATCACGTTGACGGTGACAGAAACGTCCTGAGCCGCCTGGGTGCCGCTGTCGTCGTTCGCCGTGGGGCTGTCGTCCTGGATGTGAACGGTGAGAGTCGCCGTCGAAGTGTCGCCGTCGCTGTCGGTGACCACTACATCGAAATGGTCGGAGATGTTGTCGCCGCCCGGATTCGTGTTGTCGGCGATCGCATAGCTGTAAGTGATCTCGCCGCTGGCAAGATCGATGCTGGTGATCGTCAGCGTGCCCTGCGTGCCCGCGAACTGCTGGCCGACATGGGTGATTGCCTCGCCATCTATCGTAATGGTGTCGAGGCCATCGGCGGCCTCGAAGATGATCGTCCCGGTCGTCGCTTCGCTATCGGAGGCAGCGTCCGATCCGGCTGATTCGCCAGGCCGCGCCGCAAGCCCCGCCTCGCTCACGTGGTCCTGCGCATCGACAGCGCCCGCTGGATTGTCGGGCGTTTCGATAATGACGGTCGGCTCTTCGTTGATGAACTGATTGACCTCCTCGAAGTCGGGAGGCGTGAACGCGAGCTCCGTCGGCGGGAGGAGGTCGCCGAGCGGAATGCCCGGATCGAGCGGCGGAACCTCGGTCGCGAAGTTGTTGCCGCTGCTCTGCGGCGGCCCGGCCGCGGGCTGCGGTTCGGAATCGATAAGCAGCGCGGCAAGGTTGGTCGGCGGGACCTCGACGTCCCCGATGACGAGCTGCGGGACGAAGACTGCGCCTCCCGGAATCGTCATGTGCGTGCCGTCGGGAAGGTCGATGACGAGATCCCGGCCGACGACGTGAATGTCGGAAAGCGTCACGCCCGCGGGAAGATTGACCACTCCGGGGATGTTGCTGAGAGCTGCATTGGCCGCTTCGGACTGAACTTCCAGGCCAAGTTCGATCGTGAGGGTGTTCGCCGAACGTTGTCCAGCCGAGTCAGCGAGCGTGTAGGTGAACACGTCGTCAACGCCGTCGGGGACGCCGGCGTTGCGAATGTAGCTGTAGCTGCCGTCGGCTTCGATGGTCAGCGTGCCATATTGTCCGTGAACGACGAATTCGCCGTTGGCTCCGCTGGCAGATCCTCCGGCGCCCTGGATGGCGACGATGGCCCCGGGAGGGGTCTGGACGCTGTCGGCCCCGGCCTGGCCGGTGATCGTACCGGTGCCGGTGATCGCATTGCCCGTTGCCGGACCCGTCACGCCCGCTGGCAGCGAATCCACATCCGCGCGAGCGAGCGTGCCCATGTCCGCATGACCAGTTCCCTGGGAGACATCATCATAGCGCATTGCAAAAACCCCCGTTCGGTCCGCACGGCATGAATTTGCCGCGTGTGACCAATCGTCGCCTTGCGGAGCCGGGGCTTGGGCAACCCTGTTTAATCGTCAGAGTTAACGCGCTCGCCCCCGGAACCGCGTCTGGACGGCTAAGGAGACCATTAGTCTTTGAATTTTGCAAGACGATGGCAAAGCTAGGACTGCATCAGATAGAAACACGATCTTAACTAATACGAATTAACGATGGTTAACTAGTAGAAGAATGAAAAGCTCTATTTGGTTAACACTTATGTCGTTACTACTAAATTCTATTTGTTGTTGCCCTAAGGGTGCCCAAAACTAGTGAAGCTATGACTTGCGTGATACTGCCTGCCTTGGCTGTTTGATTAAACCGTTTTTCAATAAACTCGGTTACCCAATTCTTAACACTTGGCCTGTTGCAGGGGTGCAAGCCGATGCCGCGAAACGGGACTATGAAGCCGAGAGCGAGATTCTCCCTTCGGCCTGTCTCAAAACGGGATTGAATCCGCTGGAACGCCGGAAATCGCGCGCGAATTCGTCGAGACCGATTCGCGCCGCAATGTCTGATTCGCCCCGAGGGGAACGCTAAGCTTGGCTGTTCGGCGCTAGCTCGAGCGGATGGAACTCCAGCGGATTGGAATCTCGGGCTGAGGCCTGGTGCTGGAGCGCGACGAAGAACAAGGCTCCCATTGCGATCGCCACCGCGTAGGGAACGTCCTTCTTGCGGTCTCGCCAAGGGCCGCCGTTGGAACGCCGCGCAGCGAGCCGAGGCACCAAAAAGGCGACGGCGAGGAGTCCGCCGGCTATCAGAACCGTCGCGATCAGCAGCGCCGCGTGCTGAAGGTCGACCCAAAGCCCCACCGCTGCAAACAGCTTGATGTCGCCCCCGCCCATGATTCCGGAGGAGAAGAGGAATGTCCCCACAACGAGCAGTCCACCGAAGACAGCAAAATTTTCCCACACGCTTGGGGTGAAGCCGAGCGTCCCCATGCCGATGAGCGCTGTCGCGATCACCGCGACGACGGTCACGTTCGATATCTTCAGCCGCAAGACATCCTCCACGGCAGCAGCGACCAGCGCCACGCAAAGCAGCGCAACCAACCAGAAGGGCGCCCCCGCAGCCAGATTCACTTCTGCTGCACCCGCTTGAGATTGTTCGCCGCGCGTTCGTACCAGGTGTCGCTCACCGCAAGCGCCTGCGAGAAGGCGGCGATCGCGCGTTTCTTATCGCCGTTCTGCTCAGCGGCGACGCCGGCATCGTTCAGCCGGGCCGCGAAATCCACGTCGCTTTCGCCGGGTCGGCGCTTCGGAAGCTCGTCTGCGAGCGCCTCCCTCGTGAGCTCCAGGTTGTTCTGGATGCGCTTCGATTTGGGATCGAGGATCGCGGCCTGCTCGAGGATTGTCAGAGCCTCGTCCCACTCTCCGCGAAGAATCATCGACCATCCGTGATTGTTCAGGACTTCCGGATTGTCGGGAGAAAGCGTCCGCGCCTTTGCGAACGCTTCATCGGCGCATGTCCAGTCCCTGCCGAGATCGCATAGAACGCCTTTCGCATTCCACGCCTCCCACGACGAAGAGTTCAGCGCGAGCGCCGCGTCCACGAAAGCCGCCGCCTTGACCGAGTCGCCGACCATCAGGCTCGCGATCGCCGCGCGTACGGCGCTTCTCCCATCGTTCGGATTGGCGTGAAGCAGCGCCGCATAGCTGACTTGGGCAGTCGCCCATTTCTCTTTCGCAAAGGCCAGGTCGGCGGCCAGCCGGTCGATCTCGACGCCCGATTGGCCCGCTGCCATCGCTTCGGCGAGCATTTGGCGCGCCTGCTCCAGGCGGTCCGCTTCGATGGCATGCTCGATTTCCCGAGGGTCGGGACCCGCTGCGGCCTGCACCGCGAGGAGTGCGGCCACGAGGGCTGGGATCATGCCGGCCGGAGGGCCTTCAACGCCGCAGCATCGCGGCCGAGAAGGACGACGATCTCGCTGCCGTTGAAGGATTGCAGGTGCGTAAAGCCGAATTGCGCAGCGAGCTTCTGAGCCGTGTGCCGGCGATATTCGGGATAGAGGACCAGCGTCTTTGCGCGAACTATCGGCGCGTTGCCGATCTCGATGCGCCTCCAGCCGTTCTCGGCGAGGCGCGATCGAGTCCGCGCAGCCAACCCCTCGTTCCGCGCCGCGTTGAGAAGGCGTGCAACCGGGCGCAGCGGAACCCAGCGGAAGGTCACGCTTTGCGCGGTGCGCTCGACGATCTTCGCAGTCCAGGTCGGCGTCGGCCGGGTGATGAGCGCAACTTCGCCAAGCGACAACCGCTCGAGCCGCGGCCCGGTTTGTCTCGGTTCGGCGGCTATCAGCGCTTGCACGAGCCGCTGCGGTTTCAGGGCTTCGGCCTGTTTGACGGGCGCTGGCAGGACGACGCGGGCCTGCGCTCCAGGCGCAGGCAGGGTAACTTCCGTTCGCTTAGTTGGCGCCAGCTTCAGCGGCTCTGCTTTCTGAACCGGTGCAGGCGGCGGCAAGTGCAACGTCACGATTGGTGTGGTCGGCGACGATTCAAGCGACGGCGCTGTCTCGACCCCGACATCGGCAGGCGCCGGAGGAATGAATGCTGACGCCTGGAGTGGCTCGGCCACCGCCGCGGAAACCAGCTTCAGCGTTTCGTCACGAACCGCCGCGGCGTCGACATATTTGCCCTGCCGCTCCAGCGAGCTTGCGAAATCATTGAGGACGGCTGCGTTCTCGGGGGCCGAAGCCAAAGCGGTTTCGAACCACCTGCGCGAAAGGTCGAAGCGGCCCATATTCTCGTAGCAGTGGGCAATACCCACCGCGGCATCGACGCTGCCCGGATTGTCGCGCAGGACGTTGCGGAAGCCTTCCAGGGCGAGCGCCACATTGCCGAGCGCCAGCTGCCCCTGCGCTTCGCCGAGGCCCCGGACCTGGGGAGAGGAAGACGCAGCCCGGATCTCCACGGGCTGCGGCGTGCTGCAACTGGTGGTGCAGACGAGAAGGATCGCCGCGATGGTCGGATTTCTGCGCATCAACCACCCCCTCCGTGAAGGCTTGGAAGAAGGATACGAACGACGCGAATGACCGCCGGAAGCATCAGCACGCCGATCATGACCGGAAGCATACAGACCACGAGCGGAATCGAAAGCAGAACCGGCAGGCGATGCGCCTTCTCCTCGGCGCGCATCCGGCGGCGCTCGCGCATCTCGGACGCGTAGACACGAAGCGTCGTCGCGATCGATGTGCCGAGGTTGGTCGACTGGATGAGCAACGTCGCGAAGGCACGGATCTCGTCGGTGCCGCTGCGGTCCGCCAGCCTTCTCAGCGCGTCTTCGCGGCTCCGGCCCGCACGAAGCTCAAGGACGACCGTCCCGATCTGCTCGGCTAGCAGCGGATGGGTCAGCGTGACTTCCTTGCCGACACGGTCGAACGCCGACTCAAGGGCAAGCCCCGCTTCGACGCAGACCAGCATCAGGTCGAGCGCATCGGGAAAGCCGTTGATGATCTGCCGTTCCCGCTGGTCGGCCTTCACGCGGATGATCAGCGATGGGAGATAAAGTCCCATTGCGGCCGAGATCAGAAGCGTGAACCACAGCTTCATTAGCCCTGGTGCACTGCCGCTCAGCCAGAACAGGAAGCCCACAAACATCGGCAGGCCGACGACCAGCCCAAGTCTAACCAGAGTATACACCCGCGGTGCATAGGGTGCCGTGTAGCCGGCCGCGGCGAGCCTGCGCCGCAAGGATTCGTCTTTGGTGTCGACGAGCGAGAGCCCCGACTTCTCGATCTGGTTGACCAGCCTCAGCCACGCAGCATTTGTCTGGTCGTTGCGAAGCGTGGGAACGAGCCTCGTGGAATCGTCGATCCCTCCTCCGGAAGCCAGCAGGCGCTGGCGCGCAACCTGGCGCGCCGAGATCATTCCAGCTGCCATGTAGGTCACGCCCGCAACCAGCACGAACAGGGCCGCCAGGACGGCGAGCTTGAGAAGCGGAGTCGTGGCGATCAGTTCAGCCATCTCAGACCTTCAGGTCGACCATTCGGCGAATGGTGTAGAATCCGATGCAGTAGAGGATGATCAACATGGCGAAGCCGGGCACGAACCAGGGATCGTCGGCGACGGCCAGGTAGAATGACGGCTGAATGATGAAGAGCAAGGTGAACGCGAAGATCGGCAGTCCGGTGAGCATGATCGCGGTCATCCTGCCCTCGCTGGACAAGGCCCGAACCTTCATCATCATTGCCGCCCTTTCGCGGATCACGCGCGATAGGTTCTCGAGGATTTCCGCTAGGTTGCCGCCTGTCTCGCTCTGAATGCTGAGCGACACCACGAACATCCTTATATCGTCCATGTCCCAGCGTTCGGCGAGGTCGGCCAGCGCATCGCGAAGATCTGCGCCATAGGTAACTTCATCGATGACGGTACCGAACTCGGAACCGAGCGGATCGGGCATCTCCACGGTAAGCAGGTCAAGGGCCGCGGCCACCGGGTGGCCTGCCCTCAGTCCGCGGACGAAGACATCCAGCGCGACGGGAAACTGCTCCTCCATCCGCCGCCTGGTCCGCGTGGCCTTGAAGCGAAGGAACATGAGCGGAACCCCGAGGCCGATCGCGACAGCGAATGTCGCCAGCAATAGCAGCCGCCCGAAGTTGATCGCTCCGCCGCTGGCGGTCACCAGCACGATGAGGAGGATGAAGACGAAGACGGGAATCAGCGCCATCAGCATGAACAGGCGCGACGACGCCATCCGGATCCGTGCCGCCGAGACCGTGCGGTCGAAGCTTCTCGCGATCGAGCGCAAAGCCGGCGGCGCACTCGCCTCCAGATTGGCGCGGCGCTCCCTCAGGATGCTCAAGGTTTCGCCGCGGGTCCGGCCTTCCCCGATGAGCTTCAGGCGAAAATTGATGGCTTTCACATGCTCGCGACTCTCGGCGTACCAGCGGATCAAGGTCTCGACCCCCAACAGGACGGCGCCGAACACGCACGTCAGGACGATTGCTTTGATCCAGGTGTCGTTCACGCGTCGATCTGCGCGTCAGGTCGGAACAGGCTCGCGGGGAGGTTGATCCCGTGAGTGGAAAAGTGGTCGATGAAGCGCGGACGGATGCCCGTCGCCTCGAACTTGCCGCTGACTTGGCCGTCGGCGGCAATGCCAGTCTGCCGGAAGCGGAAGATCTCCTGCATCGTGATGACATCGCCTTCCATACCCGTGATCTCGGCGACGCTGGTCAGCTTGCGGCGCCCGTCGCTGAGGCGCGACACCTGGATGACGACGTGGATTGCGGAGGCAATCTGCGCGCGCGCCGAACGGGGGGGGATGTCGATCCCGCTCATTCCGATCATCTGCTCGACACGGGACAATGCGTCGCGCGGCGTGTTGGCGTGGACCGTGGTCATCGATCCTTCGTGACCGGTGTTCATCGCCTGGAGCATGTCGAAGGCCTCGCCTGCGCGAACTTCGCCGACGATGATCCGGTCGGGGCGCATGCGAAGCGCGTTCTTGACGAGCTCGCGCTGCGTGATCTCGCCCTTCCCCTCGATGTTGGCGGGCCGGGTCTCAAGCCGGACGACGTGGCGCTGCTGAAGCTGAAGTTCGGCCGAATCCTCGATCGTGACGATTCGCTCGCGGCCGTCGATTGAAGCCGACATGGCGTTCAGCAGAGTGGTTTTGCCTGAACCGGTGCCCCCCGAGATCAGCACGTCACGGCGCGATGCAACGATCGCCTTGAGCACTTCCGCGATCTGCAGCGGGATGCTTCCGATCTCGATGAGCCGCTCCATGCTGATCGGCACGCGGGCGAATTTGCGGATCGAAAGGAGCGATCCGTCGAGCGCGAGCGGCGGAACGACCGCATTGACGCGGCTCCCGTCCGCGAGCCGGGCGTCGACCATCGGCGAGGACTCATCGACCCGCCGGCCGACCGCCGAGACGATCTTCTGGATGATCCGGAGGAGGTGCTTCTCGTCCTTGAAACGGACCGGAGTCGGCTCGAGAATGCCGAAGCGCTCCACGAATACTCGCGTCGGGCCGTTCACCAGAATGTCGGTGATCGTCGAATCCTTAAGCAGAGGCTCCAGCGGCCCGAGGCCGAGGAGCTCGTCGAGGACATCGCCGACCAGCTGCTTGCGCTCGTTCTGATTGAGGGCATGGTTCTGCTTCTTGAGCTCGTCGTAGATGATATGACCGACCTCGGCCTCGATCTGCTCGCGGGACATCTTGTCGAGCGCGGACAGGTTGATGAGATCGATCAGGCTCTGGTGAAGCTGGACCTTGAGGTCGGTGTGCGCGTCGCGCTGGGTGAAGGCGCCGGCATCGCCGAGCGTCACCAGGCGCTGGTCATCGTTCGACGCCGGTGCATCGTCGAGGGTCACGGCGGTTGCCGCTGAAGCAGGTCCCCTTTGACCCGGTTTCTTGACCTGCCACATCGTCAACGCTCCAATCCGAGGGCGGCGGCGACTGCGGCATCGAGCGAATCGATGTCCTTGCCGACTGCGCTTTTACGTTTCACTTCGTCGATCGTCACTCCGCGGTCCGATGCCGTGCGCATGGTCGCCGGATCGTTGGTAACCGTCTGCGTGATCGGGTAGCCAAGGGCATCGCTGACATCCGAAAACCGGATGGCGCGCAGCTGGCCCTTGTCGAATCGGTTGATCACAATCCGGTACTCGAGGTCCCCGAGTCCCTCGGTCCTCAGAAGCTCGATCTGCCGCCGGGCGCGGTTGATGCTCGTCACGCTGAGCTCGGCGATGACCAGCACCAGGTCGGACCGGGCGAGCAGCGACAGCGACCAGTTGGTCCAATTGGTCGGGAGCTCGACAAACACGGTCCCGAACTCGTGCGCTGCGATGTCGACGATTCGGATGAAATCATCGGCGGAGTGGCCCTCAACCGGCATCAGCTCGCGCGGGGCGGCGATGACGTTGAGGCCGCTCGAATGGCGAGCCGTCGTCGCCCTGATTAGAGAGCCGTCGAGCCTTGGGCCGGCTTCAAGGAGGTCCGCGACTGAAAGTGTCGGGTGGAGGCCAAGCTGGAAGGCTGCATCGCCGAACTGCACGTCGAGGTCGAGCAGGCAGGCTTCGCGGCCGCGTCGCGATTCCTTGACCGCGAACCGCGCGGCAAGCTGAGAGACGAGCGATGTCGCTCCGACGCCACCCGCGGACTTGAGGATGCTGATGACCTTGGATTTGTCTATTGGCCCAACGGCTTCATGGGCCGCGGCGGCGCCAGCCGCCTTGTTAATCTGCTGAAGCGCCGTTTCGAGGTCGGCGAGATCGATCGGCAGTGGCAGGACGTCGGAAGCGCCGTCCCGAAGCAGCGAGCGCACCAGGCTCAAGGGAGGATCGTAAGCGGCGGCAATCAGCGGCCGGTCCGTGATCTTCGCGAGTTTCTGGAAGCGCTTGATGGACGCCGGCGTCGAAGCGTCGACCTCGACCACCGCGGCGGCCGATCCGTTCAGCTCGTCGGGATCGATCCAGTCGGTGATCGGAACGAGATTCAGCTCCAGCGGCAGGCCCGCGGCGCGAACCCCGACAAGATCGGAACTGTCACCCTCCGAATTGGTCAGGTACAAGCGCAGCGGCGCTTCACGCCGCTGCGGCCGCCAGCCGCTTACAGTTTCATTCTCAGAATACGCCGTCATCAAACACCCTAATTCGATTGAGCACCGCGAAGGTCTTCCGCGGTCAAACTCGTTGTAAACGTTGGCATATCAAAAGTCGCCAATAGTAGCGCAGTCAGTGGCCTGAACTGCAAGTCCGTCAATTGGACTGTCACAAGCGGGGACACGTCCGCTCCATTCGGGTCGCCTGCATAGCCGAGGCCCGAGGAGGAATAGAGAAGCTCGACATT
>JBKPOU010000156.1:0-12454 GCA_046733255.1 Pseudomonadota bacterium
GACGCTCCGATTGTGCGCGGATCGGCGTGCAGCCGGCGGACGGCCATGCCGCCGGTGACCGGATTGCCAAGCTTAAGGTTGGCGCCGAGGAACTGGTACAGGTTCCCCGCTTCGTACTGCTTGTCCAACAGGTTGTTGCCGAACAAGGAGAGCGACCAGCGGTCGCCCGGCCCGTTGAGTGTCGCGCGCGCGCCCAAAAGCGCATAGCCGTCGATGATCGTCTGCGGGTTGGCGTCGTTGATAAGCCCGCCGAACTGCTTCGAGACGAAGCTCAGGTTGGACGTGACGTCCCAGCTATAGCCTCTGGACCCGATCTCGCCGCCCCAGTCCAAGCCGACACGCCCGCTCCACTTCGGCGCGAACGTCGCGGGCTTTCCCTTGAGGTCCTGGACGGTCCCCAGAGGGAAGCCGGGCAGGCCCGATGCGTTGGGATAATCGGTAAATTCGGAATCGAGGTAGGCGAGGCTGGCGAACAACGACAGGTTGCGCATCGGCTTGGCGATGCCGTCGAATTCGAATCCCTGGTGGCGCAGGTTGCCGGCGTTGCGGACGGTGAAGCTGGTGCCGTCGAACGAGCGGTCCTGGAAGCCCTTGATGTTCATCCGGTAGAGCGTGAGGTTCAGGGTGAGCTTGTGGTCGAGCCAGCTGGTCTTCGCGCCAAGCTCCCAATCGTCGGTCGTCTCGCGGTCGAAGACGCGCCGTTCGGGAATCACCGGAGTGTTGGGTCCGCCCGGTTGCGTGACTGCCGGGAAACCGGCCCCCGAATTGTAACCCGCTGACTTGTAGCCGGTCGAATAGCTGCCGAAGAACAGCAGGTCGTCGTTCGGCTCATAATTGAGAGCAAGACGATAAGTGAACCTGTTGTCGCTGATGTCCGGAAGGGTAAGCGTTTCCGGAGCGCGGACCGTCGTGGCCAGCAGGGGGTGGGCCTGCTGGTCGTAGGATCCTTCCTTCTCGTCCTTGCTGTACCGTCCGCCGACTGTCGCGAAGATCTGGTCGGTGAAGTGGAAGTTCGCCTGCGCGTAGGCCGCGTAGCTGTCGGTCGTCTGGTGGACGTCCTGGACCGCCGCGTCCTCCAGGGTTCCGCCATTCATGGCCAGGATGCCGAGACACAAGGACTGCCTCGTCGAGTTCGGCGGAAATGGCGGTGATGGCAGTGGCGTGGGCGGCACGATGGTGCAGAACTGGTCGTTCAGGCGTAGCCGCTCGCCCTGGCGATACTTCTCGTGGAAGTAATAGAGGCCCGCGACGAGATCGAGCCGCCCATCGAGCCACTCCCCGGTCGGCGAGATGAACTGGAGCTCATGATTCTGGCTCTTGGAATCATAGGGCGCGGTCCGCGACAGGATTCGGCTCGGCGTGAAGATCACGTCGCCGTCGAGCTGCTCGTTCTGCCAGTCGCGATAGGCGTCGATGAGCCGCACCGTCGAACCGCCGCCGACATCCCAGGAGAGCGTGCTGTTCAACCCCCACTGCTCGTCGTCGACGTCGGCCGTCAGAAACTGGTTCATCGTGCTGTCGTTGAGGTCCGTGTCCGGAGCGCCAAGCAGACCGCTGAAGAACGCCCACTGCTGTTCGTTCACGGTGCTCCGGTCGAAGTCGATGTTGGTCACGCCATCACCGGAAATCTTCGCATAATCGGCGCGGAAGACCCATTCGAAAGGGCCGGTTTCGGCGCGGAAGCTTCCGCGGAGGATCGTATCGTCCGTGCCGCCGACCTGCTTGTCGTCGAGGTCGTTGTGCCAATAGCCCTTGAACCACTGCTGCGAGCCCGCGAAGCGGAACGCCGCATGGTCGCTAACGGGGACATTGACATAGCCGCTCACCTTGTAGCGGTCGCCGGTGCCGATCTCGCCGCTGACTTCCCCAGCGAGATCGCCGAACTTCGGCTGTGCGGTGTGGAAGGAAACAGCGCCGACGCTCGCATTACGGCCGAACAGGGTTCCCTGCGGGCCGCGAAGCACTTCGACGCTTTCCATGTCTAGCAGCGAGCTGATGACTGCGCCGACGCGCGGTACGTAGGCGCCGTCGAGGAAGACGGCGACGCTCGGTTCCACGGTCGTGTTGCTGGCAGCGCCGATGCCGCGGATGGCGAGGCGGACGTAAGACGTCTGCGCACCCTTGGCGACACTCAGGTTGGGAGTGACCTTGGTCAGGCCTTCGAGGTTTACGACGTTGTTCTTTTCCAGAGTCTTGCCGGAGAAGGCGGCGACCGAGATCGGCACATCCTGGACGTTTTCCGCGCGCTTCTGGGCGGTTATGACAATGTCGCCGCCACCGCTGTCCGCGGGAGGAGCCGCTTCTTGTACTGCTGCGTCGATGGTCGTGGGCTCGGCGGAAGCAACCGCGTCCGACGCTGCTGCATCGGTGATTGCGGTCTCGGCGGAGTCTTGCGCAACACCCGGAGACGAAAAGAGGCCGATAGCCAACGAGACCGCACTGACGCGCGTCAGGAAACGCTTGTTATTCATGTAGCTGGAACCCCTCCCGATAAGGGACGAGACGTTTAGGCATGTTCGCGGCGCGTATTTTCGTCTCGACGCCAAGAACTTTTGGATTCACGACAGTTCGCTGGAAAGCTTTCGCGACTCAGACCCATCCGGCGAGGATCGATGCCAGCGCAATGCCGGCGATGAACGCGGTCTGTGCGACCATCAGAACGACTGGCTTCCACCCCGCCGAGACGATGTCCGCCAAGCGTGTCTTCACTCCAAGCGCAGCGATCGAGGCGATCAGGCAGAAGCGTGAGGCGCCGTTGCCCGCATCGCGCAGCAACGCCGGAACCGAAAGCACGCTGCCGGCAACGACAAGCAACGCAAATGCGGTCACGAACCAGGGAAGAAGCGGAGGCCTGTCCTGCGCCGAGGTTTCCGGTGGCCGGGTGTAAAACCCGACCGCGAGAATGACGGGGAGAAGCATTGCGACCCTCGCCAGTTTGACGATCGTCGCGGTATCGCCGGCTTCAGGCGAGATCGCATAGCCGGCGCCGATCACCTGCGCGACGTCGTGGACAGAGGCGCCGATGAAGATTCCGGCATGGTGCGCGTCGAGGCCCAGGACGCGCGCAATCGCCGGGTAAAGCACCATCGCCGCGGTCGACAGGGTCGAGACCCCGACGATCGTGAACAGGGTCGCGAACTGCTTCTTCGGATGGTCGGGCATCGCCGCCGACAAGGCCATCGCCGCCGACGCTCCGCAGATAGCGGTCGCGCCGCCCGACAGGATGCCGAACCTGGGATCGAAGCCCATCCGGCGGGCGGCCGGGACCGAACAGCCTACGGTGAGCGCGATCGCCGCAATCACCAGGAGCACCGGTCCCCACCCAAGCCCGATTACGTCGCCCAGCGTGATCCGGAAGCCGAGAAGGGCGACCCCGAGGCGGAGCACGAATTTCGAGGTGAACGCGATCCCCGCCGCGAAGGCCGGGCGTCTCCCGAGGAAATTCACCGCCATTCCGAACAGCAATGCGAACAACATTACCGGTCCGTTCGTCCCTGTGGCGGCCAGCCCTGCGGCGCCGGCGATAAGCATGGACGCGGCAAGGCCGGGGACGACGCCGGCGAGCGCCGCCGCGGGAACCACGGGCTGGAACTTCATGCGGTTCGCGGTGTGGCGTGTTCAGGCTGGGCGCCGCGTGCAGCGGCGAGAAAAACCAGCGCTGCCGCGAGGCTCGCCGCAGGCAGCCACTGCATGGCGCCTAGCAGCCCGATGCGATCGGCCAGCCAGCCGGTGACGATCGGTCCGGCGGCCAGGCCGAAGGCGTTGTTGGCCAGGGTCAGCACCGCGAAGGCAGTTCCGTGCAGCGCCTTGGGAGTAAGGTTCGCGACCATTGCTCCTGCGGGTCCCGCAGTCGAAGCGGCGAAGAACATGGCGAGTCCCAGAAGCAGGACCTGCGGCATTCCCGGACCCACGGCGAAGGCTGCGCCGACCGACAAAGCCGAGCCAAGGCAGAATCCGCCTGCGAGCAACGCGCGCTTATTGCTATCGCTGACCAGCCGGTCGCTGGCGATCCCGCAACCAACCATGCCGGCACCGCCGATGCCGAGGAAGATTGCCGCCAGAGAAGCCGCTTTTCCCAACGGCAAGTCGTAGTAGCGGACGAAATAGGTCGGCAACCACGCCGCGATGGCTGCGGCGACGAACAGCTGAAGGCCGCTTGCCACATAGGAGCAATTCAGGCTGCGCCCGGAGAACAGGGACTTGAGGCTGGCCATCGTGAACTTCGCACGGTCGCAATTGTCGTTGGCCTGAAGCAGGGAATCGCGGACCAGTGTCGCATAAGCGACTGCAAGCATCAGGCCGCCGATGCCGATTGCGATGAAGGCCATTCGCCAGCCGTGGGAAGCGGCGATGGCGCCGCCCATGCTGACGCCCAGCATCTGTCCGGCCAGCCCGCCAGCCATGAAGGCACCCGTTAGCGTTGCCCGCAAATGCCTTGGAAAGACGCTCAGGATCACCGCTATTCCGACGCTTCCGTAGGCGGCTTCGCCAATGCCGACGACGACCCGTCCGGCGAGTAGCTGACCGTAAGTCTCGGCAACTCCGCAATACAGGGTTGCGGCACTCCACACGCAGGCCATCGCGGCGATGCTCTTCACCCGCCCCCAACGGTCGGCGAGCAGGGAGATCGGGCAGGTCAGGAGCCCGACCATCAGCGCGACGACGCCCGAGAGGAAACCGAGCTGGCCGTCGGTCAGGTTCCACTCCGCCTTCAGCAGCGGGAACACGGCATTCAGCACCTGCCGCGCCATGTAATCGGAGATCAGCAGGCCGAAGGTAAGCGCGAACACAACCCAGGCGTACGCCGGGATTTTGCGCGGGACATCGATCGGCGAATGGATCACGCGGCTTCGCGTCGGACTGTCGGAGACGGCTTGCGGTTGGGAAGCCAGCCGTTCGCCTCGAGAGTCTGGTCGACGCTCGAATAGAAGGTCCCGATCTTGTAGATTTCCCGCGCCTGCTCGGCGGTCGCGACCGGGCGCCACAGCTCCTCGGAAAGACGGACCATTTTCTCGATCTGCTGGACGGACGTGGCGCGCTCGCCCCGGCGGCCATAGAGGTTGTCCTCCTGCCCGACGCGGACGTGCAGTCCCATCGCAATGCCCATGGTGCAAAGCGGGTAGACGTGGCGCATCAGGCCCTCGACCGTCAGGACCGCGTTCTGCGGAACGCGGTTGATGAATTCCATCAGGTTGCGCGGGTTCGGTCCATCGTGACCACCCCCGATGGACACCCAGTTAAGCACGTAAGGGCCCATATATTGACCCTGTCGGACGATCCGCTCGACTGTCTCGAGATCCTTGATCGACCCGATCATGAAGTGGGGCTGGATTCCCGCGCCGACGAGCCGCTTCAGATGCTCCTTCACGAAGCCTGGGCCGCTTTCGTAATACATCTCGGTATAGGCGTGCTTGTAGTCTGGCTCACCCATCGAGGTACCGGCCGCGTCCTCGTCGGTAATGAGCTCCATCACGTTCATCTGGTTGGTGTTGATCGCGATGGTGACCTGGTCGGGCGCCGGGTTCAGCTCCGCAAGCATGTGGCGCGTGTCGTCGGTCAGCCATTTGGCCGCCTCGCCCTCGTCCTTCGGGGCAAAGCTGATCGAACCGCCGACCTGCAGGATCATTCCGGGCACGGCCGTGCGGAGCCGATCGAGCATCTCGTTGAACATCTCCAGACGCTTCGATCCCTTGCCGTCCGGCTCGCGCACGTGGACGTGGAGTACGGTCGCGCCCGCATTGTAGCAGTCGACCGCCTTCTGCACCTGCTCGGCCATCGATACCGGGATGTCGTCGGAATCGCGCGGCAGGAAGCTCGGCGCATAAGGCGCGACCTGAATAACCAGCGGATCCTGGTTTTCGGGCAGCAGGCTATCGTCCATGAACTGCATGGCTCGTCTCCGTCAGTAGGGCTTGTCGCCGATGATTCCCGCGCGCTCCATTTTCCGGACGGCGGGCCAGTAATCCATGACCGCGTAATGCTGGGTGCACCGGTTATCCCAGATGGCGACGCTGTTGGGGCGCCAGCGCCACCGCACCTGATATTCGGGGATCGCCGCGCGTGAGATCAGATAATTGAGAAGGTTCGATGCGCCCGGCGCAAAGTCTTGGCCGAAACGCACATTGCGTGCGGTGTGGAAGTTCGTGAAGTGCGTCGTGAAGCTGTTCACGAACAGAACCCTCTCGCCGGTTTCGGGATGCTTTCGGACCACCGGATGCTCGGCGTCGGGATATTGCGCCTTCAGGCCGTGGCGCTTTTCGATCGGCATCCGCGCGCCGAAGGTCGCCTCGATCGAGTGACGGGCGAATAGGCCCTCGATGCTCTGCTTCATCCGGTCGGACAGGTCTTCGTAGGCCTGGGCCATGTCCGCCCAGACGGTATCCCCTCCGACAGGCGGGCATTCGACGCAGCGCAGGACGGCGCCCATCGGTGGGATTTCCCGCCAGGTGGCGTCGCAATGCCAGGCATTCTCATAGTGATCGGGCGGCGAAGTGAGGTCCTTGTAGATGCAGACCAGCCCCGGATTGTCGGGATCGCTGCCGGCGACCGGGTGGTCTTCGAGCTCGCCGAATCTCCTCGCAAAGGCGACATGTTCGGCCTTGCTGATGTCCTGGTCGCGAAGAAACAGCACCTTGTGCGCGAGCAGCGCCTGCCTGATCTCGCCGAACAGGTCGTCATTTGTGACCGCTTCGGCGAGGCTGACCCCGCCCAGTTCCGCACCGATGTGCGTGGTGAGCTTCTCGACCTTCACGCGATTACGAAGATCGACGATCCCGTCGTCCTTCCCGCCTCCAGGTCCCAGTGAGCCCGGGCCGCTTCGTCGAGTCCGTACCGCTGGTTGATCTCGATCTTGATCCTGCCGCTCGCGACATGGTCGAACAGGGCGCTCGACAGCTCCGCGCGCTCCACCGGATCGGCGATGTAGTCGGCAAGCGCCGGCCGCGTGAAATAGACCGACCCCTGCATCGCAAGCCGAAGCGCGTCGATCGGCGGGAACGGGCCGGAGGCCGTGCCGCATCCGACCAGCACTCCGCGCCGCTTGAGCGACTTTAGCGAGCCTTCGAACGTATCCTTGCCCACCGTGTCGAAGACCGTCGTGACGCCTTCGCCGTCCGTCAGCTCCTTGATACGGGACGGCACGTCCTCGCGGCGGTAGAAGATGATCTCGTCGCAGCCATGTGCCCTCGCAAGCTCGGCTTTCGCCTCGCTTGAAACCGTTCCGATAACCCGCAGGCCAAGCAGTTTCGCCCATTGAGACGCGATCAGGCCCACGCCGCCGGCTGCTGCATGGAGAAGGATCGTGTCGCCGGCCGTCATCCACGGATTGGTCTTGAGCAGCCAGTAAGCGGCGCTCAGCCCGCGCATGGTCATTGCCGCCGCGGTTTGATGGTCGATGTCGATGGGCAGCTTGAGCAGGGGGCCGACCGGCATGACCCGCTCGGTCGAATAAGCGCCGAGCGGACTACCGGTGTAGGTCACACGATCGCCGATCCTGTATCCGTTGACTCCGGGACCGACCGCCTCGATCACGCCCGATGCCTCCACGCCCATGCCGTTGGGAAGCGGCACCGGGTAATAGCCTTGTCGGAAATAGGTATCGGCGAAGTTCAGCCCGACCGCGACGTGCCGGATTCGAACTTCGCCCTCGCCGGGATCCCCGGTGGGAACGTCTTCCAGGCGGAGCACTTCTGGCCCCCCCGCTTCATAAAAACGAACAGCTTTCGCCAAGGGTATCTTTCCGGATTGAATTCTGCCGGCGCTGTAGCATCACTGGGCTTGCAGATTTTCATGTATCGCGACATTTCTTGAATAGCTGGCGACACCTGGAGGTCGATTGGAACTCGTCCGAGCCGCATCGCTGACCGGCTATTTCGCAGTCGCGGAGCAGCTTCGGCTCGACGTCGCTCCGCTGCTTCGCCGGGCCGGGCTGACGCGTTCGATGCTGAACGATCCCGAATCGATGCTCCCCGCCAGATCGGTGGTCCAGCTGCTCGAAGAAAGCGCCGGGGCGTCCGACTGCATGACATTCGGCCTCAGGATGGCCGAGCATCGGCAGCTGTCGGACATCGGCCTCCTCAGCCTCCTAATCGTTCATCAGCCGACTCTCGGGGAAGTGCTCGAGGTCCTTTCGGAGTATCGGAGCCGGATCAACTCCAACCTCACCTTGCAGGTGGAAGATCATGACGAGGCGATTTTCCTGCGGGAGCATTTCGCTCTCGATCCGCCGGTTCATTCGCGCCAGGTGAGCGATCTCGCCCTTGGCGTCCTCTACAAATTGTGCCGGTCGGTCCTGCCCGAACGGTGGCGTCCGCACTGCGTGAGCTTCAGTTACGAGCGGCCCGGCCGGTCCGACCGCCCGATTTACGACCGCCTGTTCGACTGCCCGCTGCAGTTCGGGTCCGACTTCGACGGAATCGTCGTCGCGAAAGCAGACATGGACCGCAGGAATCCGCTTTCGCACATGGCGCTTGCGACCCATGCGCGTGAGCTTGTCCGCGCAATTATTTCCCCAAGCGATCGGACAATCGCGGAAGAGGTCGAGCAATCGATCAGGATTCTGCTCCCGGCCGGCCGAGCGTCGATTGGCGAAGTCGCGCACGCGCTTGGAACGAACATCAGGACGCTTCAGCGGCGGCTCGAACGCGAGGACGCAGCGTTTAGCGACTTGCTCGACCGGGTTCGGGTGCAACAGGTCAGCCAGCATTTCGCGAGCCGGCATTTGAGACTTACGGACGTCGCTCATCTCCTCGGCTATTCCAGCCTCGCCTCGTTCAGCAACTGGTACCGGAGCCGATTCCACCGGACGCCGACGGACGCCCGTCGCGCGATGCGGCTGACGGCTGCCGAGTCCCGCCGAGGTCCCTGACGCGGCCAAGCCAATGCTGGCTAAACGCGCAAGGCCGCAGCCGCCTCCGCTTCGCGCTTCAGGTTCCGCGCCAGCTGGGCCTGCCCGTTGAGATACTGCGGCGGTACGTGGATATCGCGATAGTCGAGCGCTGCCGCTGCGCGCAGGGTCCAAAAGGGGTCGATCAGGTGCGGGCGAGCGAGCGCGACCAAATCGGCGCGGCCCGCCGCAAGGATCGAATTGGCGTGGTCCGGCTCGTAGATGTTGCCGACTGCCATGGTCGCGAGATGGCCCTCGTTGCGCAGCTTGTCGGAAAAGGGCGTCTGGAACATTCGGCCATAGACAGGCTTCGCGTCGGTCGAGGTCTGGCCGGCCGACACGTCGATCAGGTCGGCCCCCTCGCTGCGGAACGCTTCGGCGATTTCGACGGCATCGTCGGGCGTGATGCCCCCTTCTCCGACCCAGTCTGTGGCCGAGATTCGGACCGACATCGGACGGTCCTTCGGCCAGGCGTCGCGCATCGCCCGAAACACTTCGAGCGGGTAGCGAAGGCGGTTCTCGAGGTTGCCTCCATAGTCATCGGTGCGCCGGTTTTGCAGCGGAGTCAGGAATCCGGAGAGCAGATATCCATGGGCCGCGTGCAGCTCGACCATGTCGAATCCGCACTCGATTCCCATGTCCACCGCGGCGACGAACTCATCACGGACCCGGTCCATGTTGGCCCGGGTCATTGGCTCGGGTACCTGGTTCACCGGCGACCAGGCGACGTCGCTCGCGGCCATCACCGGCCAGTTGCCCTCCGTGAGCGGCATGTTGTCGCCCTCCCAGCCGAGCCGCGTCGAGCCCTTGCCGCCGGAATGGCCGAGCTGGAGGCAGATCTTCGCCTTGCTGTTCGCATGAACGAAATCGACGATCCGCTTCCACGCGGCCACGTGATCGGCGTTCCACATGCCGGTGCAGCCGGGGCTAATCCGGCCTTCCGGCGACACGCAGGTCATCTCGGTGAACAGGAGACCCGCACCGCCCAGTGCCCGCTCGCCGTAATGGACGAAATGGAAGTCATTGGGCACGCCGTCGACCGCCGAATACATGGCCATCGGCGAGACCGTGATCCGGTTCTCGACCTCCATCCCGCGCATCCTGAACGGAGCGAACATCGGCGGCGCGGTCTTGTTCGACCGGCCGTCGGTCGCTCGCTTCCAGAACCAGCGCTCGACGCCTTCGAGCCATTCGCGGTCGCGGAGCCGGAGGTTCTCATGGCTGATCCGCTGGCTCCGGGTCAGCAGCGAATAAGCGAACTGCAGCGGCTCGAAATGGAGGTAGCGGTCGAGCGTCTCGAACCACTCGGTCGAGTTGCGCGCGCTGTTCTGCAGCTTGAGGACCTCGAGGTTTCGCTCGGCCTGATATTCGAACAGCGCGGCATCGCGCGACAGGCCGGAGCGATTTAGCACCTCGGCCAGCTTGATCGCATCTTCGAGCGCTAGCTTTGTGCCCGAGCCCACCGAGAAATGAGCCGTATGGGCAGCATCGCCCAGGAGGATGACGTTCCCGACAGCCCAATTGTCGCACTTGATCCGGCGGAAATTCAGCCACGCCGCGGAACCGATGAGGTGGCTTGCATTCGACTGGAGCGAGTGCCCGTCGAGATATTTCGCGAAGAGCCGTTCGCAGGCGGCGATGCTTTCGTCCTGGCTCATCCGGTCGAAGCCGAAGCTGCGCCACGTTTCCTCTGAACATTCGACGATGAAGGTCGAGCAGTCCGGCGCGAAGCGATAGGCATGCGCCCAGACCCAGCCGTGCTCGGTCTTCTCGAACGCGAAAGTGAAGGCGTCGAACACCTTGCTGGTGCCCAGCCAGACGAACTTGTTGGCGCGGACGTCGATGTCGACCTGGAAAGCATCGGAATGAGCATCGCGGAAGCGCGAGTTGGCCCCGTCGGCGGCGATGACGAGATCGTACGCCTTCCACTTCGATTGCGAGGGGTCGCACTCGGCTTCGAAGTGCAGCGTGACCCCGAGCTCGCGCGCTCGGCCCTGCAGGATTTCGAGCAGCCGTTTGCGGCCGATGCCGATGAAGCCGTGACCCGAGGAGGCGATCGTCTCGCCCCTGATGTGGACGTCGATATCGTCCCAGTGAGCGAATTCGTCGGCGATGATCTTCGCCGATGCCGGGTCGTTGCGCTCGAGGTTCTCCACGGTCTGGTCGGAGAAGACGACTCCCCAGCCGAACGTCACGCCCGGCGCATTGCGCTCAAATATCTCGATCTCGTGGCTCGGGTCGCGGAGCTTCATCGAGATGGCGAAATATAGCCCCGCAGGACCGCCGCCGATGCAGGCGATCTTCATCTCGGCGCCGGTCCCGCAAGCTCGCCGATTGCCCCGGCGAGCTTGCCGTCGCGCTCCGTCACTCCACCGGCGTCGTGGCTCGTCAGCCGGAAATCGACGCGATTCCAGACGCTCGTGAATTCCGGATGATGATCGACCTTCTCGGCGTGAAGTGCGACCCGTGTCAGGAAGGCGAAGGCTTCCGAGAAGTCCTTGAACCTGAAGGTCCGCACGAGCGCCTTGCCATCTTCTGCGTACGTCCAGCCCTGGGGCGCGTCCATAATCCCTCCTCGTCACTTCGAGCATAGCGAAGCAGTCCAGCTGGATTGCTTCGTCGCGACGCTCCTCGCAATGACGAAATGCGATTCCCTTGAAATAGAGCATCGCGAAGCGCAGTTGGGCGGCGAAGGAGAATGACGATGGCGACCGCCACTCTGGAAGTCGGGCCGCTCGGTCTCGAAAACCCGATGGGCACCGACGGATTCGAGTTCGTCGAATATACCGCTCCGGACATCGAGCTGCTTCGCTCGCTGTTCACGAAGATGGGCTTTCCGGAGGTCGCTCGCCACAAGACTAAGGACGTCACGCTCCACAAGCAGGGCGACTGCAACTTCGTGATCAATGCCGAGCCCGGCAGCTATGCCGATGACTATGCGAAGGCCCACGGTCCCAGCGCCTGCGCCATGGCTTTCCGGGTCAAGGATGCGAGGACCGCTCACGAGCGCGCGTTGAAGCTCGGTGCGACCAACGTCGAAGTGAGCAAGGGCGACGGCGAGCTCGACATCCCCGCGATCGAGGGAATCGGCGGCTCGCGCCTCTTCTTCGTCGACCGTTACGGCGACAAGGGAAGCATCTACGACGTCGACTTCGACTTTCACCCCGACTGGAAGCAACGGATGGCCGACGCCGATTCCAGGCTCACCTACATCGACCATCTGACGCACAACGTGCACCGCGGCCGGATGGCCGTCTGGGCCGACTTCTATGAGAAGCTCTTCAACTTCCGGGAAATCCGCTACTTCGACATTGAGGGGAAGCAGACCGGCCTCTTCTCGAAGGCGATGACCTCGCCCTGCGGCAAGATCCGCATCCCCTTGAACGAGAGCCAGGACGACAAGAGCCAGATCGAGGAGTTCCTGCGCGAATATAAGGGCGAGGGCATCCAGCACATCGCGCTCGGCTCCGACGATATCTACAAGTCCGTCGACATCATCCGTGCGCGCGGCATCCCCTTCCAGGACACGCCCGACACCTATTACGAGATGCTTCCCGAGCGCATCCAGGG